>JAAYJN010000105.1 GCA_012522935.1 Candidatus Cloacimonadota bacterium | reverse complement strand
TTTGACAAAAATGCGCCCTCTATAAAGCCTTGACACAACCAACGATACTTTGGATCAGCAAGGGAGAATATGGATGAAAAACATCAAGACAGACGGCACCATCAAAGCCATCTATGGTGCCCGCTCGGATAAAAAGCTAAGCCGCCCCCTCTTGGGTGCACGCATACCTGCCGGCTTCCCCTCGCCTGCGCAAGACTATCTGGAAGGCAGCCTGGACCTCAATGAATACCTGGTGCCCCATCCGGCATCCACCTTCTTTGTGAGGGTGGAAGGATATTCCATGATCAAAGCCGGTATCTTCCCGGATGACATCCTGGTGGTGGATCGCTCTTTGGAGCCCGTTTCCGGCAAGATCGTGATGGCAGTGTATGATGGAGAGCTCACCATCAAGCGCTTGGTAATAGATTCCCAAGGCTATTGGCTGAAACCGGAAAACGATGATTATGAACCCATCTTTGTGGGCAAAGAGATGGATTTTGTGGTGTGGGGCGTGGTGTGTTGGGTGATCCATAAAGTGTAAATGAATCCTCGTCTTGGCATCTTCCTCATCTTCTTGTTGCCGCTCCTGTGGGTACAATCCCTGGCAGCCAATTCCCTTTTTCAGGAGGTGAGGCTTGCCATCATACCCGGGCAGATGGTTTATGACTTGGGCAAAAGTAAAATCATTATCGGCTCCGAGCAGGTGCAAGCCCAAAGCGGAACCCTCAAGAGCGGAGAGGATTATCTGTTGGATTGGCGCACGGGACAGCTTACCCTGCTGATGCCCCTGGCAGATGAATTCATTCATGTTAGCTTTATCCTGATCCCTACCAGGTATTCCGAACCCAGCTTTTTGTATCAAGAGCGAGCTGCAACGGATTCCCTTTTCCAAACCATCAAGCCTTCCACCCGGCAATCTTGGTGGCAGGATGATGGCAAGCTCCTCATTAGCGGCAGCAAGACCTTTGCCATCAGCTTTAGCGAAGAAAGCGCCTTTGACCTCAAGCAATCCCTGTATGTTAATCTCAGCGGTGAACTTACGGATGGGGTGCAAATCAATGCCCAGCTCTCAGACAGCCAGTCCAAGCTCTCCCCGGAAGGAGATTCCAAAGAGCTGAGCAGCCTGGATCAGGTATTTGTAAAGATCCAAGGCAAAAGCTGGAATCTGGAGATGGGAGACCTCGAAATGAACTATGGTGGCAGCCGTTATTTGGATTATAATTCCCGCTTTGAGGGTGTGGCAGCACGCCTGGGCAAGCAATCCCACCTGCATGCCGCCTATTCCGTGGGCGGAGGCAAAAACACCCACGTGGATATCCCCATCATTGATGGCAAACAGGGTCCCTATTATCTTAACCTCCAGGGGCAACCGGGCAGCCTCCTCATCATCGCCGGCAGCGAAAGCGTCTATCAGAATGGCAGCCTGTTAGAACGGGGCAGTGATTATTATATAGACTACTCCGAAGGAACGCTGATGTTTCGCAGGCTGGTGTTTTCCACAGACAAGATCTCCGTATGGTTCAAATATGCCGATGAAAACTACTCCCGTCACAGCATCCTCAGCAATGCCTCCTGGCAGATTATACCCGGCCTCTCCCTCACCGGCAGGGTTATCACGGCTTCCGATAACAAGGATAAACCCCTGCTATATGAATTTAGTGCTCAAGATTTGGATTCCTTGTATTATGCAGGGGATAGTGATGCCTGGGGCGAAGGAGCCATCTTGGTGGAGCCTGGACAGGGCACTTATAGATTGATAACAGGTGTGGATGGCAGCGCCTGGTTTGAATATGCAGATGCCGATAGCCTGGCAGATTATAACGTTTACTTTAGCTATGTGGGACCAGGGGAAGGGGATTATATCCAGTTTTCCCACGGCAAATTCCGCTATGTGGGGGCTGGATTGGGGGAATGGCTGCCTCAGAAGCAATTGGTGGCACCCTCCAGTATCACCAATGCCGCTGTGGGATTGCGGTTTGATCGCTCCGGATGGGATCTGGGAGTGGAGGCAGTGTTTTCCCACAACGATGCCAATACGCTGTCTCCCCTGGATGACGATGATAACCAGGGCGGATATCTCTACTCCTGGCTGGGCTTCACAGGGAAATACGGCATCTTTGCGCCTTTGCTGCTGATGGATTATGAAAAACGCCTGGCATATACCAAGCTGATCAGTGATTACAGCGCCAGCATCGGGGATTACGACCTGGGGGCTGCCCTGCCTGCGGATTCCCTGGCTTTTGATAGCTTCAGCATGCGCCTGGGCTTGGCTTTGGCGGAGAAGGTAAAGCCAGAATTGACTCTCAAGCAAATCAATGCCGAGGGTGGCTTTGAACAAAGGCTGATGCGCTTCATCTTTTCATCTCCCCAATATTGGGCACTGCCCCGGCTGGAGCTGAGATCCACCCTTGCGCAAACCCAAAATCCAGCCCTCTCATCTGGCTCTGGCACCACCCATTATGAATTCTGGGATGCCTCATGGAAGAAAGCATGGCTAAAGTTAGGTGGCATTCTCAACCTGCAACACTTTGTGCCGGATGATCCACAGCACATCGAAAGCCGCTTTCTGAGGCTGAATCCCTATACGGAATTGGGCGATGCCAAAAGCTTTCAGACACGCCTTGCATACATTGCCGATGACACCAAAACAGCCACTGACGCCAGCTCCCATTCCCAGCATGCCAACACCCTCAGCTGGGAGCAAAGCATTAGCAGTCCCAATCACAACCTCAACCTTGATTACAGCCGGCGCAGTGTGAAAGCTCAGGCGGACTCCTCCAAAACTTTCTTCAACCTCATCAACCTTCGTAGTAGCGATAACTTCCTCAGGAATGCCCTGGTTATCCTGAGCAATTACCAGCTCAATCAAACGGAATTCTTCCCCCGCATCAGGGAACTGGAATATGTGGGCAGCGGTATCGGGCTGTATGACAGCACAGGTGTGGCAATCCCTGATGGGGATTGGGATTACGTGTACATCACCTCCCCTACGGGAGGCTTGAGTGCAGAATTGAACGCCCAGGCAAATATCTATCTCAAGCCGGGGAACCTGAGTAAAAGCGATCTGTTGAGACGCATCAATTCAGACCTCCTTATCTCTGGTTCCAGACAAAAGACGGGCAACAATCCAGATTGGAAAAGCTATCTCTTCCTGCCCCAATCAGCCACGGTGGATTCCACCCTCATCTACGATAAACACAGCTTTGTGCAGAATGTATGGCTGGAACTATATGCCAACAAAGCCAATCTGCTCCTCAGCTATGACATGGATAAAACCCAGGATAACCGCTATCAGGAGCAGAATACCAGCCGCCACTCCTTACGTGGGGTAAAGCTGGAGCTGAACCGCATCGGGGATTATAGCTTCAGCTTTGGCTTCGAGGATTCCAGCGAGCGCGATAGCCGCTATCAAAGCCTCGTTCAGATGCAGCGTCTTTTGGCTTATTCACAAAGAAATCTGAGGCAAAGCACCATCCTGAGGCTGGATGCAGATTTGTTTAACGAGCGAGGCAGCTCCACCCATAATAGCGATGCTTACAGGTTGTATGGATTGGGAATCAGTCCCGGCTTCCGCAGCACCTGGGGCAAGAAAGGCAGGCTGGCAGCAAGCGTGGACCTGCGCCACAACTGGCGTGAGGGCGATCAATTCCTCAGCTTTTTACCTCAAAAGAGAGCGGGCTTTTCGCTCGGTGCCAATCTGAATGGAATCTATAGGTTAAATGCATACAGCACCATCAGCCTTGATTACAGCATCAAAAGCTATCCCCAGGAAAAGCTGAACCAACAGCTGAAGCTGGAGTTTAAGGCGGAGCTCTGATCGTGATACCACTGCTTTCTCAAGTATCAAGTGCGGATATGTTCCTGGTCTTGCCCTTCATCTTTCTGGCTGGTTTATTGGATTCCATCGCCGGCGGAGGCGGCTTGATTTCCCTGCCCACATATTGGAGCATGGGCATCTCGCCACACATGGCTTTGGGCACCAACAAGTTTTCCTCCTCCTGGGGCACCCTCTTTTCCACCGGTCGCTATCTGAGGGCAGGAATGATAGATATCCCCGTGGCGCTGTGCAGTGCTGTGGCTGCGCTCCTCGGCTCCTGGCTGGGAGCAAGGGTTGCGCTATTGGCGTCCTCCGCCTTCCTCAATTATCTGCTTATCTTCCTCATCCCCGCCATCACCGTGCTCACCCTCATCAAAAAGGATATCGGGCAAGAGGATAAATCTGCATCCCTCAAAATTGGATTAAAGTATATCTTGGCTGCTCTTGCCGGCATAAGTATCGGCTTTTATGATGGCTTCTTTGGTCCGGGCACAGGCACCCTGCTCATCATCATCTTTACCGTCCTGCTCAAATATGACTTCGTGAAGGCAAACGCCAATACCAAGGTGGTGAATCTGGCCTCGAATATCGCCGCGGTGATTACCTTTGGATTGGCGGGCAAAATCTACTATCCCATCGCCATCCCCGGTGCTATCTTCGGCATCGCCGGCAACCTGGTAGGCTCCAGCCTCGTCATCAAAAAGGGTAACCGCTTTATCCGCATAATCTTTGTTACGGCGATGCTGCTGCTTTTGACCCGCATAATTATCGACCACGTAAATCCTTAATATCCTTACAACGTTTACCAACACCCCTTTCAACAGCTCTTCCCACAAAAAGACTTGACGAAATCAAGCACTTGGTTAAACTGTAAATAAATGTATGTTCAAAGGAGTTAAAATGCATCAATTAGTCATGCTTATCACTACCATATTGATAGGCGTCACGGCTATTTATGCTCAAACCGTACGTCAACTCTTGACTAATGATGCCTCTTTGGATATGCGTGTTTATTCGGGATTACAGCTTCTTTACATCCAATGCGATGCCCAGAACTCTAAGAGCAGATGAGATGATCCGGCTAAGCCGCTATCTTCCAAACTCATTCATGAATAACGCTAAATTAGCTCAGCTGGTAGAGCAACTGATTCGTAATCAGTAGGTCGGGGGTTCGAGTCCCCCATTTAGCTCCATAATGAGGCGCCTTACCGATAAAACAAACCAAGGTAACGCGCCTCTTTGTATTAAAGACATATAATATGAAAACGATTAAACCGCACTCGGCAATTGCTCTTTTCTCCGGAGGCTTGGATAGCATCATCGTGGTCAAGATGATGCAAGGGCTGGGGTATGAGATATTTCCTGTATTCTTTAGCACGCCTTATTTGCCCCCACACAAGGCTTTGGAATATGCAAAGCTGAATGGCATCAACCTCCTGGTAAGGGATATCAGCGAAGCGCATCTGCAGATGATCAAGTCCCCCCGCTATGGCTTTGGCAAAAACCACAACCCCTGCATTGATTGTCATGCCCTGATGTTCCAACTGGCAGGGGATATGCTTCAGGAGCTGGGGGCATCCTTTATTATCTCCGGAGAAGTGGTGGGCCAGCGCCCCATGTCCCAACGCCGGGATGCACTCAATTCGGTTTCCAAGACCAGCGGCGTGGGCGACCTCATCGTAAGGCCGCTCTCCCAGAAGCTTTTGGCAGATACCCTGCCCATTCGCGAAGGCTGGATAAATAAAGATGAGATGCTGGATTTGCAGGGACGCGGGCGTAATGCCCAGATGGAATTGGCAACCAAGCTGGGTATCACAGATTATCCCTCTCCCGGCGGCGGATGCCTGCTCACCGATGCCGGCTATTCCCTGCGCCTGCGTGAACTTATCCAGCATGGGCAGGATAATCCCCACACCATCGGACTCCTGCGCTGGGGCAGGCATTTCCGGCTTTCACCTCAGATCAAACTGATCGTTGGACGCAGCGAAGCGGATAACAACGGTCTCAGCCAAGCCGCCACAGATGAAACCCGCCTCTCCATCAAGGATATGCGCGGACCTTTGGGCATCCTCTCTGGAGGCAACCCAGACGAGCCGATTCTCCGCATTGCCGCCTCCATAGTCCTCTCTTACAGTCGTAAAGCTCCCGCCACAGCCGCCGTCAGATATCAGCCAAAGGATGGAATGGAACAAATCCTGATGGTGAGCAAAATCCCTTTGGAAAACCTCAACCAATATAAAATCAATATCGAATAGGATAGACCATGCTAAATATCGAATCCCGCATTCTTTTACCCAGCTACGGCACCAACACCTGGCTATTATACGACGACCTCTCCCAAGAGGCTATCCTCGTGGACCCCGCCGCACCATCTGAGGAACTCCTGCATAGGATTTCCCAGCTTGGCATCCAGATCACTATGATTTTCAACACCCACGGTCATGGTGATCACATCGGCGGCAATACCTGGTTCAAAGAGAGGCTGGATGCACCCTTGGCAATCCACAGCGCCGATGCCCAGATGCTGGTGGATAACAAGAAAAACCTCAGCCACTTTTTGGGCACTCCCTTGGCGGAAAAAGAAGCCGACATCATCCTGGAAGGTGGTGAAGTATTCAAGATAGGCAATCACGACCTGAGCGTGATCCACACCCCGGGACACACCCCCGGCTGCATCTGCCTATATGGTGGCAAATACCTCATCAGTGGAGACACCCTCTTTGAGATGAGCATTGGTCGCACGGATTTCCCCGGAGGCAGCCACCAGCAGATCATTAGTTCCATCCGGGAAAAACTCTTTGTTTTACCCGATGATGTGGTAGTATGCCCCGGGCATGGTCCCCAGACGTCCATCGGTTTGGAAAAGAACAACAACCCCTTTTTGAGATGAGTATTATGAGTAATAAAGACATTCCTGCGGATTGGAATCCTGCCATTTTCATCGAGGATGCCATTGCCAAGATCCGCTCTCTGGTACAAGATGATCAGGTAATCTTGGGTCTCAGCGGTGGGGTGGATTCTTCCGTGGCTGCGGCATTGATTCATCGCGCCATCACAGACCAGCTGCTCCCCATCTTCGTGGATAACGGCTGCATGCGCTTTCAAGAGGCAAAGCGCGTTGCCCAATACTTTGCCCCGCTCTCAGCCTTCCAGATACATTTTGTGGATGCCTCACAGCTCTTTTTGGATAGGTTGAAAGGTGTGGAAGATCCTGAAACCAAGCGCAAAATCATTGGCTCCACCTTTATTGATGTCTTTGAAGCCGAGTCTATCAAACACCCCAATGTGCGTTGGCTGGCTCAGGGCACGGTGCGTTCAGACGTTATTGAAAGCCAGACGGTGGACGGTTCCGGAGCCAAGGTAAAGAGTCATCACAACGTGGGAGGTTTGCCGGAGAGGATGAAGCTTTCCCTCTTGGAGCCACTGCGTGATCTTTACAAAGAACAGGTGCGCGAGGTGGGTAGAGCCCTGGGGCTTCCCTCAGAGCTTGTAGACCGCCACCCCTTCCCCGGTCCTGGTCTGGCAGTGCGCATCTTGGGCGAGGTCACCCCCCAAAAGCTGCATATCCTGCAACAGGTTGACGAGATCTATATCCAAGAGCTTCGCACTCAAAATCTCTATCATACCACTTGGCAGGCATTTGCCGTGCTATTGCCCATCCGCAGTGTGGGCGTAAAAGATGGCATGCGCAGCTATGAATATGTGTGTGCCCTGCGTGCCGTGAATAGTTCAGACGGGATGACGGCCAATTGGACGCCCCTCCCTCATTCATTTCTAAAAACCGTATCCTCCCGTATACTCAGCGAAGTTGAAGGAATAAACAGGGTGGTATTTGATATCAGTGACAAACCTCCTGCCACCATCGAATGGGAGTAGTGATAAGCAGATGATTGTGAGATTCCTATCACAATTTCATGCTTGACAAAGTTCCAGCCCCCAAATATATAAGCCTCAGAGAGCGGGCATAGCTCAGTTGGTAGAGCATCAGCTTCCCAAGCTGAGGGTCGCGGGTTCGAGCCCCGTTGCCCGCTCCATTTGTATCTTATGCTTACAGCGGATGTTTCCCGTCGAAGGGATGCCTCCGCTGTCTGTTTCAGATTCAGTAATTTGGCAATATACACAAGCATGATGTATTTATTCCTTTACAGAATATCAGTTTGGTTTATTTTGTCCACATCCAATCCCAAGTTACAGCCAAGGAGATAAAATGACAGATACAAGCTGCTCACAGAATCATAAGCTACCACAATTGATAGATCAAGACGCCCCTGCCTCTATCAAACCCATTAATACATATAAGAGCCTCATCTACAAGGTTTTGTTTATGTTTTTTCTCTTGTCTCTATCAGCTTGTGCTTTAATGGATACCTCCTCTTTTGAAACTGCCGTTCCTTTAAAGCCCAAACAGATGAAGGTCACAGCCCATCAAGGTTTTGGTGTGGATTTGGCTTCAATGCTGGAAACAACGGTTTATGAGGATGATTTTACTTATGATGATGAAGATTTTCCCCAGGTGGAAGCATTGATGGGGGCAAGCTTTTCCCTTGGTTTGAAAAATGATACTGAGATTGGAGTTCGCGTGTGGACGGGTCTTGTGAGTCCCGGAGCAAAGCTTACTTTCAAAAAACTGATGTATCAGCATAATAATATTTATTTTGCGGTACAGCCCGGTATTACCTCTATGAGTGCAACCGTATATAGCGAAAACAAATATGAAAATCAATTCAAATCCATCGGTGGAGAGCTGCAGCTAATCATGACCCATATCTTTAACGATCATCTGCATTTCAATTTTATAGCCAGGGGAAACTATAATCACTATCGTGAGATCTATTATAAACATGAGGAAGACTATTATATGAAAGGTCCTTATCTACTATTCCATGGAGGCTTAAGAGGGAATGTAGGGCTATATTTGGGTCCTTTGCTTGCGATTCCTGAACTGGGCTTTGAACTGGCAGCCAGAGAAAACGAATCTGTTGTAATCTTGCCTCAGGTGGGCGTGGCATTGGGAGTAAGGTTCTAATATATCCCAACCATCAGTTACTACCCTTCTATAATACATAGGGAAACGCAGCCCCATACCCTATAATATCATTCAGCAGATGCTGCCCAATCATTCAACCTGTATGCCGATATAAAAAGGTGCAGCTTTTGACAC
>JAAYJN010000104.1 GCA_012522935.1 Candidatus Cloacimonadota bacterium | reverse complement strand
AGGTCATATCTCTGATTTGTCCGGCACCTGGGATTATGAAAGTCCCCAGTGAGGTACCATCCAGCTCATATTTGCCAATCTTGCCGGGAGTTTCCCAGTGAGAAGTATAGAGATAGGTACCATCGGTTGTCACACCGTATTCTGAACCAAGAAGTGCGTAGTTGAATTGCAGATCAAACCTATTCCGGCTTTGGACAGCGGTTACGGGGCCGATGAAGGGCTCGCTATCAACGCGTAAGCTGGCATTTTGGTTTTGGATAATGGGGTTGGCAGGGTCGTAGGGCAAAATGGCGCTTCTGGATTGGTTTTCCACAAATCCTATACTGTAGCTAAGCGGAAGGCCACCAGCATTCGTAAGTGCCAGAACTGCAGTTGTGCTCTCTCCCACAGCAAGCATTTCGCTAATGGATGTGTGAGACACTGAGATCTGAGGGGGACTTGCTACGAGCGCAAACCAACGAACCTCTGACAATTCTTCATAATAGACGTCATCCACGAATGATGCTGCTCCAACAGCCCAATACCAGCGTTCACTATAACCGAATTCCACACCGCCGTCCACCACAGGGTTCCAGCTTCTTCCCTGGTGGATCTCTTCCACCACTTCGCTATTGGCTATGGGATCTTCATCGCGAGACAAATAGACCACATAGTATTGAGGCATATTGCCATTTGCCAGATCGGGAGTCCAGGTAAGATCGAAACCTTCAATGGGAAGCCCGGAGCTGCCATCCAGAGGAGAGACCAAGAGTGGGGCTACGGGAGGGCCTGAAGGCGGATCCATCAACACAAAACGTGTGTTGGGACGGTTATTCTGTGGTGCTCCACCGGTAAGAGTGGCTCCGTTAGCTTCGTTTCTGCTGTACGCCCAAGTCATCCCTGGGATCACAGTGGCGTTTACCTTATTTACTTCCATCGTCCAGTCTGAATTATTGAAAGAAATGTCAATCAACAGATTGGCATCACCATCCCAAATGAAGGGAGTGGTAAACATGAAATAATTCCAACCTGTGGATCCCATGGCATGGGATGCCAGATAACAGGTTTCAAAATCATCACTGGTATCAAATCCGGTAAGACTGTGAACGTTGGTTTGTTTTACACGAATCAGGATATCATTCATGGTGATGCTACTCAGGTTAACTGCATCAAATGCGAGGCCTTCCAACGGTTGAAAAGGAGAGGCTCCTGCAGCCACCGATTCGTCTGCGCTAAATAGCATCTGGGTGCGGGAGTCTTCCCAGCCGGTATCAAAGGGATAAGATGAAGCAAGGTCTCCAGAACCGATGGTTAATACCCATTCAGGGAGTGTTCTAAAGCTCCAAACAGGGCTGTTAATGGCATCACCATATCCATTGTAAGGTACCACCTTCCAATAGTAAATCGTGCCGCTTTGGAGCGTGGGAAGTGTCCAGCTGGTCTGGTCACCCAAATCCAACCCATTGGTGATGTTTGTGGGAGGATTGTCTGTGCCCAGATACATCTTGTAACCACTGGGTCCACCACCACCGGAAATCCATTTAAGGCTGGAGCCAAGATCTACCATATTATATTCATCTGCGGGAGAGATGATGGCTGCCGGGTTTGGCACTGTTGTGATCTCATATTCAGTGCCTACCACCATTAAATTGGGACGATGTATATTGATTGCACCCAAACCACCAGCTTCATAACCATCAGTGGCCCAGGTCAGATGTTGGTTTGTGACAGGGGTTGAATAAATTCCAGCACCAGCCATGGTTCCATTTCCGCCGCCTCCATAGTTTCTCTCAATCAAAACCAGGAGGTTATTGCCAGCATCCAGATCAAAACTCTCATCCAGGGCAATTGTATTCCAGTTATTTGAATCCATGCCAAATTGATTTTGATCATAAACCAAGCTTGCTCCCACCAGCAATTCTGACCAAATGGTGTTTGGCAGCGTGGTGGAAGGATATGTTTTCAAGTAGATTTTGGTGGGTATCGAAACGTAGGTATCCAGTGTGGCATACCAGCCCAATGACGTAATATTGATATTCTTATCTGCAAAGAATGAAGCCGGATAGAGCGCTGCACTGCGTTCATACCCATAATAGCTTCCCATGGGAAAACGCTGGGCATAGGTGCCTTCACCCAATGTGAGGATACCCTCCTGGGTGGTGGTAAAGCTCCATACTGGACAGTTTGTGGCATCTCCATACATGTTGTAAGGAATTACTTGCCAATAATATGTTGTCTCATACTCAAGTGGAATGGAGATCTTATAGTTCAAGATAGATCCAAGGTCTCTCTCTTCTTCCACATATATGGGTGCAGGGTCTTCTTTCCAAAGTGAAAGCTTGAAACCATCGGCTCCATCAACTTCCTCCCTACTAAGAATTGGTGTAACAGATATCATTGTTCCGCCATTCATCGGAGAAGCTAAGAGGGCTGTGGCAGGAGGAGTGGCAGTGGGGGTGATGAGCTGGGTGTCAGGACGCTGAGTAGTTAGGGTTCCTCCTGTAAGGGGAAACTCGTCATCTGCTGATCTGTAAACCCCATAATTAAAGCCATTATAGTTTGTGTAAATAAAGGTTGGATATCCGGATATGGTATGCTCCCCTCTTTGATTTTCAAACAAGAATTCGATGTTTTGAACGCCGTCCCAGGTAAAAGTGGAACTGAATTCTATCTCATGCCAACCATTACCGTCATAGGTGATCTCTCCCTGAAATAGAGGGCGAAAACCTGTATAGCCGGGGTGGTTGGTTTCGTTGGCATCAAATACAGAAACTGTGGTGAGCCTGGCATATATTCGCTGATCCTGCATCACGTAGTTTGAAGGCGTTCCTGCCACCCTGAAGGCTACACCGATTATATTTCGGATGGACCAACAAGCCCAGCAGTGTTAATCTGTTCACTGGTGTAAATCATTCTACTCCAGCTATAATCATAGAGTCCATTAAACGGAAACGCGGCAGTAGAAAATCTACCGCTGCCAATTTGGTAAGCCGTGGCAAACATCATGACGGTCATCATCAATGCCACTAAGGTAAGAAAAGATTTTTTCATCATTGTTTCTCCAAGAAGAATCTTAGGATTATGGTGTTCGCGAATGAATCCAGTTGGGTTCCCGGTGTTTCAATTATCGGGAACCCAGCCGGGCTAGTCTTTTGATCTTGAAGTTAATGCATGTTTGTGTTTCCATTCTTTCCATACCTTGGCGCTAAAAAGTTATGTATTGTGCGATTGTATTTTACGAAAGGCGATTTGGGATGGTAAATGGAGGAAACGTTAGAGGAAAAGGTTAATCGTGGGTGTCTGGAGGGTGGGGAGGAGTGTACATAGCTTTGAAGACACAAAAACCTCGCTGCCAGACGGAATGCTGGTAGAGCTTCTGGTATAAAGCTGTGATGGTGTCTCATCGCTATGCAATTCCTTTACAAATCAGGCGGGTAACCACCGTGCCACAATTTGCACATATTTGTCATGACATTATATTCCAACCCTTGTTTGATGTCAAGCATCATTATATTGTTCAATATTATATTTAAATGAATAACGAACGTCTATCCATCTGTGACGATGATAGATAACTTTTACTTACATGATTGGAGTCCAATTATCCATCATTTTGAGTCATAAGAAGATAGGCTTGTTTAGAAAAATTATCCGGGTTATGGTAGATAATAAGCGAAAACAATGCCACCGAGGTTTTTACTTGCACGCCGCTTAAAGTATTGTCATCGTGTAGTTTTTTATAGGTTACTTGGTGAGTAATGTATCTTCCGTTCTATACAATAAGGATTTGCCAGCAAACCTCTTGACAGAACCCGCCTGTTTTGCTGATGGAATCACATACTAATTAATCTCAAAACACACATAAAGGAATCTTATAATGAATAAAAAGAAACATGCCCTGATTGCTCTATTCTTACTTTTGCTGGCTGTCACTGCCTCTGCGGGGCAAATAACAATCGGTGATGGTAACCATAACGCCCTGATGCCCATCCATCCTTTTTATGATTGGTCTTACTCCCAGACGATCTATACGCCGGGAGAAGTGAATCTGGAAGGCTGTGTGATCGATAGGCTCAGCTTCTATTGGAGTGGAGACGCAGCCGCCCCTAACTCCCGTGATTGGACCGTTTATCTGGGTAATACGAGCCAGAGCGTTTTTTATGAGCCATACCTTAGTTGGATTCCTGTATCAGCAATGACGCAGGTATTTTCTGGATCTTTACAAATACCAGCTCAAGAGGGTTGGGTGGAATTTTTGTTGGATACTCCTTTTTTATACACTCAAGGCAGCCATTTGGTGGTGGCAATAGATGAAAACAGCCCCGGCAATGAATACCATGGCGGACATTTTCATGGACATGAAGGTGGCTCACATAGAGCCAAATACTTCCATAGCAATATGGAGAACCCTGATCCTGCCGCTCCACCCACGGGGCTCACCAATAGCAAAATCCCCAATATCAGGCTGGGATATTCCAGTGTGGCAGATGTACCCAACCCCAGCCAGTTCAACGCCAGCGCAGAAGATAGTAATAGCATCCGGCTGGAATGGGTGCTCAATCCAGAAATGGATCACATATTGATAGCCTATAATAGTGAAAATATATTTGGCAACCCATCAGGAAGCTTCAATCCCGGTGACACCATCGAGGGTGGCGGAACGGTGCTATTGGCAGATAGCGACGCCACATCTTACATTCACCCTGGATTGGAGCCCAACCAGTTTCTTTATTACCGTATCTGGTCTTATGACGGTAGCGGCTATTCCAACGGTATGGGAAGCAAAGCTGCCACCAGTGCAAGCCCCATCACAGCTTTCCCCTGGGAAGAAACTTTCGAATATGATTCTGTAACCCAGCGGCTATGGACGGCATCAGAGGGAGACCTGCATTGGCAATATGCCGGAGATGCTGGCTCTGGAGGCAGCGGAATATCCCAAGTGGCAAACTTCTTTTCTTTTGCTGAAAATAGCGAAACCACCTTCCACCTCTATTCTCCTGATTTTGTGACTCCGCAAAATACAGATGCCCAGTTGAGTTTTGATTATGCCTATGCAGGACGCAGCGGCAAAATAGACAAAATGGAAATATGGTATTCCACCGATAGAGGAGTGAGCTGGCACCTATTGGCAGATCTGGAGGGTGGACCCAACGGAGTGTTGAACACTGCCGGAATCTGGAATTATCGATTTGTTCCCACTGCAGATCATTGGGAGAATATGAGTATAGGTTTACCAACAGGAACCAATAAGCTGCGTTTCACCGCCATCTCTGCCAAGGGAAATAACCTCTATCTGGACAATATTCGCATCACCCACTCGGAACCGGAATTCCTTGAGGCACCACAGCTGAATATCACCAGAAGCACTGCTGGATTCATGCTTTCCTGGGAGGAAATAAGCGGTGCTGATGAATACCATATTTACCGTGCGTTGCTACCGGCTGGTGAATATGAGTATCTGGATTCCACCACATCCCTTAGTTATGAAGATACGCAGGTGCAGGATAGGGCGTTTTATAAGGTGAAAGCCGGGAACAATGGGCAGTGAGCGGATAACCGTTGCAAGCTTTTGTAATCAGCAAAAACCCTCTCCTTCCTTATTAACCACCCTTGTCTCTCCTTTGTCTCGGCAAGGGTGAGACAAGGGTGGTGCAAGGGAGGCTAATGGGCAAGGTTTACACCAGCGTAGTGAGGATATTATACAGGGCTGTATTGATATAGTAATTAGATCTGCCGAGTTTCTCTTTTTTCAAGAGGCCGTCCTCACAAAGTGCATCCAGATACTTGGTGGCGGAAGGATTGGGAGGCTATAATCCAGAATTGCTCCTTTTCAAGATAGCCCTATTTGCATGCATAAATATAGATTTTCTATATATATCAGCAGTGATATGTATAAAAAACGGTCTTTTTATACATATGGTATCTCATGTGCACAAAAAAAACGAATAATTTGTGCATATCGGGGGAACCTGTCCAAATATCCGTGAATTTTATACATATAACCTGCAATCAGATTATCGCACAGCTCAAAAACATCCATCAGGCATCCTCTCTACTGATTCTTGATAAAATATACTTTGAAAAAGGCGTGCATTTCGTCAATCAATATCTTTGGTTTGGGTATAAAAGAACAGCAAGCCTGAAAGTGAAAGGAAGATATTACTTGACAAAAGACAGAGAGAAAATATCGTTTGCATCATAAGAGTATTATAATTATCAGTATGCCAAAAGCGAGGTATCAAGATGCATGATGAGCTGGAAACGTATCTATTAAATGAAGGCAAGCCGCCTGTGGATTACGTTTTGGAAAAGTTTGAGAATCACGATATAGTTTTGTTGGGAGAAATGCACTATATTCGGCAGCAGGCAGAGCTATATCACAGGCTGATCCCGCTTCTTGCTGAGCAGGGCATCAGGATTGTGGCTACTGAATTTGGGCGCAGGGCGGATCAGGATTTGATTGATGAACTGATCTCAAAAGAGTGGTTTGATGTGCCTCTGGCAAAAAGAATCAGCCTGAGGCAAGAAGCATTTTGGGGTTATATGGAGTATCAAGAGATTTATAGATTGATTTGGCAGCACAACCGTAGCAACCCCCCAGAGAAACATATCCGTTGTGTGGGGATGAATGATCCTTATAATTGGAAGCTGTATAACCAGATTTGCCGCAATGAAAACAGAAAACCCAATCAAGAGGAAAGAAGGCTGATCTGGAAGGATTGTAATGAAAAGAATTGGCTGGAAGCCCTGAAGGCATTTCATCAGCCTGGCATCACCAAGGTGCTTGGCATCATGGGAGCTCATCACGCTTTTACACGTTACCGGGAGCCAAGCTTTGAAGAGGTGGCAGGGCAAAAAGTATTTTCAGGCTTTAATACCATCCGCTTTGGCAATCATGCTTATGAAGAATACGAGGACAAGGTGTGTAATATCTGCTTTTATGATCCTTGGGAGAGCAGGCTCGTGGGTGCTCCAATGCAGGCTCCTGGGGGAGGCGGCATTGAAAGGATAATAAGCCCGCACTTTTCCGAGCTTGGCTTTGACCTGAAGGGAAGTCCGGTGGGTGAATTGGCTGATGATAGTTTCTACTCTTTGGGATATGAGGATTTTAGATTGAAAGATATCTCGGATGGCATGATTTATACTTGTAAATTCAGCGAGTTCAAGCCGCTGACACCGATACCTGATTTTATTGATGAGGATAATCTGCAGGAGTTTAGGGACTTTGCGCCCTATAACTTTATGACTGATAAAAGCTGTGAGGAGATAAACATGGCAATCGCAAAATGGGCTGGTCTTGATACATAACAGTAACATTGCTTGCAACGGGCATCAATATATACCTCCCTCCCTTTAGATGCCCTTGTGATATGGTTGCCTCTCCCAGCGGATTGCTGGGTATCGCAACGGCATCACAACCACATCTAATGGGAAACCATACAGGAAGGCTCAGAGATTACTGTTTTATTTTGGGATGAAAAAAGCGCGGAACAAAAGTCCGCGCATTTATAGTAGGTTTTGTTAATTAGGGCTTATGCCATCATGTCTGCCACGTCGGCATCTGCATCAGAGATGGGTTGCAAGCCAAAGGTATCGATAATAACCTGAGCCACATTGGGAGAGAGGAATCCGGGGAGGGTGGGGCCCAAGCGCATGTTTTTGAAGCCAAGGTAAAGCAGGGCAAGGAGTACTGCCACGGCTTTTTGTTCGTACCAAGCGATATCGAAAGCCAAGGGCAATTCGTTGATATCTTCGAGGCCAAAAGCTTCTTTGAGCTTGATGGCGATAATGGCGAGGGAATAGGAGTCGTTGCATTGGCCGGCATCCAACACCCTGGGGATACCATCAATTTCGCCAAGGTCTTCTTTGATATAGCGGTATTTGGCGCATCCTGCGGTAAGGATCACAGCGTCCTTGGGCAGTTTTTTGGCTACATCGGTAAAGTATTGACGGCTGGGCATGCGTCCGTCACAGCCTGCCATTACCACAAATTTCTTGATGGCGCCGGATTTGATGGCGTCTACCACTTTATCTGCCATGCCGAGCACGGTGCGATAGTTGAATCCACCGGTGATGGTGCCAGTTTCCAGTTCTGTGGGAGCAGGGCACTGTTTGGCACGGGCGATGATGCCGCTGAAATCTTTCTGTTTGCCGGGTTTACGATCCGGAATATGGACTGCGCCGGGGTATCCGGTCATGCCAGTGGTGTAGAAACGATCAAGGTAGGTTTGCTCTTTGCGCAAGGGCACGATGCAGTTTGTGGTCATCAGGATGGGGCCGTTGAAGCTCTGGAATTCCTTGAGCTGATGCCACCAGGAGGAGCCGTAGTTGCCAATGAAGTGTTTGTACTTTTTGAAAGCGGGATAGTAGTGAGCAGGCAACATTTCGCCATGGGTATACACGTCCACGCCTTGTCCTTCGGTTTGTTGCAGCAGATCATCAAGGTCTCTGAGATCGTGACCGCTGACGAGGATGCCGGGGTTGGTGCCCACGCCAAGATTGACTACGGTGGGTTCGGGAACGCCGTAGGTTTCGGTATTGGCACGATCCAAAAGGTCCATCACCTTCACAGCATATTCACCGGTTTTGACTACGAGAGCAGTGAGTTCATCAGCGCTGAGGCTATCATCGATGGTGGCAGCCAGGGCTTCGTGGAGGAATTTGTAGATATCCTCGTCTTCGTAATCCAGCATGGCGGCATGATCACCATAAGCGGCGATGCCTTTGAGGCCATAGATGATGGTTTCACGCAGGGAACGGATATCTTCGTTTTCGGTGGCAAGGACGCCCACGGATTTGCCAAATTCTTCATAATCCTTGGGCTCCACGTGGAAGCTGACGGCAGGGGGGCAGCTGGCACACTTATCGGTGCGCAGTTTGCAAAGCTCTTCTTTACGCTTGTCACGCAGGGCGATGGCTTCAGTGATGTAGGCAATGATTTGCTCTTCATCCCAGTTTGCATTGGTGATGGTGCGGAAGAGGCCTTGCATCACAAACAAACCGTCCTGGGGATAGAAGACGTCGTGCTTGAGGAGTTCCTTTGAAACATAGGAAATTCCTTTCATGGCATGGATGGAGAGATCCAGAAGATGACACAATTCGGGCGACTTTCCACAGACGCCACGCATGGTGCAACCGATGTTGCGGGATGTTTCTTGACACTGGTAACAGAACATACTCATTTTTGTTTTACTCCTTGAAGGGTTTAGGGTTTGGGCATTTTGATGACTAAGAGGCGCAAATCTGTGTCGCCATTATTTGTAACAGCATGTGGGATATCCTTGGGGCTATCCACAGCAGTATCTCTGGGGAAGGTCTGAACTTCTTCACCAATGTGGAGGGTGGCTTCGCCTTCCAACACGTAGAAAAGGACGTTGACGGGGGTTTTGTGTGCTTTGAGGTGAGCACCGGGACTGATGGTAAGGTGTACTATTTCACCTTCAGGATGTACGTAGAGCTTTACTCCATGCAAGCCGTTCACGTTCAGAACAGGCTCGAGGTCTTTGTAAGTGCGACTGTACATTGAGGTATCTCCTTTTTTAGATAATTTATATTATTAGTTTAATGCATTTTGGGGAAAAGAGTAGTGGAAGCTGAAGACAAGGCTATTTGTGGGAATCATTATACTCAAAGATGGTTCGGATGGAGCTCAGGAGTTTGTTGCCTTCTTTGATAAGGTCATTGTTGCGCGTACTCACGTTCCATTGAGTGATAATATGGCGCATGGAGCCTATCATTATGATGTAAAGTTGGCTGGCTTCTATTGGGGTTTTAATCTCATTTTGTGCCTGGGCTTGTCTGATAAGATCGGTCATGTTGTCTCGATGTTGATACATAATATTGCGCAGTTGTTCTTGTAGTGAGGGGTCGTTTTTGTAAAGCTCTTCAGAGAAGAGGACGATAGAGAGATCAGGATCATCTTTGAAAAACTGCAGCCTATTAGATACAAACAGCTCTACTTTTTGCCAAGGACTAACCTGCATCGCATTGATGGAATTTAAGAAGTCTGCACTGATTTCCATAAAGTAATTGAGCAGCGTTTGCAGAATATGATGCTTGCTTTTGAAATGGCGATAGAGAGCAGCTTCAGTGAGGTTGAGCTCTTTTGCCATGTTTTTGGTGGTGAGTTCGCGAAATCCTTGATTGGCTATGATCTTAACCGCAGCCCTCAGGATATCCATTTGCCTTTGTGTAACTTCCATCTTTGTTCCTTCATGTAAGTGTGCTTTTACTCACAATGTTATCCGCAGCCTGTTTTTTGGCAAGTAAAAAAAACAGTTGGCAAGTAAATTTATACTATTTGATGGGATTGGTGATTTGGCAGAGGGCAGTGGAGTGCATAATTGAACAAAATCATTGACGTAAAAACAAAAGCAAAAAAACTGGTATTTTATGAAAGAATAAAAACATACTGGGGGAAAGATGAGATTTTCCATAGAGAAAAAAGAACTCGTACGTCATATTCAACACTTGGCCACGGTGGTTAGCAGCAAAACCACTTCGCCTATCATGCTGAACTATCTTTTGGAGGTGGATGCAGGAACCAATAGCATAAAACTGACTGCTTCTGACTTGGAATTGACTGCCAAGGTTACCTTTAGCGCATCCGTAGGAGAAGGCGGCATGGTGGCAGTGAATGCAAGGTATTTTAACGAAATCATCAGCAATATGCCTGAAGCTTTGATTGATATATGGAAGAATGAAGAAGTCCTGTTGATTCAGTGCAACAAGGTGAAGTTTAATATTCTGTGTGCTGATGCCTCTTTGTATCCGCTCTTGCCAGATCCGGATTTGCATGATTCCTCTTCCATCAATGCCGAGCTGTTTATGAAAATGGTGGCAAAGACCTCATTTTCTGTATCAACAGACGTACAGCGCACTGTATTGACAGGGGTTTGCTGGAAAATCCTGAAAGATCGCCATATTATGGCAGCCACGGATGGACGCAAGGTGGCAGAATTTGTGATCAAAGCCGCTCCAGCTCCAGGAAGTGAGACTGCAGCCAGCGAGGAAGCTGTTTTAGAGTATGATGAAAGAGACTATATTGAAAGGATTATCCCTGTAAAGACGCTGCACTTTTTGCAACGTATTCACGACAGTTCGGAAAAAGAGATTCACGTGAGCCTGCAGGATGCCAAAATCATCTTTTCTTATGGCCAGTATGTGGTGGTTTCCAATATTATAGATCAGAAATATCCTGAATATCGCAAAGCCTTTATTTATGACTTGCCCAATACCTTGACGGTGGATCTGGAAGTGTTTAAGACCGCCATCAGGCGTGTATCTTTGGTGGCGCCGGAAGAAGCTCAAAGAATCCGTTTTGAGATTGATGCAGAGAGTTTTGAGATCAATACCAGTGATAGAGATACGGGTGATGCCAATGAATTCATCGAAGGATACACATATCAGGGCTCTCCCACCAGCATTGCCTTCAACTTCCGTTTTATGCTGGCAATCCTGGATGTGATAGACACCGACAAAGTGAGGATAAGCCTGGGCAGCGGCAAGGATCCGATGATGATCTACAATGAGACCGATCCCGAAAACCAGCAAATCACATTTTTACTGATGCCACTGCGGTCTTAGTGATTGATCCTGCAAAGAATTGTCCTGGGGAATTATCGTAATTATCAGGCAAGGGATTTTGACCTTGATGCTGCTGGCAACCTTATCATAGGTCCCAATGGCTGTGGTAAAACCAACCTCTTGGAAGCCATTGCCTACTGTGGAATCGGGAGATCCATCCGCGGACATAAGGACGAGGATTTATTGATGCATGGCAAAAGCTATTGGCAAATCAATGCTGGATTTATCACCGATAATGAACGCAACCTGCAGGTGGGAATGGCGTGGGGAGACGGGCGCAAGCTTTTGAGATTGAACGGGGTTCCAGCCAAACAGCTGAGCAGCCTCTTTGATCAGGTCAAAACCATCTATTGCGCTCCCCAAGAGCCTCTATTGATCAACGGTTCACCCCGCTTGAGGCGCCAATATTTCGATTTGGCAATCTCGCAGCTTTATCCGGGGTACATCCCTCTCTTGAGAGAGCTGAACCATGTGGTTTCCCAGCGTAATGCCCTGTTGAAAGGAAGCTGGGATGCAAAGCAAAAAGAGAGTTGGGATCTAAGCCTGATCAAAGCCAACCATGATGTATTGACCTTCCGCATGAAGTATCTGGAATTGATCAACAAGGCCTTGGCAGAGGGTCCCGGCTTTGTGGCTCCTCTTGCTCAGAAACCCCAGCTACGCTATCTCCCCGTCATCAAAGACAGCACCACGCTGGATGCGGAATCCCTCCTATATCTGGTGCAAAAGATGGAAGCAAGGGAAAAGCATTGGCAACGCAGCCTCTTTGGAGCACATCTGGATGATTGGGATTTCTATCTGGATGGCAGGGCGATGAAGAGCTTTGCTTCTCAGGGGCAAAAGCAGATGGTGGCTATTGCGCTAAAGCTGCTTCAGGCAAGATTGATTAAAGAAGTGACTGGCATCAAACCCGTATTGCTCTTGGATGACGTATTTGCGGAGTTGGATAGCTATCACAGCCAGAAGATACGGGAATTGGTGAATGATGGATTGCAGGTATTGGTAGCCAGCCCCAGGGCAGATATTGCCTCTGAATGGCCTATGCT
>JAAYJN010000103.1 GCA_012522935.1 Candidatus Cloacimonadota bacterium | reverse complement strand
TTTTTTAACCACGAATTACACGAATGCACACGAATTATAAGCTCGCTACCGCTCGCGGTTTTTTTAACCACGAATTACACGAATGCACACGAATTTTAGGTTTGCTACCGCTCACCTATACATAATATAATAACCACGAATTTCACGAATGCACACGAATTATAAGCTCGCTACCGCTCGCTCTTTTGACCATGAATTACCCTACTAATAAGGATTTCACAAATTAAATAATCAGGCTAAGGACGGGTTTTTGATACCTGAACCTAAAGCCAACAGCCTTGTCTGATTTCATATTTCACTTGACTATTTTGGCATGTTTCTGTATTGGGTGTGCAGGCAATGTGCAGGATATCCGTTGCCCATTAGTATGTAGATAAAAAGAGACAGTTTTTATAATAAGGAGAGAAAAAAATGAGACGGTATATACTGATGCTGATGCTTGTGATGGGAGCATTGAGCTTGATGGCGCAAGAAATGCCCAATGCAATAGTAGTATTTAGAGATACAAGTGACGCCACCTATAGGTTGATTCAATTGGAAGATCCCGATTACCCAGTTAATACGCCGGTGGAAGAGCGCTGGCTGATCTTAGCTTATCTAAGTGAGGATGATAAGATTGACCCGCTGGATGCCAAGGGCAATCCCACCGGTAATGATATTGTAAACCCCTATTTAACGAGCATTGAAAATGCAATTGAAGGGCAAGTGACAAATGGATTGCTTATTGGTCCAGAAGAAATAGGATACCGTCTGGGTTTTGGCGGTGCAGTGGTTACGCCAGAGCATTTTGGCAAGTACGTATATATCCGTATCTTCAATGCCCATAAGCTGGAGGATGCCACCAAATATATGGTGTTGCATACTCCAATCTTGGTGGAGGGGGAAGGTCCGCAATCCACGACTATTATCCCGGATTATGGTTGGGATATGGATCCTGTTTGGAAGTGGATAGAGGCTCCGCGGGAGTATTAGGGCTCCGCTTCGCTCGCGATGAATGAAGAATAATGAATGAGGGATGGGAGCGGCTTACGCCGTATTTAGTTTAACCACGAATTACGGCTTGCTGCGCAAGCAGGGGCCAGAGGCCAGAGACCAGGGTGAGCGGCTGGTGCCGCTTTTGGGCTTAACCACGAATTACACGAATGGACACGAATTTTAAGCTCGCTACCGCTCGCTATTATTTCCATAAGTACAGATAGTATATAGCTATGGTCATCATCAATGGCTACAATGACTACATGCAAACCAAGCATTAATACTTCCACGTCTATCCGCTTCTATTTTTATTGTCTTTTAAATTCGTGAAATTAGTGTAATTCGTGGTTCCTAAAAAAACACACTCAACTTAGCCAAACGAACTGGGGCGCCATAATCAAGTGTTCCTCGATGTAGCCATCCAGCGTGGGATCAATCTGCCGGAGCTTCTGGCGGAGCCTGCGCAAAGCGGAGCTTAGCGCCACCCGCGCGCGCTGTGTGTTATCTGTAAAAGAGCGGACGCGTCCATCCGGGTGCAGGCTGTCGCTGAGGTATTTTTGCAGGGCATCCAGTTCTTTTTGTTCCTCTGTGGAAATTCTTCCACGGGGAGTGTTGTCTTTTTTTGTTTGGAGAGTTTTGAGGCGTTGGCGCACCTGGATCAGGCAGCGGGCGTCTGAGACGGGGATTGCTGTTTCACAGAGCAGGGGCGGCGTGTGGGGGGATGTGCCTGCCAATTGGGGATGGGGCAGGGGCTGAGAAATCTGGTGGATGCCCGTGAGGGTTTGCAGGATATCCTGGGCAGAGAGCGGGGTATCCGCGTGATGGATGAGCAGCTGCAGCGCCTGGGCGCCCAGAGTGCCGCGCAGAGGGATGAGGGCGCGCTTGAGCCGCAAGAGAGGGGAGGAGAGGATAAGATTTTGGTAGTCTGAGAAACACTGTTTCCAAAAATCATGGCTGTGAGGGTGGGAGATGGAGCGTGCCATCCCGGGTTTAAAATCACTAAAGTACATTGTTGCCTCCTATGGCGTTATATTTAAGGGTTGAAGCATAAAGAGCGGCTTTCATGCCGATTGATCATGTGCTCTTATACTACGTTTTGCAGTCCTTGGGATGACAAAATAAAATAAGTGTTAATAATGTCAAGCCTTATTTTTGCTAATATATTCATCCGTGGTTTGCCTGTAAATAAGTAAATATAACATAAATGTTAGGAAAAGGATGTTTTTCGATCTGATAATGGATGGGATGCGAGGCGGGGGAGGGTTGTTTGTCATATCTGCAGGAGCGGCAGCATATATTTACCGGTATCAAATAAGCACACTTTTTATATCAACATATATAACATGAAAATAAGATGAATCAAAAGAATACCATTCGGCATTTATGCTCGCGTTTCCCTATGTAGGGTAGAGGCATATCCGTCTGTGATAATCTTGCAAATAATCAGTTATACTATATATAATCCGGCGGCCGAGGGTTATGGAGGTATCCTGGGTGGATAATATTATTCATGGTGAGATATAGCCTCGTAATGAATTGACTTTGATAAGGAGGAAAAAATGAAAGTCAAATTTAAATATGGGATCCGGACATTTTCCGGAACTGTGGACGAGATGACCTATAGCAGCTACAAGGATGGCAGCGTGTGTATCGGTCGCAGATGGGTGATGCCCAAACTTACCGAGCAAAATTCCACTCTGGGCAAGATTAGTAAGAATCTGGCAGCGATCTGGGAAGAGGCTTCCGATGAATACAAGCAAGATTTTGCCAGCTATGCACATCTGTATGGCATGTTGAAAAGTAATCGCAGGAAAGCTGTGAACAGTGGATTTTCCCTATTTGTGAAGGCGATGTATGCCTGGGGCAAGACGGAGGATCCGGCGTTGGATCTCAGCACATTGACCTTTGAGGATATCGATACATTGGGCGGCAAGGTGGAAAACGTGGCGAATTGTGTTAGCTATGGCTTTTTGCCGTCGGTTCCCGGATGGGAATACATGGATGGTGAGATATGAAGACCAGTCAGATGAATAATGAGGTGATGAGGGCGCTTGCCAAGGAACTGGCAACGCGGATCAATCAGCTGGTGGATATCCCGCTGATCAGCGAAGAGAGCGAGCAGGCTTTCTTTGAGATGGTGATATTGATGCTGCTGGAGCTGGTGTTTAGCCGCTTTGGGAAAAATGTGTAAGTAAGGGGGCGCTTCGGCGCCCTTCTTTTTTTAACCACGAATTACGGCTTGCTGTGCAAGCGTTGAGAGGCGCCACGGCGCCGGTTGAGTGCTCACTACGTTCGCGGTTGAGATTCGCTGTGCTCAAGTTGAGCGTGCTTCGCACTGGTGAGGCTCTTTGGGGAGCTCGCTGCGCTCGCTATTTTTTAACCACGAATTACACGAATTAACACGAATTTTAAGCTCGCTACCGCTCGCGATGAATAAAGAATAATGAGTGACGAAAGATGGAGGTCTCTACTCGTGCAGCAATCCTGAAACCTGGCACCTTTTTTACCACTATTTCAAAATAGACTTGGCATTAGCTAAGCCCCTAAAACCTAATCCCTAACAACTAACACCTAAGCACGCGCAGCGTGCGCCTCCCCCTGTTCACTGTTCACTATTCACTGTCCCCTAACAACTAAAAAAAACGCTTGACAGCGAAAGCAACATTATATAGTTTGGTAATCGATAGAAAAGAATCCCTTGTGCTTGTGATAGCCGCATAGTGGCGATGCTCTAATATTTAAGAGTATGGGGCTATGTGGCAGGCTTGCGTGGAGATTACAGTATTGGTTTGTCTTAATATATTTAAGCAAAGGAGTATGAACTTGCGTATTAGAAGTAATGATACTTTGGATAGCGTCAGTTTTTTGCCAGACGGGCAGAGGCATCTGCCGGAGCGGGCTCTTTTGCGCGGTATTTCAAATGTCTATAAGACGTCTATTAACGCGGGGGTTTAACAAGGTATATGCATCACACTGAGATCAAAAAATATCATCGCACATTTACAACTAAAACGTGTGTTGCATCATGCCGGGAACACCTGCACTACCAATTAAAAGCGTCATAATAGCGGAACAGGCTGCGTCTGTATTAGTGATATTGGAGCCTGTTACAAAGAAACACAATACAATATTAATTTTTCTTATAAGGAGAATGAGATTATGAAAAAATTCATTATCATTATTCTATCGCTGCTGGTCTTGAGTGGACTGGCGGCAGCCGAATTGAAGTATTGGACGAGCACAGCTTATCTGCAGAGAATCCCCAGATTGTATGATGACGGTGATATCCTCTCCCGTGCCGCCACCGTGTTTACCCCAGCGGCAAACTGCCAATTACAAGGTGTATATTTCCCCTTCTACGGTGCAGGAGCTGCAGGACAAGCCAACGTGAGAGTGGAGATCTGGCCGGTAAACCCAGATGGAACGCCCAATCAAAGCGGGATGTTCCCCCTTGCCGGAGAAACCATTTTGTATGCCAACTTGATTGACTGGCAGACGGCACCGGTTGGTTCAGATTACAACTATGTTGATTTCTCTGCTGCCAACCTATATTTTGGACCAAGTGGCGCCAATGGCACCAAATTTGCCATGGTGGTATCCAGCCCTAATGGGGTAGCCGGTAGCGTTCATACTGCTACCTTGCACGATGATGCATATCGCGCCAATAGTTTCAACTACTTTAGCACTGATCCCGCGGGATGGGAAGCTTGGTATGATTATTGCTTCAGCGCGGAAGTTGAGTATATGGGTGAACAGATTGACGTTGTTGCACAATCCATAACCTTTAGTGGAGATTTCTTCTTGGAGCCCGAGGAAGAAGTGTTATACTCTGTAACAGTCAAAAATAACAGTATCAATGGCGGAGTGCCGATGGCAGTGGATGATGTATCCGCATACTTGGTATTGAGAGACCAGGAAGAATTTGAAATTGTTGATTTTATTGCTGGAATAGAGGATTTCAACATGGCTGCCGGCGAAGAGATCACTTTTGACCTTACGGAGCCCTACATCATGCCAGCCGATGCTGGACGTTATGTGTTGCAATTCCAAGCTTGGCACGATGATGACGTCAATATGATAAACAACAATCTCTTCTTGCAGCAGGATTTAGTGGAACTGCCATTTGAATTTGCCTATGACGAAGATAATTCCACCATGGCACACGCCTTTTACAACGATGGCTTTGGCTTTGCCAACACCTTCTGGTATGAAGGCGCCGGCATGAAAATCACAGATATCAAGATTGAGATGAGAGACAATACTTGGCCCACAGGCGCCCAAGGCAACCTGAGATATGCCATCTTCCCCGATGATGGCACAGGCATCCCCGATATGGATAATCCCCTGGTGCCCATCACCCAAACCACCTGTCAATTGGGTGATTGGAATACCTTTGACGTCTCCTCTTATGATGCGGTAGTAGCCGCCGGAGAAAAATTCCACGTAGCCTATTTTCAGGTGGGTGCATATCAAGCAGGCGCCCCCGGAATTATGGGTGACAAGACTGAACCCATCTCCAGCTGGATTACCTCCCTTGCCTATGATCCTGCGGAAGGATGGGATGGACCCGCTTATTATGATGAAGACCTGTGCATAAGAGTGGTGGCTGAAGAAGTGGTAGAAATCGTGGAAATAGACGCCCCGGAAAACGTGATAATTTATCTGGATGGATATCCCGTGGTGAGCTGGGACGAAGTGGAAGGCGCACAATCCTACAACGTGTATGGCAGTGACGATCCCCACGCCCCCATGAGCGAATGGACCCTCTTGGAAGCTGGAATTCAGGATTTGGGATACTTTTACGAGGGTGAAGAAGTGTTCAAATTCTTCATAGTGACTGCATCCACTGAATTTGACGGTTCCAAGGGCAGAAAAGCTTCTGAGCCTGTGGCTTTGAAGGCTCCCAAATATACCAAGAACCTGAACGTCATAAAAGATATCCCCACTATGACCAACGGCAGATTGCAATCCAATGTGAAAGGCATGAACGACGGTAAAGTTCCTGCCGGATTTGGAATCAGGAATCTTATTAAACGATAAATCGTTTATAAAAAAATGCCCCTGCTTGATTGCAGGGGCGTTTTTTTAGGGGTTAGAGGCCAGAGGCCAGAGACCAGGGGAGCGGAGCTCGCTGCGCTCGCGGTTTACTTCACCACGAAAAGCACGAAAACACACGAAAGGGTTTTGAACCACGAATTCCACTAATTACAAGGGATTTCACTAATTCAAAATAGACTTGGCTTTAGCCCTAACAACTAAAACCTAAGCAAGCACGCCCCGCTTGCGCCCTGATCTTTGGATCGGTAAGTGTTTGATATAAAACCGGTTAAAGAGGCTGTGAAAAAACCCCTAATTAGCACCAAATACTTCTTGACAAAATATGGGTACTTACTATTCTGACATCATAATTTTGTAAACAGGATATTTGTTATGCACATTCAAACAGACTGTAGATAC
>JAAYJN010000102.1 GCA_012522935.1 Candidatus Cloacimonadota bacterium | reverse complement strand
TGCTTTTATTCTTTTCTTTTATCGTTAATCGCTTGTGTATTTATTTCCACAATCCAGATGTCAATATCTCCTATTGGCTTATATTGCATGTGTTTGCAACTCACCGTATCTAATATTACAATTCTTATAAAAATGTTAAATCATTCGCATGTGGCTGTGGTTTTTGTGCTTTATCTTGCCTTGCCACCTCCTCGCTTTTCACGTGCCCCCTGGTTTTTAGCCAGGGGATATCAGGGTGAAACGCCCGGCTAAAAACCAAGGGATACAAGGGTCCTTCCCTATTAACCACCCTTGTCTCTCCTTTGTCTCGACAAGGGTGAGACAAGGGTGAGACAAGGGTGGCTAATGGGCAAGGAATTATAAAGCATTGTACCCCCTGGCTTTAGCCGGGCGGTTCACCGTCTTCAGTCGGTTTTTTAATAATAACAACAATTCCATATTATTTATATCTCGCGGTCACAATCTCTTTAAAAAACTATCACCTTGCTTTCCTTAAAACAAATACCTGTTCCTTTAGCTTACAGGTGGTTCATAAACTGGTTAGAACTGGTGGGAGAACTCTTGCGTAAAATCAATGTTACCAGGTTGTTACGCAGCTTTTTCTTGTGGTTCAAAGACCGACTGAAGTCGGTGAACCGCCCGGCTGAAGCCAGGGGATACAGGGGTCGGTGAACCATCCCCTAACTCCAATGTCCTCATAGTGTTACGGGTTTGGTATATAAGCCTTTTCGTGTATTTTCGTGCTTTTAGTGGTTATCATATTATCAGCTTCGCGCTTAGCGAGCCAAAAATTCGTGTTCATCCGTGCAATTCGTGGTTAAATACTTTTTGCTATTGACAATCCTGCGCCTTTGAAAAGTCTTTGCTCATCATCATTTTAGGATTACGAAAATGCAAAATGAAAAGATTCATATGGAACGGATAAGGCGCTTGATAGAGAGGCTTCAGCCCTTGGTTCACCAGCATTCTGCACAGGCGCATGCATCCTTTTGTTATCATGATTTGCCCATTCCCTATACAGATTTGGAGAGCCAAAATTGGCGTGCCATCCAGCTGGGAGATAAGTGGGGCGAGCTGTGGGGCAGCGCTTGGTTTAAGGTAAGCGTCACGATCCCCCCGGAGCTGGCTGGCAAAGAGCTGGCTTTGTGGTTCGATTGTGACGGCGAGGCCTGCGTTTGGCGGCGGGGACGCCCCTGGCAAGGGCTTACTCCCAAGGTGGATTGGTATCATAAGGCTGCCAAATATCTGGTTCCCATCGGCAAGGCGGATGATGATGCCACCCGGGCGGGGGCGCAGCATGATTTTCTGATCGAAGCAGCTGCAAACGGACTCTTTGGCGGGGGCAAGGATGATTTTCACCTCAATATCTGCAAGCTGGTGAGCGTGGATAGCGGTTTGCGCAGCCTGATCACCGATATCTCTCTGCTCTTGGATCTGGCTTTGGCATTGCCGGCGGGGCAGGTGCGCCGTCAGCGCATATTGCATGGATTGGATAGGGTTTGCGACCTTTGGGAAACCTCCCGGGAGGAATGCACTCAAATCCTGCAAAGTCTGCTTGCCATGCCCGCAAACGCCTCATCTCTAACGGCATACAGCGTTGGCCATGCTCATCTGGATCTGGCGTGGCTGTGGCCCCTGCGCGAGACCAAACGCAAGGGCGGGCGCAGCTTTGCCAATGCCCTCAGGCTGATGGAAGAGTATCCCCAATACATCTTTGGTGCCTCTCAGGCACAGCTTTATAAATGGATGAAGGAAATGTATCCCTCCCTCTATGAGGAGGTTAAAGACGCCTACCGCTCTGGCAGATGGGAGGTGCAGGGTGCGGGATGGGTGGAATTTGATACCAACCTCATCAGCGGAGAATCCATCATCCGTCAGTTACACTATGGCATCTCCTATTTTGAAGAGGAGTTCGCTATCTCTCCCCGTGGGCTGTGGCTGCCGGATTGCTTTGGTTTCAATGCCAATCTGCCCCAATTCCTCGTGGGCTGTGGTTTGGATTGGTTTATGACGCAAAAGCTGAGCTGGAACGAGAGCAATACCTTCCCCCATCATCTCTTTATGTGGGAAGGCATCGATGGCAGCCGCATCTTGGCGCATCAGATGCCCACCAATGATTACAACTTTTCCAATAACCCCTCCTCCTTTATCCAAACCGAACAGCGCTATGACCAGAGCGGGATCTGCGATAGCTTTCTGAATCTCTATGGCATCGGCGATGGCGGTGGCGGTCCCACGCGGGAGCACATCGAGTATGGCATCCGGCAAGAGAATTTGGAAGGCAGTCCGCGCTTTCGCTTTGCCAAGGCGGAGGAATTCTTCCAACATCTGAAGAGCCTGGACAGGAGCCTGTTGCCAAAGCTGTTTGGCGAGCTGTATCTGGAGCTGCATCGCGGCACCTATACCACTCAGGGGCGCATGAAATATGACAACCGGCACAGCGAGCGCCTCCTGAATATGGCAGAATTTATCGC
>JAAYJN010000014.1 GCA_012522935.1 Candidatus Cloacimonadota bacterium | reverse complement strand
TTTGTAACCGTGGGAGATGGCACAGAGGAATCACACTTCCCCTTCTATGCCTACTATGCAGTTCGAAATCAAATACTCTACACGGCAGATGAATTGACTGCTGCCGGAGCTTTTGCCAATGGTGCCATCAATACCCTCGCCTTTGATGTGATCGAGAATGATGACATGCCGCTGGAAAACTTCATGATTCGCATGAAACACACAAATGCCGCTTCGCTGTCGGATTTTGAATATGATAATCTGGAAACTTATTTCTCAGATGACGCCCTTTTCGAGAACGCCGGCTGGCACACCTTTGAATTAACCCAACCTTTTACCTGGAACGGCTCCCAAAACATCCTGATCGATATCTCCTTTACAAATAGCGAGATGGGTAGTTACACAACGGTGAATTCCCTCGATATCCCGGGTAAAATGGTAGTGAATTTAGTTGAAGAAGGCGAAGGACACAATCTCACAGGCGGACTTGATTATCCCTATCGTCCCAATGCCCGCTTCACCTTTGTATTGCCGGATGATGGTCCTGCCGTAGCGCCTCTTCTCACCTATCCTGCCAATGGCGCCACCGGTCTGCCCATCTCAGGCTTCAATCTTACCTGGGAGCCAGACCTGGTCAATGGCGGACTTCCGGATTACTATGTGATCTTTATCTCTCAGGATGAAGATGCATTGTTTGATGAGTTTTTTGAAACCACAAACAACTTCTACAACCCCGTCACAGATGGCGGTCTCACTCTGGAAAATAACCAGCAATGGTATTGGGCAGTGGAAGCGCAAAACGAATTTGGCGGCAGTGTGAGCGCTGTCTATCGTTTCAGCACTATTTCTGTGCCACCGCAAATCGCCGTGAATCCTGGCAGTCTGGATGAAACCCTGGCTTTCGGAGATACCTCCACCCAGATCGTCACCATCACAAACGATGGCGGCTTGCCGCTGCACTTTACTATCCGTGGTGTGGAAACCGAGAACCGCACAGCTTTCACACCCACCATCAAAGAAATCCCTCAAAACCCTGAAGCAGCCCTTTACTCTGAAAGCTACCCCCATGGCACCTTCAAAACGCGGTCTGCCTTCAGCCGTGCTTACCTGGATCTGCAATTTGTATATCCCAATGCCGTCACCAGTGGTGAATATGGTGCTGTCTCAGATGGACAACACATCTACACCAGCAAATGGAATGGCACTTCTTCTCAGCAGATCAACAAATATACGCTCACGGGTGAATATCTGGGAAGCTTCAGCATTCCCGGATTTGCCGGCGTGCGTGATATGACCTTCGACGGCACCTATTTCTATGGCGCCACAAACAGCACCACCGTGTATGTGATGGATTTTGCCACACACAGTCTGATAAGAACCATTTCCATTCCCTCTGCTGCACGTGGCATTGCCTATGATGATGACGAAAAAGGTCTTTGGATTACAAACGAATGGTTTGGACCCCTGCGCCTTGTGGATCTGGATGGCAATCTCATCCGTACTCTTGTTACAGAGGCTGGCGGTATGGCAGGTATTGCCTACGACGTTTACAGCGGTTCCGGCAACATTTGGGCAAATACCCAGTATGGAGATTACCGCCTTGAACTAATGCAGATTGATAAAGAAACCGGTGAAATCCTCAGTACTGTCAATATCACTCCGGATATCGTGCCCGGCGTTACCGAAGCCTCACAGGCAGGTGGCATTGATATCGTGGCAGGTCCCGTTCCCGGCACCGCCACCATCCTTGTAAACTCTCAAAACGATCTGATGTTTGGACTGGAGCTTTGCCCTGTGCTTACCTGGGCGAAAGCCTCTCCTCGTACCGGTGCAGTGCCTGTGGGAGATAGTATGGAGCTAACAGTGGATTTTAGCGCCGTCAATCTCCCCATTGGCACTCACAACGCTGAATTTATCATCACCCACAATGCCGAATCCGGCATCCTCAACCTCCCCGTTTCCCTCACCGTTACAGGCGAATGGCCGCCACATTATTCCATCATGCCACAAAGCTGGAATTTTGGAGATGTGGAATTGCTCAATCCCAGCCCCAAGGAATTCATCATTCAAAATAACGGTGGACCCTATATCACCATAAACGAAACTGATATCTATATTGATGGCGATGTGGAAGGAAACTTCCAGGTTCAAACCGATTTGCCAGTGCAGCTCGGCTTCAATCAAAAGCTGCACTTAAATGTAATCTTTACGCCTCAAAGCCAGGGAAATAAAACTGCCACCTTGAAGGTTCAGGACAACCTTGGCCGCACCATCCACAGCTATCCGCTCTCAGGCAATGGCATCGATGAAAGCATCCTGCAGGTGGTAAATCTGCAAGCCAGAGTGCAGGATCTCACCGATGTGCTGCTCACTTGGGGAGTGGCATCTGCCGAACCCGGAACCCCCGGCTGGATTCACTATGAAAGTGGAGTAAACGGCGGCAGAGTGGGCCTCGGCGCCGTGGGAGATTTTGACGTAGCCATGAAGTTTACCAGCTATGATCTTTGGAACTATGCCGGTATGCAGATTGAAAAGATCAAATTCTACCGCGGAACCGGAGAAGCAGATTTCACCCTGCGTATCTGGAAAGGGAACGATTTTGACATCGCTCCTGATTTCCTCGTATATTCTCAGCCCGTAGGTAATATAGCGCAGTCAAGCTGGCATGAAATCGTGCTGGATGTGCCCTTTACCATCGTTCAGGGAGAAGCTCTCTGGATTGGTTACAATTGCGACGCTCAGGATATCGAAGCCTATCCCGCCGGTCGTGACAACGGCCCTGCCGTGGCAGGCAAAGGTGATATCTTGTTTGCCAACGGAGAATGGGGCAGTCTGGCTCTGGATTATGGTCACGATTACAATTGGAATCTGCAAGCTTATGTAAATGAAGGTTCACGCATCAGCTCTCAAGGTAATTGGCTGAATATTCCCGTGGTAAATAGCATAAACGACAAAGCAGAAAGAAAACATATCCGCATCATGGATCAACCCAATACAGACAATTCACAGCGTGCACTGCGCGGCTTCAAAGTATTCCGCGATGGCTTCCAAATCAATAGCGAGCTCGTGCCCACCGCCACCTATCTGGATAGCAATCTGGCAGACGGAACTTATACCTACACAGTCCAGGCCGTATATTATGGTCAGGATTCCGCCTTGTCTGATCCAGCTACAGTTACGGTGGTGGCTCCCTCACCGCACAGCCTGCCTTTTATCGAAGATTGGTCGGAAGCCAGCATGGATTCAAACTATTGGGTAGCCGCCGGCGCAAATTGGCGCATAAATGAAAGCTCTGGAAATCCCGTTCCATCGGTTCAATTCTTCTACGCCCCCAGTGTAACTGATTACTACATGACTCTCACCAGTTATCTGATTGACGGACGTGGCGTGGATAATCTGGAGCTTAGCTTTGATCTGTATCTGGATAACTACAACAGCGAATACGAAAACGTCTTGTATGCCGAAGTGTGGGATGGTGGACAGTGGCAATATCTGGGTGGACATAGCTCCATCATTACCGGAGACCTGCCCTGGACCCGCTTTACATACGATATCACTCCTCACGCTGCAAACCGTGTGTTCAGAATTCGCTTTGTAGCTGCCGGAGAAGACAGTTATCAAATCAATTACTGGTATCTGGATAATATCAAGGTCAATTCCTTTAGTACCACAGCTTCGCCAGTTACCGATCTCACGCTGGAAAAAACAGCTAACGGCGTGAAACTGAGCTGGACTGAAAGCCCAGAAGCGGAATGGTATATGGTTTATGTAGCAGATGATCCTTACGGTGAATACGAAGCCTTGGGTTATGTGCATAAGACAGACAAGCTTGTATTGCCAGACAATCTGCTGAATCCTGACAAACAATTCTTCAAAATCACAGCCGGCTTAGGTCCTCTGCCTCAAAACAGAGGCCTCATAAACCTGCTGGCAAAATAAATCTATAACCATCTGAATATAAGCCCCTGGTACTCTGCTGGGGGCTTTTTTAATTGTTAGCTGATTTTGTTAGTTGATAGGGCTCGTGATGAATTGCCCATTAGCCTCCCTTGTCTCTCCTTTGTCTCGACAAGGGTGAGACAAGGGTGAGACAAGGGTGGTTAACAAGCGCGGCAGCCGGCAGTGTGACCAGGGACAGGGGGTCAGGGCACAGGGATCAGGGGAAAGAATATGGTTGTAACCAACTGAGAACATTGGATTTATCCGGTTGGCTCGCTAACTTTTGTCGGCTTTAAGCCCGTATCTTATCCGCCGATTTCGCCAATTAACCAAATAGAATTTTTGAAGACAGATATTGATTGATGTTTATTGTTTTATGCTATGTTAAAGAAAGAGTAATTCGTTGGTTTGTAAAACCGGTAAAACTAATGTTTCTATATAGTTACATTCTTTATGGGTACCATTTTTATGATAATAATCCGTGTAATTCGCTTAATTCGGGTAATTAGTGGTTATACCCCCCCCACCAGCCTCCTTGACAAAAACAGCCACCTCCCGCAGAGTGGAAATTATGCAAAAAAAGAGTGAGGAATATAGAAAAGACACCTACACCCACATCAAATATCTGAAAGGCGTGGGTGAGGGCAGAGCGCGTCTATTGGGGCGTTTGGGGATACATCGTGTGTTAGATTTGATGGAGCATTTTCCGCGCTATTATATCCATCGTCAGATAGATCCCACTCTGCACAAGGTGAAGCCCGGAGACCACGTGGCATTCACCGCCAATATCTCCTGGGTGGAAAGGCGCAAGACCAAAAGCGGCAAAAATATCCTGAGCGCGGGCATCAACGACATGATGAATACCCTGGTTTGCAGTTGGTTTTCGATTCCCCCCTGGCTGGAAAAGATCTTGGTTCCCGGCAATAAAATTTGGGTGAATGGCATGGTGAGCGAATAAAACGGACAATTGCAGATGACGCATCCGGAGGTGGAAGTGGTGGATGATGAGGCGGAGGATGATTTTTGGAAGAAACGCCTGTGCCTGCCCGTCTATCCCTCCACGGCGGGTCTTACTCAGAAGGTTCTAAGAGGTTTGGTGCATCAGGCTTTTGCCATTTATGCCTCCACCATCCAGGAGAATCTGCCCCAGCTCATCCTGGAAAAACGGGGGTTCAGGGATAGAAATACGGCGCTGCAATTGATGCACTTTATCCAGACGCCCCAGCAGGCACCGGAGGAGAAGAGGCGCTTTGCCTATGAAGAGCTGTTTTTCACCCAGCTGCTGTGGGCACGGCATCGCTATTATCACGGCACCAAGGTGTTGGGCAATAATTTCCAGAATCGGCAGCTCTTTACCACTCAGCTCAAAAACAAGCTGCCTTTCCAGCTTACCACCGCTCAAAAGAAGGTGATCCGCGAGATTTTCAACGATATGTGTTCGGATAAACAGATGTCTCGCCTGATGCAAGGGGATGTGGGCTCCGGCAAGACGATTGTGACGCTTTTTGCCATGCTGTTGGCGGTGGAAAATGGCTTTCAGGCGGCGATGATGGCACCCACGGAGATCTTGGCGGAACAGCATTATGAGAGCATCAAACGCTTTTTGGAGGGGATGCCCATCAAAGTGGCGCTCCTCAAAGGCGGATCTTCCAAAGAGAAAAGGCAGACCATGGAGGATATCAGCCGGGGCGAATATCATATCATCGTGGGCACCCACGCCTTGATCCAGGAGGGCGTGAGCTATCACAAACTGGGCTTTGTGGCGGTGGACGAACAGCATCGCTTTGGCGTTCAACAACGTGCGGCACTTGCCAAAAAGGATAATAAGCCGGATTTATTGTATCTTTCTGCCACGCCCATTCCGCGCTCGCTTTCCATGACGGTGTATGGGGATTTGGAGGTGAGCATTATCGATGAACTTCCGCCTTTGCGCAAGCCAGTGGTGACGCGGGTGCGTTCCAGCCGCCAAATTGGATTGGTGTGGAAGGATGTGAGAAAGGAGCTGGAGAAAAAGCATCAGGTGTATGTGGTGTGCCCCTTGATAGAGGAATCCGACAAAGTGGACCTCCTGGATGCCCAGCGGCTGCATGAAGAGCTGGCAAAGGAGGTGTTTCCAGAGCATACTTGCGAGCTTTTGCACGGGCGGATGCCGGCGGCAGAGAAGGATGAGATTATGCGCCGGTTCAAGGCGGGCAAGATCAGCATTTTGGTTTCCACCACGGTGATCGAGGTGGGCGTGGACGTGCCCAATGCCAGCGTGATGGTGGTGCAGCATGCGGAGCGCTTTGGTTTGGCACAATTGCATCAATTAAGGGGGCGTGTGGGGCGCGGGGCTGCCCAATCCTATTGCTTTCTCATCGAGCATCAGCCCAATACCCGCATTTCCCGGGAGCGGCTGAACACCATGGCTTCCACCACGGATGGCTTTGTGATTGCGGAAAAGGATTTGGAGCTGCGGGGACCCGGGGAATTCTTTGGCACGGAGCAGGCGGGGATGCCCAATTTCCGTTTTGCCAATCTGATCAAGGATCAGGACTTACTGAAAATGGCGAGGGAAGATGCCTTTGAAATCATCCGTGAGGATCCCAATCTGGAGGCAGATTCCAACATTAACTTAAAAAATATACTGCAGGCGCAACTGTCTAAGAAAGAGGAGCTTATCCAATATTAGTGTCTGCACTTTTGTGAATAAGGGTTGACTAATATCCCCTTTTCAAATCCCATGACCCATCCTAAAGAAAAGAATAATCTGAGGTAATAATGAAGAAGCTGATCTTTTTAATGACCCTGATCATAGCTTTTGGTGCAATCTATGCCGTAAAGTTTGATCCCGAATTTTTTCAATCCAAAACTATCATTGCCTGTTTTGACAAAGCATCCATCGGAAACGATACTGGCAAAATAGAATTTTCTGTGCGCGAAGGAGTGGTGAGTACCGGCATGGAAAGCTTTGACGAGCTGGCAATTTAATACAGAATCGTGGATATGCAGCAGATGCATCCTTACGTGAAGGTTCCCACCTGGCACGATGGGGCTATCTATCTGCAAAATCATTATCGTCTGTACTTGGATTCCAATGATCATATCGATGCAGCAGTAAATGCCATCCACAAAGATTTCAATATCGTGTATGCGGAATTGGAAGGCATCAACCGCAGCAAATATACCCCCAACGATCCGATGTTGACCTCCCAATATGTACATCCCCGCATCCGCAGCTTTGAGGCGTGGGATTATGTGTTGGGCTCTTACGAGGTGAAGGTGGCAATCACAGACTCTGGTGTGAAATGGAACCATCCAGACCTGCGTGCCAATATCTGGATCAACCCTGCAGAAGCCCCCGGCATGACCATCAATTGGGATTCCGGCACCATCTCAGGCGGTGACGGCCAAGATGCCGGCGAAGGCGGAGGCAAGAAAGATGACCTGATTGGCTGGGACTTTGTGGGCAATGATAACAACCCCATCCAAAACTTTGCGGCAAACAACCACGGCACCCACGTGGCTGGATGTGCCGGAGCCGTGGGCGATAACGGCATCGGCGTGGTGGGAACTTCCCCCATAGTATCCATCATCAGCTGTAAAGGCGCCCCGGATAATGTGCCTTCCACCGGTATCCAATACGGATACGATCAGATCAAGTATTCCGCGGAAGTGGGTGCGGATATCATCAATGCCAGCTGGGGCGGACCCGGTCAGGGCGCATATCCCAATAGCATCGTAAACTATGCCACAGCCCTGGGAGCCCTGGTGGTGACAGCGGCTGGAAACTCTAACCTGGAGCATACCTCCAGCTATCAGGATTACCCTGCGGATTGCACCAACGCCTTGTGTGTGGCAGCCACCGATCAAAACGATATCAAGGCAGATTTCTCGGACTTTGGCTACACCATCGATATCTGTGCACCGGGCGTATCCATTATGTCCACCATCATCGCCGGCAATAGCTATGAAGCGCTTAGCGGCACCTCGATGGCATCCCCCGTGGCTGCCGGAGTGGCAGCTCTGGTGAAGGCTCTGCATCCCAATATGACCCCGGCTCAGCTTACTCAACGCCTCAAAATGACCTCTGATTATATCTATGAGCTCAATCCCGGTCACGTGGATAAACTGGGCGCAGGCAGAATCAATGCCTATGCCGCCACGATGTATGACAAAATCCCGTATGTGACTATCGAAGACACTAATATCGAAGAACTGGCCGGAGACGGAGACGGAATCCCCAATCCTGGCGAATCCATTAAACTGAGACTTTCTTTGAACAACTTTTTGGATCCCTATACAGGGCTTGCCTGGCAACCGGCAACCGGCGTGCAGGCAGTGCTATCCAGCAACTATCCCGGAGTAACCGTATCCAGTAATACCGCCAGTTTTGGCAATCTTTCCCCCGGTAGCACCATGTGGAACAACAGCGAACCTTTTGTGTTTGAGACCATTGCCGGACTTCCCTCCGAGCCGATTCCCTTTGAACTGACCGTGACCGCCAACCAAAACAGCGACGTTCCCTTTACCAAAACACTGCCCTTTAACGTGAGCCTCTCCAACGTGCAGGCTGGATGGCCAGTGAATGTGGGCGGAGCAGCCAATTCCAGCCCCATCATCATGAATCTGGATAACGATCCCCAGCGTGAGATTGTATTCAGCGATCACGTGGGCAACGTGAATATCCTCAAGCCTGATGGCAGCCAGCTGGCAGGCTTTCCCCTCAACCTGGGTTCAAACGTGGTTGGCTCCATCGCCATGAGCGATGTAAACAACGACGGCATCAAGGAATTTGCCGCCTGTCTGCAAAATAATACCATCACCCTTTTCAACCAAAATGCGGAAATACTCTTTAGCGTTCCCGCCGGTGGAAGCCTGAGAAATGGCGTGGTGATAGCCTCTTTGGCAAAAGATTCCAATCATCAGCTGATAGCCAATACTCAAAATGGCAGCGTGGTGGTGTTGGATACAAGCGGAAACCACTATCCAAACTTTCCCGTCTCCGTGGGTGGAGCCCTGTTGGGACCCCCTGCCGTGGCAGACCTCAATAATGACGGTTTTAACGAGATCATAGTAGCCACCCTCAATGGCCAGCTGCATGCGCTGGATAGCCGCAGCGGTGAAAATATCGCCGGCTTCCCCATTACCATGCCGGGCGGTTCTCCCAATCCCATCACCATTGCCAATCTGGATTCCGATCCCTATCCGGAAATCATCGTTACCACCAGCACTGGGCAGATCGTTGCTTACAAGCATAATGGCAACCAGTTGTTCCAAAAGAGTGCTGATGGTCCTATCAAAACGGGAGCCGTGGTGGCAGACGTCAATTCCAATGGTCAAAAAGAGATTATCGTGATTTCCAATTCCGGCGCTGTGTATTTCTTGAATCCTGATGGCACAGACCTTCCCAATACACCGGTGAGTGTGAACCAAGCAGTGGAATGCACCCCCGTGGTGGCAAAGTTTGACGGTGATGCCTATGCCGGAGTGATCTTTGGTGATACCAATGGCAGGCTGCACAGCGTGAGAGCTGATGGCACCCAATCCCCCAATTTCCCCATCACCATCGGCGGCAACCTCAAGGTATCTGCTGCACTCTCCGATATCGATCTGGATAATGACATTGATATCGTGATTCCCAACGATACCGGATACTATGTGATCGATATCAAACGCCCCGCCCAGAGCTATCTCTGGTATTGCTATCTGGGCACCTACAACCGCGGTGGAAACATCTACCAGGCCACTCCTGCGGATGATCCTGTGGTTCCTGCCATCGGCACCGGTTTGATTGGCAACTATCCCAACCCCTTCAATCCCAGCACCACCATCAGCTTTAGCCTGGAACACAAAGCTCCCGTAGAGATCAGCATCTACAACCAAAAGGGTCAAAAGGTGAGCCAACTGCACAATAGCGACCTGCCCGCCGGTGAACACAGCCTGGTGTGGAACGGCAAAGACGACAATGGCAATCAGGCTGCCAGCGGCGTGTATTATTACAGGATGAAGAGCGGTACATACACCTCCTCCCGCAAGATGATCATGATGAAATAAACAAGATGATTAGTGGAGGCAAAGCCCTGTGACATACGCTGGGCATTGCCTCCCGCTATTTTAATACAACTGCCCTGATACGACGTTTAGCACATAAATAGGGCACATACCAAACAAAACTATTGACAGAAAAGGGCGGCTCAAAGAGCTTGCACCAAAGAATGCGTTCCGGAATAGCTCAGCGGTAGAGCGGGTGGCTGTTAACCACTAGGCCGGGGGTTCAAATCCCTCTTCCGGAGCCATTTTTTTTGTCCTCATTTTTTGTGTGGTGATGCAATCCCCCCTGATACATTAATCAAGCCAGATTGAAGGCATATCCCAAAGTGTGTTCCCCCATTATGAGTGACCAATATCAGGGGATACAAAAACATTTTCAGAGCGGCAGCAACAAGTGTTTGACCTCAAATATTATAACCTTTTTGTATCGTCATACCGTGGGGTTTATTATGGGCGCACCATGAATGGTATTGCGGCATTTAATCCCGCGTTTCCCTATGTATTATAGAGGGATGGTATCAGCCAAGTGAAAAGAGCCGGGGCTGGAAAGAGAGTGGGTGGAAAAGCTGAAACCCGATTTATATTGACAAAAAAGCCGACCTCCCAGAGTTTGTTCTTTTTACTGGACTTATAGCGTTTTGCTGCCCAAAGTTACATCTTGACAAGCGGCATTGATGCGGTATTTCAAGTAGCCTGGGGAAGCCCTTGTGGAGCCCCGGCAGATAAATTATAAAGTGTTAATATCAAGGAGAATATAATGGCCGTTCCCAAGAAAAAGACCTCAAAGACACGGCGGAATAAACGTCGCAGTCACGATGCACTTGCCCTGCCGGCAGTTGCAATTTGTGGCAAATGTGGCGAGCCCAAGCGTCCTCACCACGTTTGTGAAAAGTGTGGCACTTACAACGGAAAGCAGATCTTAGCGATTAAGGAGTAGAGTGCGCATTGCCGTAGACGCCTTTGGCAGCGATCGGGCACCGTTTCCCGAGATCGAAGGCGCTGTATTGGCCATCAAGGAAGAAGTGTGTGACGAAGTGCTCCTTGTGGGTGATGAAGAGAAGCTTCAACCTGAGCTGGCCAAGTTTTTTTTTGATGCACAGCGCGTGAAGATAGTTCATGCCTCACAGCGCATCAGCATGGATGAAAACCCCGCCGTTGCCGTGAGAACAAAGCGTGATTCCTCAATGCGCAAAGCCATCGAGCTGCATCAGCAAGGCATGGCTGATGCTGTGGTGAGTGCTGGTAATACCGGTGCCTTCATGGCTGCATCCCTCTTGGTGTATGGGCGCATCCCCGGCGTGTCGCGTCCTGCCATCGCCATCACCTTTCCCACCCAATTACAGCATGAGATCATTCTGGATGTGGGTGCCAATGTGGATTGTGATGCGAAGAATCTGTTGCAATTCGCCCAGTTGGGCAGTATCTATTACAAGCATTTCTTTGATACGGAAAACCCGCGTATATCCCTGCTCAATATCGGCGAAGAAAGTGCGAAGGGCAATTCTGTGAGCAGGGAAGCTTACCAGCTGTTATCAAAGGCTGAAGACCTCAATTTTATCGGAAATCTGGAGGGTAAGGATGTCTTGCGTGGCATCACGGAAGTGGTAGTTTGTGATGGCTTTGTAGGTAATGTGATGCTCAAAACCGTGGAAGGTGCAGTACTTAGCATCTTCGATTTGCTAAAGGAACAATTCAGCAAGGATTGGGTTGCCAAGTTTGGTGCCCTCCTGTCTTATCCGGTGTATTCCTATCTAAAAAAGAAGCTGGACCACACGGAGTATGGCGGCGCCCTCTTGGTGGGGCTGAATGGCAACAGCATTGTGTCTCATGGACGCAGCAACGCCAAAGCCATCAAAAATGCCATCCGGGCTGCTGCCCGTATTGCCCGTTCCGGCTTTGTTTCACACAGCAAAGAGTATTTTGAGAGGTTGCAATAATGTCTCTTTATCGTGCCAAATTATCGAGTTTCGGCAGCCATGCCCCTGCCAAAATAGTGAACAACTTTGATCTGGAAAAGATTGTGGATACCACAGACGAGTGGATCCGCACCCGTACGGGTATGTTTGAGCGCCATCATTGCTCTGAAACAGAGGCAGCCAGTGATCTGGCATATCAGGCTGCGCTCAACGCCATCCAGGCATCTCAGGTGAGATTCAAAGAGATTGATCTCATCATCGCTGCCACCGTCACGGGAGATCATGCCTTTCCTTCCACCGCCTGCATTGTACAGCACAAGCTGGGGCTAAACCACGTTCCGGCTTTTGATATCTCCGCTGGCTGCACGGGCTTTGTGTATGCCCTGGATATGGCAAAGCAATATGTGGAAAACGGAACGAAAAACCATGTGTTGGTAATAGGTGTGGACGTGCTCTCCAAGATCACCAATTGGGAAGACCGCAATACCTGCGTGCTCTTTGGTGATGGAGCTGGAGCCACCATTGTATCCCGTGCAGAGTCTTCCGATATCTCCCATATCATGGATACGCTGATAGATGCCGATGGCAGCATGGGAGATCTCCTGATTCAAGCCGCGGGAGGCTCGCGTCAGCCTGCATCCCATGAGACTGTGGATCAAAACCTTCACACCGTGTATATGGAGGGTAATAAGATCTTCAAAAGTGCCATCCGTTCGATGTATGCCTCTACCATGGAACTTTTGAAACGCAACAAGATGACTGCAGAGGACGTGGATTGGGTGATTCCCCATCAAGCCAATCTGCGCATCATCGAGGGTTTGGCAAGCAAGCTTAAAGTACCGATGAGCAAAGTGATAGTAAATATAGAGAAATACGGAAACACCTCTTCCGCCACCATCCCCCTTGCCGCTGATGAGGCCATCCGTAATAATAAGATACGCCGCGGCGATATCTTGATGCTCACTTCATTTGGTGCGGGGCTCACCTGGGGTTCCGTGCTGCTAAGATATTAGGAGGAATATCATGAAAACAGCTTTTGTTTTTCCCGGTCAAGGTGCTCAATATGTAGGAATGGCAGCGGATTATATTGCCAAATTTCCAGAATTTGCCGCTGTGTTGGATTCCTTTGATGAATCTCATAACAGCCAATTGCGCCAGATTATTAGCGAAGGTCCGGAGGAGGCGCTGAAGGAAACTCGCTTTACCCAGCCGGCAATCTTATTCCACAGCATCTGCGCCCTCAAGGCTTTTGAGGCAAAATGCCAGCTGAAGCCAGACTTTGTGGCAGGCCATTCCTTGGGCGAATTCACCGCCTTGGTGGCTGCCGGCATGCTTACCTGGCAAGACGCCATGCACCTGGTGCACAAGCGTGGAGAATTTATGATCAAAGCCAACGCTGGCGTGCCTTTCGCGATGGCAGCTGTTCTGGGCTTGGAAGCCGCCGTGGTGAGCCAGGTGTGTGCCGAAGTAGCCCGCACCAGCCTGGTGATGGCTGTTAATTTTAATACCCCCATCCAGACTGTGATTTCTGGCACCGAAGAGGGCGTGGCAAAGGCCAGCGAACTCCTCAAAGCCAAAGGCGCCAAGCGGGTATTGCCCCTCACTGTGGGCGGACCCTTTCACACCCCTCTGATCGAAAGCGCCACCGGCTGGCTTTCCGCAGAGATGGAAGCCGTGCCTTTTTCTGATGGAACGGTGCCGGTGGTTTCCAATCTGGATGCCGCCCCTGCGCTTTCCGGAGCGGAAAACAGATACAAACTGGAGCGCCAGATCATCTCCCCCGTGCGTTGGGTGGAGAGCGTCCAATACATGATAGAAGAGGGCGTGCAGCGTTTTGTGGAATTTGGTCCCCAGAAAGTATTGAGCGGGATGATCAAGAATATTGACAAAGATGTGCAGATCTGGAACTTGGACAAACTTGAAGAACTGGATGCCCTGGTGGAAGCGCTCCGCTAAACTGGGACGCCAATTTGCGAGGATAAAAGATGTATACAGATTTGAAAGATAAAGTGGTGGTAATCACCGGTTCCGCCCGCGGAATAGGCTTTGCCATTGCAGAAGAATTTGCCCGGACCGGCGCCAAGGTGATGGTGATGGATATCGCCGCTGAGGCGGTGGAATCAGCCGTGCAACAGCTGCGCTCTGCCGGCCATCAGGCCTGGGGCTATACCGGCAACGTGGTGGATGCAGACGGCATCGAAGCCCTCTTTGCCCAGATCGTCTCCGAACACGGCTCCATTGATGTATTGATCAACAATGCCGGCGTCACCCGAGACAACCTCATGCTGAGGATGAAGGAAGAGGATTGGCAGCTGGTATTGGATATCAACCTCAAGGGCAGCTTTATCTGCACGCAAAAGGTTTTTAAAATCATGATGAAAGCCCGCAAAGGCAGCATCATCAATGTAGCGAGTGTGATTGGGCTGATGGGCAATGCCGGCCAGGCAAATTATGCCGCCTCCAAGGGTGGATTGATAGCCTTTGGCAAGAGCTGTGCCAAGGAATTTGCCGCCCGCAATGTGAGGGTGAATTCCATCGCCCCCGGCTTCATCGAAACCGAGATGACGGCTTCACTGCCGGAAGACGTGGTGGCAGCATATTCCAAAGCCATTCCCCTTGCCAAGATGGGCACGCCACAGGATGTGGCAAAGCTGTGCCTCTTTTTGGCATCAGAGCAAAGTTCTTATATCACCGGCCAGACCATCGCCATCGATGGCGGCCTCACCATGCACTAAGTACATTGGGGGTTAATCCCTTGTATAAAATACAAAAACAACACTTCAATAACTATAGGAGGAACAATGGATATTGAAGCCACAGTCAAAGAAATCGTAATGGAACAACTGAACGTTCAGGAATCTGAAATCACTCCTGAAGCCAATTTCATCGACGATCTCCGTGCCGACTCCCTGGATCAGGTCGAGCTGGTAATGGCGTTTGAAGATAAGTTTGGCCTCACCATTCCTGATGAAGACCAGGAAAAGCTCCGCACCGTCGGCGCTGCCATCGATTATCTGAAAGAAAAGCTGGGTTAAACCCAAAGGTGGAACAATCCTGATGGCACCATCCATGAGGATTGTTCCCATTTTTTTGTTTTGCCTTGATCTGAGCTTTGGCATCCCCAAGTTTCAGATGAATGCAAATCCTATTATTCTCTTAAACTAAATGAGGTAAACCATTATGAAAAGAAGAGTTGTTATTACAGGAATGGGTGCCATCACCCCAGTGGGAAATACCTTGGAAGAGACTTGGGAAAACCTCGTCAAAGGTGTAAGCGGTATTGATACCATCACCCGTTTTGATCCATCCGAATTACCCACCCAGATCGCAGCCCAGGTAAAAGACTTCAAACCTGAAGAGCATTTCGATCCCAAAGAAGCGCGCAAACTGGATATCTATACCCAATTTGCGCTCGTAGCATCAAGGGAAGCCATTGCCGATGCAGGTTTGGAAGGATTTGATCCGGAGCGCGTGGGAGTAATCACCGGAGTAGGCATAGGCGGAATCGAAACATTTGAAGAAGAATGCTACAAGGCCCACACCAAGGGTCCACGCCGCATCAGCCCCTTCTTTATCCCCAAAATGATAGGCAATATAGCCGCCGCACACATAGCCATTGAAAACAACTTTCAAGGTCCAAACTTTAGCGTGATGAGCGCTTGCGCCAGTGCCAACCATGCCCTGGGAACCGCCATGCGCACCATCCAATATGGAGATGCGGATATCATCGTGAGCGGCGGAACCGAAGGAGCCGTAACTCCTTTGGCAGTGGGCGGATTCTGTGCCATGCGTGCGCTTTCCACCCGCAACGACGATCCCCAGGGAGCCTCCCGCCCCTTCGATAGCGAGCGTGATGGCTTTGTGATGAGCGAAGGTTCTGCCTTTTTGGTATTGGAAGAGCTGGAGCATGCCAAGGCGCGTGGAGCCAAGATCTATGCCGAATTGGCAGGCTTTGGCGCCACAGATGATGCCTTCCATATCACCGCTCCCACAGAAGATGGCAGCGGCAGTGCACGCGCCATGCGTGTCGCTATCAGCGATGCCGGACTCACCACCACTGATATCCAATATATCAACGCCCACGGCACTTCCACACCGCTCAACGACAAAGGCGAAACGCAATCCATCAAGACCGTGTTTGGCGATTATGCCTACGAGGTGAAGATCAGCTCCTCCAAATCCATGGTGGGGCATATGTTGGGTGCTGCAGCCGCCATCGAAGCAATTGTGTGTGTGAAAACCATTCAAACCGGCATCATCCATCCCACAATAAACCTTGATAACCCTGATCCCCTCTGCGATTTGAACTATGTGCCCCACAAGGCGATAGAGCAGAAGGTGGATGCCTGTCTTTCAAACTCCCTGGGCTTTGGCGGACACAACTCTGCCATCGTAATCAGACGCTATAGCTAAATAACACTATGGATAAGAACCCACCAAGCGCCCCTGCCGGCGGCTCTGGGGAGAAAACCGGCATAAAAAGGATAATCCAGCGCATAGCTGAATATATCGGCGGCAAGCGCGTGAGCGAGCTTTATCCCAAGTGGGAAAAGAACTTGGGACAGCTGCAAAAACGGATTGACTATACCTTTCACGACAAATCCCTCCTGCGGGCAGCCCTCACCCACAAATCATATTTGCGCCGCAGAATAGACGATCACCACAGCCCATCCCCTTTTGAACGCATGGAGTTTTTGGGGGATTCCATCCTTGGCTTTGTGGTATCAAAAGAACTGTTTAGCCGCCATCCGGACGAACAGGAAGGCAAGCTGAGCAAGCTGAAATCCAAGATCGTATCCGAAACCTACCTCACCCTGAAGGCAAATAATCTGGAATTGGGCAAATACCTGCTTTTGAGCCCGGAGGAAGCCAGCTCCGGCGGCTCCAAAAAACCATCCATCCTCAGCGATACCATGGAAGCCCTCATCTGTGCCATCTATCTGGATAGCGGGCTGGCCAGCACCACGCGCTTTATTCGCAATCACGTGCTCAAAGACTATGAATCCACCGTAACTCGCAATGAACTGGTGAATTATAAGAGCATGCTGCAGGAATATATGCAAAGCCAAAACCAGGAACCGCCAACCTATGTGACCGTGGCGGAGGAAGGTCCGGAACACAACAAGACCTTCATCGTAGAGGTGAGGCACGCAGGAAATGTATTGGGCAGCGGTAAAGGCAACACCAAAAAAACTGCCCATCAGGATGCCGCCCACCATGCCTGCCAGAAACTTGGCATATAAAACTTAGTTAATTTCCCCCTTCTTGCCTGTTAACCACCCTTGTCTCTCCCTTGTCTCGACAAGGGAGAGACAAGGGAGAGACAAGGGTGGTTTATGGGCGCGGCCAGGGATCAGGGGACAGTGGACAGTGAACAGGGGACACGCTGCGCGTGCTTGGGGACAGGGAAAGAGTAAGACTGTAACTACTTGGTAACATTGGCTTTAGCCGGTCGTTTCGCTGACTTTAGTCGGCTTTAAGCCCGTATCTTATCCGCGGATATCGCTCTCGTACCCCCAGGTAAAGCCAGGGGATACAGAGTCGTTTTTTAATCAAAGCAATATTTCTACTTATATTTACGTAATCCACATCAAATAAGGGATGAGGAACAGCGCCACAATCAGCGAGATGGATACCTCCGTGGCGGCAAATTCCCTATCCATATTTTCCATCTCGGCAAACATCAGCGTATTAAAGCCGATGGGCAGAGCGGAACAGGTGATCACCACCGTGCGGTTCAGCCCCTCCAAACCGAAGATAGCAGCCAGGGCAAAGCCAATTGCCAAGCCAATTCCATTGCGGATGAGCACCGCCACCAGAGCGGGAACAAGTTGCTTTACCTGCGGTTCAAAATACAATCCCAAAGCTATCATCACCAGCGGAGCGGTGGGGTTTGAGAGCAGGGTGAGAAAGTCCATTGTTACCGGCGCTAATTCAAGCCTTAAACCTTTGATCACAAGGGCAACAGCCAGAGCCCACAGCGGTGGCAGCTTGGCAAATTTTTTCCATTCAATCTTGTCTGTATGTGCCTTGTCTCCATACTTGATGGCCTGTAGATAGATGAAGGTGAAAATCAGAAAGCTGTTTCCGATATCAAAAAAGGATGCCAAAGCCAATCCGGCGCCATCTTGATAGATGCTAAAGAAAGGCAGGGCAAAAGCAGAATTCATCACCATTGCCCCCACCAAAAAGGAACCGTAAGTGGCTTTGGGGAGCTTCAATTGTTTGCCCATAAAGCTGGCAATAAAATAGGTGATAAATACGATGATTACAGCAGAGAGCGGAATCAGAAAGAGGTCAAAACTCAGCTGCAGCCGGCTGATGGAAAGAATCACGATGGCGGGTAAAGAGACCGAGAGCACGAATCTGAGCAGTACGGGGGCATCTTCCTTGGAAAGCAGGCGTAGGGCTTTGGCACCGATGCCCACAAAGAAGGCGAGAAAGAGGGGTAGTATCTTGAGGAAAAAGTCGATAAAACTTGGCAATTTAGGCTAATCTCCGTTTGTCGTTATTTATTCTTTTTTGGGGTGTAGTAAAATGATTTGTAAAGCAATTCCAACGTGCTTTCAATCTTGCTGTTATAGCTCTTCTCCAGCTCTGTGCCGGGTTTGGCAATGGTGCTCCAGGATTCGTCTTCGGCCAATGTTTGTTTGAGCTGCCATTTGTGGGTAAAGGTATGTTCATCCAGCTGTTGCAGGGCTTTCCACTGTTGGGGCGTGAAGCCTTTATGCAGGCCTTTGAGGCGCAGGGCTGCGGTATTTACCTGCATGGGATATTCTTGAGTGATGGCGATGATATCCATCAGTTGTTGACGGTCATACAGGTTTTGTGCCTTCAGCTCTTTATAGAGGGATTGTTCGCTATCAAAGCTGCGTCCGTTTACGGTGGCAAGGGCGGCGGTATCAAAGCCCTGTTCTTTTATTTCTTCCACGGTAATGCGGTTGAAGGTGTAGATCACGGGCTGGCGTACGGTCTGTTCAAACACATTTTGCACTATAAAAAGGGCTACAAAAGAGAAGAGGAAAGCCATGAGCGGGGCGGTGATCCATGCCAGGGAGATGCGCCCCAACACGTTGAAGCGTATGTTTTTGCCTCCTTTGGCAAGGGCAATGCCCATGATGGCTCCGATGATGCCATTGGCGGAAGAGACCGGCACCAGGGGGATTGGCGGAATGCCCGCTTTCAGAAAGAAGCGGTGCAAGGCTTGGGATGAAAAGAGGAAAAGCATGATGGCTTCTGCCAAAATCGCCACCAATGCCGTCACGGGGGAGAGCTCGAAGAGGTCTTTGCCCACGGTGCGGATTACCCTGCGGGAATAGGTGTAAATGCCTGCCACGATGGAAAGAGAGCCCAGGATGTAAAGCTGTTGCACACCGTCAAACTGGAAGATGCCAAAGAGATTGAGATCCTTGAAGGGGGACACGTGTACAAACACGCCCACCACGTTGGCGATGTTATTGGCTCCCAAGGAGTAAGCGCCAAAGGCGCCCACTATCACAATGGCATATCTTACCACCAGGTCCTGCACCAAAAGATGCATTTTGCTGTGGTTGATCCAGTATTGGAATGCATAAAACAGCAGGGCGGCGATGCCGGCGGCAAGCAGGAAGGAACCCACCCAGGAGCCGCCGATGATGGCTATGCTGTGCAGATCAGTGAGCCTGCCAGAAAAGACATTCCATCCGATGATGGCGCCCACGATGGTTTGAGAGGAGGATACGGGGATGCCCATCCTCACATTCACAAAGATGGCGGCTGCCGCAGCTAAGGAAACGGTAAATGCCCCTCCCAGAGCGTCTATACTGCCCAAGCGTCCCAAGGTTCCGGATGGACCAGACCCTTCTATCACCGCACCCAAGACGATGAATATCGAGGCAATTAAGGCGGCTTTGCGGAATGTGATCATCCGCGTTTCCACCGCTGTGCCAAAGATATTGCTGAGTGCGTTTGCGCCCTGGCCAAAGCCAAGGAAAAGACCGCTTAAGAGATAGATAAAGATCATTTATAGCTGACGTTTGATGGTGTAAATAGCCAGGCGGTCACACACTGTTTGGGCATAATCCGAGATTCTTTCGGTATGAATGGCAAAGTAACGTAATTGGCTTTTGTGAGCCAAATCTATGGGAAGGTCAAAGATCTGGCGGCGCAGCTTTTCGCCCACGTGATCTGCTTCCCGTTCAAAGAAATACACCTTGTGGATATAGTTATTCACCGCAGCAAGGTCTCTGAAGAAACTGCGCACAGCCATCACCATCTGTTCCACGGCTGCCACGGAAGCGCGTGCCGTCTGCAGCCACAGATCGTTGGTGAGCTCTGGTATTTCGGGCATTTCAATGGAAAATTGCATGAGGGTTTCCTTGATGTTGTCCACCACCTCATCGGTGTTTTCCAAGATTGCCAACACATCACCCCTGTTTTCCGGAATCAGGGTGCGTTCGTAAAGATAGCGTTCAACGGTGATTCTGAGGTCATCTGCTTTTTTTTCCAGCTCCCTCACCTGGCTGAGCCTCTCTTCAAATTGCTCGATGCGGCCAAAGAGGTAATCCTCTGTCCCCAATTGAAATAGCATTGCAGAATCGCTCACCACATCCAAAAAGGTGTCAATCTGTGATTCCACAAAGCGGGTGGTTTTCAATAACAATGCCATTGTCTATCTCTCCTCTTTAGTTTCTATATACAGGATAACTATTTACACTGCCGGAGCAAGGGGGTTTTTGTCAAGAGGGAAAACGGATTGGCATTCCCCCATTTTTTAAATCAGCCTTATTTTCATTTGCCATGGATCGATCAAATCATCTTTATAAGGTGATGTATTATAGTGGGTAACCCTTTGAAGGCAGAATTTGAGTACTTGGCATA
>JAAYJN010000162.1 GCA_012522935.1 Candidatus Cloacimonadota bacterium | reverse complement strand
GCGTTATTTTTGGCGTTTTAGCCCAATTTACGGATCAGTATAGCAAAAAATTGGCTCTCATCACCAAGATAGAATTAATGCACTGCTTAGTTGAAAATAGGCGATGCCGCTTTATTCACAGCCTCTTTAGCCGGGTGTTTCGCTAACTTTAGTCGGCTTTTATTAAACTATCCAGCTAGCAAAACGCTGGGTATCACAACGGCATCACAACCGCATCAACAGGGAAAGAAGCAGCGAATGCCTTCCCTCTGGCGAAGCAAATTCCCCCGGCATCAAAAAAACCCCCAGCGTAATGCCGGGGGTTTTTGTCACGGAAGTGATACTTATTTGACCTTCTTCTCCATGCTGGATTGATTCATTGGTTTCATATGTCCAGGTTTGGATGGTAGATTGTCAGGGTTCAGAATGTTTTCCTTTTTCAAAGAGTGGATATTATTGAAGGTAGCGGGGAAATTGAGCTGTTGCCCGGCTCGGAAATAATCCGCGGAAGTGACACGGTAGAACATCTTGTCGTTCAGCTCAAAATCCGGATCCAGCCAGCTGGTGCCGGTTGTGGATCCTGCAAAGGTGAATCCAGAGTAGGGGTCTGTGGAACTATAGATCTTGTAGAAGTGTGCGGCCACATCGTCCCAGCTCAGGGTTCCGTCTGCGGCAATGTTGAGGTTTGTCGGTATGCCAAACTGGTAGCCGTAGGGGATGATAAAGCCATCCAGCTCTGCTTCGTTGATGAAGGAATCGATCAGATAACCTTCTCCCATGTATTGTTCTGTATCATCGGGGAAGGTGTGTGCAGTGTGGGTATTCACCAACAACAGCATTCCATCAGTATGCGTGCATGCGGCCACATACAGCAATCCGGTATCCTGATCAAACGCCATATCCTGAGCATAATTGAGATCCCAACCGATGGTAAAGCCGAGAGCGGCACAATCCAGAGTCTGCGGATTGATCTCGAATACGGCATCGTGATGCACGTCCAATCCATAGAGCTTTTGAGTGTTATTGTCGAAGGCAAGACTCACCAATATTCCATCGGAGAGTGGATTTCCAAAGACAGACCAGGTGAGAGCTCCAATCAGGGTTGTGGCTCCGGTTGCCTTGTTCATGGTATAGAGGTTCTCTCCATCGGTGGCATACACGATGTCATTGAAGGGATCCCATGCCACACCGCCCAGCTGCAGCCCGTGGGTTCCGTGGTTTGTCATGGCACCGCTTCCAATGTTGATGTGCCACCAGTCCATATGAGCCTCAGCTCCCCACCAGCCTCCATCTATCCAATCTGCGGCATAGAGACTATTGGTCAAGAGATTGGGGGCTTCCAATGCTGTGATTTCCTGAGGGTCATTCAGCTTTAGTGTGGAGAGGAGCATTGGCGTGACGTAATTGTCTATGGAGAAGAGAACATCTGAATAAGCCACCACGTCCAAAGGTGCACCATAGAGCAGCGTTACATATTCGTCATTGTCAGGGTTTTGATCGGTAGACAACAGGGTTTTGAAGCTTGCCGGCTGCAGTCCCAACACGGGCGTTACGCCAAGGAAGGTCACTTCATTGGTGTAGCCAGATTGCAGATTGCTCACGGGTTGAATCATGGTGGTGGTTCCATAGGTCATTTCCACATTGAAGCTTTCCGGATAGAGCCCCATGTTTTCCACCCTTACTATGATATCGATAGTACCTGCATCCATATCAATCACATCACCTACAGGGTTGATGAGGGCTACTACTGCCACGTCGTGATCCAGGATTTCACTTAGTTCCACGTCATCCACATACCAATAGTTGAACTGATAGTGGTTACCGTCCATCACCCATGCCAGGTAAGTGATAGGGGCAGATAGGTCGGATATCAGGATTCGTTCACTTGCGATAAAGCTGCCCGAACCACCGTTAAATGACCAGCCAGTGTCGTTCCAGTTGATCAGGTCGTGACTATATTGGACCTTGCCTGTGACGCCGTCGCCGTAATCGTTGTAGTAGTGTTTGAAATTAAGTGCAAAAGCATCTATGCCAAGAGTTTTGATGGGAGCGGTAATCAGACGCGATATACCGGTGCCACTTGCCCAGCTACACATCATTTCGTAAGGCGTTCCGCCTGCGTTACTGGTGTTGGATTTTGACCAACGATCTGATGTTATGCCACCTGAATAGCTCTGAGTCCATTCTCTGGGCCAGGTGTTGTCAGTGCCAAAATTCTGGGTGTGAGGGATTATGATGGAGGGGTCAGGTTCAATGGTGAATCTGTGGATTTCTGCAGGTTCGCTGGAAACCACACCACCTTCATCATCAAACTGATGGGCGATCACAGTCCAATACCAAGTTTCGCTATAGTCAAATTCGATATCGCCAGAGCCATCTGTAAGAGGATTACAGGTGGTGATGCCATCAAACACTTCAATGGGAGTGTAGTCATCAAAGACACCATCTCTATCGTCAGACAAGAACACTTCGTAGAAATCAGGCACGCCGCCATTATTCAGATCAGGCTGCCAAGTGAGGATGATGTTGTTTATCGGTAAATCTTGTGCATTATCAATAGGAGAAACGAGGATAGGCGTGGCAGGAGGTCCGCTAATTACTTCTCGAATTGAGATATCATCAAGGCTGATATACCACGGAGTGATATTTAGCCAACCTTGGATGCCGATGTAATAGACTCCGCTGGTATCAACGCTGAATATCCCGCTGAACTTTTGGTAATCACCACCAACCAAACCGGTTTGAGGGATGATCTCTTCGGTAAGTGCCGCCAAAGTGGGAGCGTTGCCCAGCATTGCCTTTATCTTGGCAGCTGTGGAAGTATTTGTATCCTGGCGGGCATAGAATTCTATCTCATAATCAGTTCCAGTTTCCAATTGGATGGGACGCACCAATGTGGATTCTCCATTGTACCTCAGAGTGGCATTCCAGTCTCCGGTGCGGGGTGGGCGATTGTAAGTGGTATTGGTGTTATTGGCAGTCCAATACTGGGTGGTATACTCCGGACCGACGATCTGTTCCCAATTACCCAGAACTGATGCATTATTGGTGTAGCCAGATTCAAAACCTTCAAAGAAGGGTACGGAAATTATGGGGCTATCTCTGGTGGTGAAATACCATGTTTCAGGGTTCAGTGCATATCCGCCTACAGAGTTCCAGGGGATAACTTTCCACCAGTATTCGGTCTCATAATCCAGCGGAGTGGTTATGGAATAGCTGGTGCTGTTGCCGTTGTTGATGTCCAAGATTGGCTCAGCAACACCTACCTTTCCCAAAGACAGATAGTATGCTTCCACCACGCCGCCACCGCTGACCCAAGACAGGGTAGGGGTTGCGCTCATGCCTGTGGCTCCATCAGCGGGGGATGGCTGGATTGCTGCGTTGGGAGGATCAGAGGCAGATATATGACTGATATTGAGGGTGAAATATACATTTTCAGGGGTAGGCCAGTTATCCACAATCAAGTAATAGTCACCTGGGGTAACGGTGTATTCGGCAATGGAGAAAGGCGCTGTTCCGTAAGCCTGAGCCAAAACCGCAGCCGGGTTTTCCAAGCTGGGGATGGTGTTTACCAAAAACATTCCCATGTATTGGTTGCTTGTATATCCTGCTTGATTAGCCAAGGTGATATTCAGGTTGCCCAAGGTGGGAACTGTGATCTTTGCCACCCAATCTTTGCCACTTACATAGCTGGCGCTGGTAAGTCCGGTGAACATTGCCGAGGTGTAGTCATTGGCATATCCCTCGGTTGTTCCATTGTAATCTACCAAAGGCAGGGTGACAACGTAGGGGAATTCGCAAATCTCGCCTTCCAAGGGTTGAACGCCTGTTCCTGTGACGTTGATGGAAGCTTCCTCACGCGTGTAAGTAATCAACAGTTGTGTGGAAAGCTCTCCATCTACAGTGGGGGTAAACGTGACGTCGAATGTCACAGGGGGATCAGTGGGGCTCAAGGTGAAGGAGGTCTGGGGCAGGTTGGCGATATTGAAGTTGGTAGTGTTTTGCAGTGCGATATTGGTGATTTCCAAATCAGCCACACCAGTATTGGATAGGGAAACCTGTTTGGTGGAAGTGACTCCCACATATCCGTTGCCAAATGCGATGGGATCAGGACTCACTGTTAGCAAGCCACCAGTGGGGGTTTCACGAACAACCACGTTGTCAATGTCAATGTAATAATCACCTGCAGCTCTTGTGGCAAGGAATCTCACTTTTACAATTTGGCCAGTATAGCCGGTAAGATTAACAACCACATTGGCAAAGTCGCTGCTGGGAATGTGGTCGTTATGGTTGATTTCTCTTACAGTATTATAGTCTGCACCATTAATTCCCACCTGAACTTCCAGTTTATCTCCAGCGCTCAAGGTTATAGGAGTATTGGGGTAGTTTGAATAAGCCACATACCTGTAATCGAAGATAATCTGCCAATCAGAGGGCAGAGGCCCAATAAGAGGAGTTGCAGCATTGGTGGTGGGAACACCACTGTAAAGGTTACGATAAAGACCATTGCTGCCGTTCGTACCATGATTTGCGGCGATTAACATGTCCCCTTGCCAATCAATCGCTGAAAGGGAAGTGCCACTATTGAAATCTTGAGTGTAAGGAAGAGGATAAGTGGGGGGTCCATCAGTATTAATGTTCAGTACGAAATAGATTTCCCATGGAGATGCCCAGTTATCTACGATAAGATAATAATCTCCAGCAGACAGGTACAATTCTTTCAATTCATAGGGTCCATTACTACTGTGTGACTGTGCCAATACCTGAGCGGGGGACTCTACGCTGGGAATGGTATTTACCAAAAACATGCCCAGATATTGATAGCTATATCCTGGCTGATCGGTCATGGTGATATTCAGCCAGCTATCGCTGGTGAGGGTGATTTTACCAACCCAGTCGTTTCCGCCGACATAATAGGTGCTGCCAAGACCGGTGAACATGCCAGAGGTATAGTCGTTGGCAAAGCCTTCGTTGTTATACGCTTGGTTCACTATGGGCAGGTTCAGGATGATGGGGTCCTCACAGGTATCACCCGTAGGTTGAGCCCACATCATGGCAAAGCTGCCCAAAACCAGGAGCATCATTAGAATTAATCTTTTTGTCTTCATTATTTGTCTCCTTATTAAGCTAAAAAGAGCTTGTGAAGAATGTGTGTAAGCTGTGGATACGCTTTTACTTGGACACAACTGTCACATGCCAAAAGCGTAGTCCGTTTTGGATATGATATTGCAATCAATTGGTAAATAAGGTTATCAGAGTCTGTTGATTATATTCCAATACCTCAGGTGAGAATTATGAAGATGACAAGTGAAATGCGTGTGAGTTTGCCGTATAAAACTGACAGGCGGTTTAGTAATGTTTGTGCGATGATGATAATAAAATGCCTGTAGTTTCTGCAGCAAACTGCCGCGAGAAGATGAAAACATATTTGGGTTCCGCTTGCCAAGCACAGTTTGCCCCATCCCCATAAACGGGGCTAAAGCATTGCCAATGCTTAACAAAGCGGTAGTTGTCATGTCTTAAATACTCCTTTGTCTTAAGTATAATTATTATAATACTATCCTTATTTATCATGTGATATCCATATCACGCTTCTAAATCTAAATACAGTATAATTACTGATATAAATCCTGTCAAGGACAATGTTGGCTCGCAGTGCGAGCAAGTGAACAGTGAACAGGGTGGCGGCTTCGCTGGCGCTCGAAGGTAGCTCGCAGTGCGAGCAGAGGTCAGAGGCCAGAGATCAGAGGCCAGGGTGTGGTGTCCTGAAAACTCCGGACTGAAAATAAGGAGAAAAAAGTGAAAGACACTGGCCCCAAGAAAGTTATTTATCGCTACAGTGAATCCTTCAAACAGATGGTAGTTTCCCAAATTGAAAAAGGG
>JAAYJN010000101.1 GCA_012522935.1 Candidatus Cloacimonadota bacterium | reverse complement strand
TTGATGGGCACGTGTTCATCCTGATAACGGATGCCCTTGCCCTTGTAGTTTTCGGGTGGACGGCAGCGTCTGATCTCTGCGGCAAAGTGCCCTACCAGCTGTTTGTCAATTCCTTTGACGCGGATGATGCTGGTGAGATCGCTGCGTGTGGTTTTGGAGCGAGGTACTGCTTCTGCTTCCACTGTGATACCTTCGGGAACGTGCAACATTATATCATGGGAATAGCCAAGGCTAAGTCTCAGCCAAGGACCAATGTTTTCTGCTGAATAACCGGTGCCAATCACCTGGAGGGTGATCAAATAGCCTTCGCTGACGCCAGTCACCATATTCTGGATGAGGGCGCGGCTCAGCCCGTGCAGGGCTCTTTGGCTCTTGCTGTCATCCTCACGAAGCACATGCAGTATATTTTCCTCTATATTGATTGTGATGCCGGGTTGCAGCTGATAGCTCAATTCTCCCAGCTTTCCTTTTACAGCCATGAGGCCAGTGCTGTTCACATCTACCTGCACATCTCCCAATTTGACGGGGGCTCTTCCAATGCGTGACATTAGTATCCTCCCTACCAAACCTTGCAGATGTATTCACCACCGACGCCTGCAATGCGGGCATCGCGATCTACCATCACACCATTGGAGGTGGAGATAATCGCACAACCGGTGTTGTTGAACACACTGGGAAGCTTTGCAGCTTTCACATAGACTCGGCGTCCAGGTTTAGACATACGCACGATGTTTTGCATCACCGGTTCACCGGTGTTTGTATATCGCAAAATCACCAGGATGCGCTTATAATTAATCTTACGCTCCGGATCTTTTTCGAGAACTTGGACGCTATTCACGAAATTCTCAGCTGCCAGCAATTTCACAATGGACTCTGTGAGCCCGCTGTAATTCACTATCACCTGAGGATGTCCGGCACGATATGCATTGCGGATTTTGGTCAATGCATCAGCTATCGGATCGCTTACGCTCATTTCTTTCCTCCACCTGGGGTTTACCAGCTGGCACGCGTCACGCCGGGAATCTGACCCAGAGACGCATATTTGCGGAAGCAGAGACGGCACATGCCAAAGTCTCTCATATAAGCACGAGGCCTTCCACAAACTTTGCAGCGGTTGTATTTTCTTACTTTGAACTTAGGTTCGCGTTGTTGTTTTATTATCATTGATTTCTTTGCCATACTATCTCCTTATTCATCACGTTTGAAGGGCATGCCCAATTCCTTGAGCAGCTGGCGGCTTTCTTCATCGGTATGGGCTGTGGTCACGATGGTGATATTGAGCCCACGGATGGTATCCACTTTGTCGTATTCGATTTCGGGAAACACTGTCTGCTCTTTGATGCCCATGCTAAAATTGCCACGGCCATCAAAGGAATCGGTGTTGATGCCACGAAAGTCTCGAATACGGGGGATCACGATGGAAGTGAGACGATCATAGAATTCATACATCACTTCACCGCGCAAAGTTACTTTGCAGCCGATGGGCATTCCTTCACGCAGCTTAAAGTTTGAGATGGATTTGCGGGCACGGGTCACGATTGCCTTGCGGCCTGTGATCTGCTCGATATCCTTTACGGCGTTATCCAGTAAAGCCTTGTTTTGCGTGGCTTCTCCCACACCCATGCTCACGATGATCTTTACCATACGTGGCACCTGATGAGGGTTTTTATAGTTGAAGTGCTTTTGCAAAGCAGGAGCTACCTGGCTTTGGTACTGTTCTTGTAAACGGTTCATATCTTGCTCCTTTACAGCTCGTCGCCGCTCTTTTTACAGACGCGGATGCGCACACCTTCCCGCACTTGCATCACGGGCTTGGATACGGCATTCAGCTTTTCGTTAAAGAGCATCACATTGGAGGCGTGTATGGGTGCTTCCTTGGTGATGATCCCACCCTGGGGATTGCGTTGGGAAGGCTTGGAATGCTTTTTGATCAGGTTCACCTTTTCCACAATCACGCGATGTTTCTTGGGAAAAGTCTTTAGGATATGGCCTTTTTTGCCTTTATCCTCACCGGAGATCACCATTACCAAATCACCTTTCTTGAATTTCAATCTGTCTGACATTTCTTTCTCCTACAACACTTCCGGGGCCAGGGATACTATCTTCATGTAGTTTGCATCGCGCAATTCGCGAGCTACAGGGCCAAAGATACGTGTGCCCTTGGGCTCCATCTTTTCGTCGATTATCACGGCAGCATTATCCGCAAAACGGATATAGGAACCATCCGGCCGGCGCACTTCCTTGGAGGTACGCACGATAACGGCACGCTCCACGGTTCCTTTCTTTACCTTGCCGCCAAACGAGGCGGATTTGATCGCGACAACTATGACGTCACCCAAAGAGGCATACTTACGTCTGGTGCCACCCAATACCTTGATACACATGGCTTTCTTGGCACCGGAGTTATCGGCGATATTCAATATAGTTTGAGCTTGAATCATTCCAAAACCCCTTATTTGCTCTTTTCTACAATCTTATGCAGAATCCAGCGTTTACGTGCGCTCAGGGGACGATGCTCCATTATCTGGACAACATCGCCTTCCTTGGCTTCATTATTCTCATCGTGCGCCATAAAATTCTTGTTGCGACGCACAGTTTTCTTATAAAGCGGATGGGTGAATTGACGCAGCACTTGCACGACGATGGTCTTGTCGCTTTTGTCGCTGACGACGATTCCTTGTTTGATCATTTTTCTATTCAGAGCCACGATTTACCTCTCTGCCTTTTGCTCATTTTCTTTCACAATGGTGTGAATGCGGGCGATTTCTCTTCTCACAATGCGCATCCTATCAGGACGGTCAAGGAGGTTTCTTGCTTTTTGAAAGCGCAGGTTAAAGAGCTCTATGCGCAGCTCTTCCAGCCTGTTATTTAGCTCTTCAAGATGCAGTTCACGCAATTCTTCCAGCTTCATAATTCCACTCCTTCACGGGCTATCATCTTGGTCTTGATGGGCAGCTTGTGTGATGCTAAGCGCATGGCTTCTTTTGCCACCTTTACATCTACGCCATCCAGTTCAAAGAGTACGCGCCCGGGCCTCACCACTGCCACCCAATATTCGGGAGAGCCTTTGCCTTTGCCCATGCGGGTTTCGGCAGGTTTGGAAGTGATGGGCTTGTCTGGAAAAATGCGAATCCACACCTTTCCCAAACGTTTCATATGACGGGTGATGGCGATACGGGCAGCTTCTATCTGGCGGCTGGTGATAAAGGCGTCTTCCAGGGCTATCAGGCCATAATCGCCAAAATCAATATTGCTTCCGGTCCAGGCGAGGCCATTGCGTCTGCCCTTCATCTTTTTGCGATATTTTATCTTTTTGGGTGCTAACATCTTCTATCTCCTAATTCAGGATGTCGCCCTTGTAAATCCACACTTTGATGCCGATCAGCCCATAAGTGGTATTAGCTTCCACGATGGCATAATCGATATCTGCTCTCAGAGTGTGAAGAGGAGTGCGACCCTGTTTATAACGTTCGGTTCTGGCGATTTCCGCACCGCCCAAACGTCCGGATACTTGAACCTTCACGCCCAAAGCTCCGTCTCTCATCACGTTGCGCATTGCCATCTTCATGGCACGGCGGAATGAGACACGTTCTTCCAATTGACGGGCTATCTCCATCCCCACAAGCTTGGCATCCAGCCACATCTTGTCTATGGGTTCGATGTTGATCGCCACCGCAATGGGATTGGGGCGTTTTTTATTGATCAAAACGTTCAGCTCGTTGCGCAAACGTTCGATATCTTCACCTTTCTTACCGATTACCAGACCGGGGCGAGCGGTGTGGATATCGATGGTGATGGAATTTGTCTTGCGTGATATCTTTACTGTGGATACCATCTTCTGTGCCAAACGCTTCTGGATATAAGGGCGGATCTTGATATCTTCCTGCAGATAATCCACATAGGTGGAGCCATTGGCAAACCAGATGGATTCGGTATCCTTATTCACGCCGATGCGATACAGAATGGGGTGTATTTTCTGTCCCAAATTTTCCTCCTATTCCAATTCCAAGCTTTGGATTTCCAAGGCGATATGACAAGTCGGCTTGCGAATCATAAATGCTCTGCCCTGTGCACGGGGCTGATAGCGTTTCATTTGGGGGCCAACGTCTGCCGTTGCTTTGGTCACATACATCTGATTCAAATCAGCTTTGGGGTTCTTTTGCAAGGCATTGGCGATGGCGGATTCCAACAATTTATCGATCAGTCTGGCAGAGCGTCGTTTGGAAAACTTGAGCAGGTTCTGAGCCTCAGCCACCTTCTTGTAACGGATCGTATCCAATACCAAGCGGGCTTTGCGGGCTGAACCACGGGCAAACTTAAGTTGAGCAGTTGCTTCCATTTATATTCTCCCTTATCTGCCTTTCTTCTTCTTATCTTTGTGACCGCGGTAGGTGCGCGTGGGGGAAAATTCTCCCAGCTTGTGTCCCACCATATTCTCTGTCACATACACGGGCACAAACTTATGACCGTTGTGCACGCTAAATGTGTGACCGATAAAAGAGGGCAGGATCACAGAGCGGCGCGACCAAGTCTTGATCACGTTTTTCTTGTTGCTAAGGTTGAGAACTTCCACCTTTTTGGCAAGGTGTCCATCCACAAAGGGTCCTTTTTTAATTGAACGTGCCATTATCTATTCTCCCTTATCTCTTTTTAACCGCTTTCACGATGTATTTATCACTATATTTCTTGGCTCTGCGGGTCTTGCCGCCCTTGGCGGGTTTGCCCCATGGCGAAACTGGATGTCTGCCGCCAGTGCTCTTGCCTTCTCCGCCGCCCATAGGGTGATCCACGGGGTTCATAGCCACGCCACGCACGCGGGGACGTATCCCCAGCCAGCGGGTGCGTCCGGCTTTGCCCAGACGTGTGTGGCTGTGATCGGAGTTGCCCACGGCACCGATGGTGGCAAGGCATTCCTTGCGGATCAGGTGCACATCGTTTGAAGGCATCTTCACGTGCACATAATTGCCATCCTTGGCTACCAATTGGCCATAAGAACCGGCGCTGCGGGCGATCTGACCGCCTCTGCCGCTCTTGAGCTCTATATTATGAATGGTGCTGCCCAATGGGATCTTATCCAGGGGCAGGGCGTTTCCAACGGCAATCTCGGCATCGGGGCCGCTCATCACCATGCTGCCAACGCTCAAACCTTCCGGAGCGATGATATAACGCTTTTCACCATCCACATAGTGCAAAAGCGCAATACGTGCCGTGCGGTTGGGATCGTATTCAATGGATGCAACTTTGGCGGGAATGCCGTGTTTGTTGCGCTTAAAATCGATCACACGATAGTGACGGCGATGGCCTCCGCCGCGATGGCGGGAGGTGATACGTCCCTGGTTGTTGCGTCCGCCGGTTTTACGGATCGGGCGCAGCAGGGATTTTTCCGGCTTGTCTGTGGTGATCTCTTCAAAGGTATAACCGATGCGAAAGCGCAGGCTGGGGGTGGTTGGTTTGTATTTCTTAACTCCCATTTTTTACCTCTTAGGATTCAAAATCGGCGATCTTGTCGCCTTCGCGAAGGGTTACTATGGCTTTCTTCCAATCCGGACGCTTGCCGTTGTAACGGCCCAAGCGTTTCGGCTTGCCCATCATACGCACCGTGTTCACTGCCAACACTTTCACGGCAAACACATGTTCGATAGCCTTTTTGATCTCAATCTTGTTGGCGTTCATGCTCACCTTGAAGGTATATGTGTTATTTGAGCCTATCTGATAGCTGCTCTTTTCGGTGATGATGGGGGCTATTATAATATTGCGCGGATGGATCATGAGCTGAATACCTCCTCCACTTTACTGAGGGCATCCATCGTGAGGAGCACATAGTGGCTCTTCAGGATCTCATAAGCATGCAGGCTGTCCGCACGGTCTGTCATCACACCAGGAATGTTGGTGAAAGACTTTACTGTGGGGATGTGGTGACCATCGGTTACCACCAGCTTGCGTCCCTTTTCAGGGATGATCTTGCCCAAAAGCTCTATGGCGCCCTTGGTGTTGGGTTTGTCAAAGTCCAGCGATTCCACGATGAACACACGGCCTTCACGGGCGCGGTCTGTAAGCGCCACCTTGATGGCAAGGCGTTTCTTGGTGCGCGGAATGCGGCGATACCAATCCTTGGGCAGGATGGCAAATGCGATGCCACCATGCACGCGGATGGGAGAACGGCGGGAGCCCATACGGGCGTTGCCAGTTCCTTTTTGCTTAAACAGCTTTTTCGTGCTGCCAGACACCATGCCACGGCTTTTCTTTTGCACCGTGCCCTGACGCTGGTTGCCCAGATACATGGTTACCACCTCATGCAAGAGCACCTTGGGGGAGTTTACATCCACATCAAAAATGCTGGCAGGAAGTTCCACTTCATCTATCTGCTTGCCTTGGCTGTCAAATCTTAATGCTTTTACCATTTCTTCTCTCTCCCTTATTGCTCTTTATAGATAGTTACAAGGGAATTACGATGACCCGGAACGGCGCCTTTCACCATTATCAGGTTTTGCTCTGCATCCACCTTCACCACCTTCACGTGGCTGAGGGTTACCTGATCAAAGCCCATCCTGCCGGGTAATTTCTTGCCTTTCATCACACGGCCGGGAGTGGCACACTGGCCAATGGCACCGGGACCGCGGAAGGATTCGTGCACGCCGTGACTTTGCTCGGCGCCGTGAAAGCCATGACGCTTCATCACACCGGCAAATCCACGCCCTTTGGAGCGAGAGGTGATGGTCACTTGTTCTGCTTCGCTAAAATAATCAGCCTTTAGCTCGCCACCAATCTCATAATCAGATATCTTCTGCCCATAAAAAGGACGGAATTCTCTCAGGTAACGATATATGGGACTGCCATTCTTTTTGAAATGACCAGTCAAAGGACGCGTGCTGTTTTTCTCGCTTATCTCTTCAAAACCCAGTTGAAGCGCATCATAGCCATGAGTGTCCTCTTGGCATTTGGATACTATCCTGCAAGGGCCCACCTTCAATACGGTTACGGGAATCACCCTGCCGTTTTCATCAAACACCTGGGTCATACCAATCTTCTTTCCAATCAATCCCAACATAATCAGTTCCTCACATTGGCCTTGATCTCCACATGTACCCCTGCGGGCAGATTCAGCTTTTTGAGTGCATTAGTAGTCTGCTGGGTGGGGTTCATAATGTCGATCAGTCTTTTGTGAACCAACATCTGAAACTGGTCCTGGGATTTCTTATCCACATGAGGGGAGCGAAGAATCGTGTACAAAGACCTCGCGGTAGGCAACGGAATGGGGCCAACTACCTTGGCACCGGTGCCACGTGTGCTCTTCACGATCTCTCCCACGGATTGATCAAGGAGACGGTGGTCGTAAGCTTTCAATTTTATCCGGATACGATTATCGGATTTACTCACTGGTTCCTCCACATTTTACACATAAATGCCCCACTGATATCAAAGGCAGAATGGCCCTTGCCACCAAAATGGTGTGCATTTTGTGCATGGTTGTAAGTTAGACGGGGCACGGGAATATAATCCCATGCCACCACGATACTCTCACGAGTACCCTGGTTAAAGGATAACATCGTTCCTCCTTAAAAGAACTATAAGTCCCTGCAAAATCTGGGACTTGTGCTACACGGTAATTCAATATTTTTACAGTGAAGTGCATAAGATTTGAAACAGGCAAATCTGTCAAATGGTTTTTTGATAATTTGTGGTTTTGTGGGATGAACCGTCACTGAAAACTGCAAAAATCATTTAACCTGACTACACCTCTTGACTATGTTGCCCTATCTCGGTCAAGCCTTCCTGCCTGGTTCCCTATTAGATGCCCTTGCGATGCCGTTGCGATACCCAGCGGTTTGCTGGGAGGCGCAACCACATCGCAACCACATCTCATAGGCAAGGAAGGCGGCATGAGGGGAAGATTATTCATTCGAGTGACATTGGAGCCAGCACAAAAAGCATGATTAACTCATCAATTAGGGCCAATCCCCTACAAGAGCTCATAACTTGCGCTATATTCCAGCCTTGTCAACACCTCATCCGTACAGCCCCGCGATAGTGCCAGGTAGGATTTTGCCGCAATCTCCTTAAAATCAGGGGTCAAATACCCCAGCTTGACCACTATCACATCTTTATTCAGATAATCAATATCCAGTGCCTCAAACATATCCACTCCCGTAAAGCCGATATGCCGGGAAGTGATGATCAAGTCAAAACTACCGGCATCAAAAAGGACAAGCCCACTGCCAAAGGGACCAAAGCTTGCCACGTGCTTTGTCACCCTGCCCGTCAGTTCCACCGGTTGGGAGTATTTATCATCATACCTCCCACCCACACTAAGCGTGATCACATCTCCCCCACTGGCTTGACATATCTGATAGGCGGCATCATCATAGATCCCTGCCACCAACACCTTTTTGGATTCTGACAGATGTTTCAGCTCACCACTCAATAATTGAATGATGGTGGTATTATCCCCGGTGGAACCAGCCGTGGGGTTATCCCCGGAATCAGAGACAAACACCGGTTTACAATCATCCTGCAGGGCCAGCCGCAATGCCTGTTCCGGTGGATGGGCAGGAGACGAAAAGCCAAAGCCGTCTTTCACTTCCTCAAACCTTTCTGCCAGTTGCCCTGCCAGTTCATCTGCCAGCTCCGGGTCATTATCAGTCACCACCAAGGCTGTGATGCCGTTTTCCTCTGCATCCGCCCAGGGAAAGCCCAATAGATAAGATGCCGCACACACCCCTTCCCTACTTTCCACGTCACGCAGTTCATCTATCAATCCCCTCATCGGCTCTGTATCCGTCTCCGATTTCTCTCCGGCAATCAGGTAAGGCAGCTTCACCGCCGCCATGGAAAGCTGTCCCCCTTTGGTCAAGATCATGTCTGCCATCCGTGCTGCATGCTGCCCAGTTTCCCAGGCATCGATGTGGGGCGCCGTTTTATAACCCACAAAGGCATCGGCATATTCCAGCATTTGGGTGGTGACGGTGGCGTGCATATCCAGCCCTGATACTATCGGCGTGCGGGGATAGCGCCTGCGGATTTCACCCAAGAGATCACTTTCTGCCGAGCCCCTGCCCTGCACGCGCATACTGCCATGCAGCGCCAAGACAAAGATATCTGGCTGGGGCTGATCTTCCAAGAGGGCAAAGAACCGCTCTTTCAGCCATTGATACAAATCCCCATCCACCTCTCCATTGGGAACGGCACGGGCAAAAACCAGCGGGATGAGGCGGCAATCCTTACGCTTGCGAAAGTAATCCACAATCCCTTGCGCCTGTTGATAATGCACGCCCTTTGTATACACTTCCTGCCCCTCAAAGATGATAAAGTCATCCACTCCCGTCACAATGGGATTGAAGGTATTGGATTCATGAAAGAAACCGCCCACGGCAATGTGTTTCATCTAAAAAAGTTCCTTTATCTTCTGCAATTCAGCTACATTAAGTGTACGTACAGAGGTATCTTCGCCCATACCACCCTGCAGGCTAAAGTATTGATTGTGATAGCGCATCCTGCCAGCCACCATGTGGGATGCGGAAAGGTGTATCTCTCGGGCATGGGTAAGCTCCAATAGCTCTATTACGTTCCCGGAATTGATGCCGGAACCGGGCATCACGATTACCCTCTCCTCCGCCTTATCCATCAATTCCCTTATCAGGCCGGCACCCTGCATCGCCGTTTGCTGCTGCCCGGAGGTGAGTATCCTGTCAATTCCCATGGATATCAGCCCCTCCAGTGCCTGCAAGGGATCTTTACAAAAATCAAATGCCCGATGGAAGGTGACGCTCATGGGCTGTGCCAGCTGCACCAACTGTTGGGTACCATCCCCATCGATGGATCTATCCGGCAACAGCATCCCAATCACCACTCCATCTGCCCCCAATTCCCTTGCCCTCATCACATCGGCTTTCATCACAGCCAATTCATCTTTACTATAACAAAAATCTCCCATCCGCGGACGTATCAACACCATGAGGGGTATCTGCAAACCCTGCCGCACTGTGCGTATCATCCCCTCGGAAGGGGTGATGCCTCCCACATCCAGAGCTGCGCACAGCTCTATCCTACCGGCACCGTTTGCCTCAGCCAAAAATGCCGCATCAGGCGAATCCACACATATTTCCAGAATGATACCGGGCTCTTCTGTCATTTCAGCACATCCTTAATAGCTCTATACACAGGCTTGAGATACAGATCCTTCCAGATATCAAAATTGGCCACCTCCAGGCTGCTGCGTTGCCACAATAGCGCATCCGACTTATTATCCTGCCAGCGGCTTCTGATGCCAAAAAACTTCCTTATGCCACATTCCTTTTGCAAACGCTGCATTTGTCTCTGTGAACAGGCTTTGCCATAGGGAAATGCCAGCCAGGGCTGCCAGGGGATGTAATGTGCTTCCAGCGCATCGATATTGGCAAGCACTTCGGCTTTGATTTGGGCATAATTCAATCTGGAAAAATCAGGATGGCTGTGGCTATGCAAGGCGATATCAACCCCCATCTCGTGCATCTGTTTAAGCTGTTTCACGCTCAGGAAGGGCGGAAACAGACTCAGGATTTCCTCATGACTGGGAAAGGGAAGATATTCCCACAGCCAGGAGATCAGCTCGTCCTTGTGCTTTTGACTGACGCCAAACATGCTCTGCGCCCAGCTTGCCCCCTCTTTGATATCAAAATGATCGCTGATTACCGGCATTATATCCTGCAAAAACTCCTCCGTGGCGTTCCGCCGCGCAAAAGCCAGGGCGTGATTCCAAGCCAATGCCCTGTTATCGATACATTTGCCCAATACAAACAACGTGAGCGAAATCTTTAGCTCTTGCAGGATGGGAAAGGCCTCTTCATAATTGCTTACAATCCCGTCATCACTGCACAGGCTCAGCGTCCCCTTGGGTGGATTCTTTGCCTGCACTGCTTCTTTGAGAGAGATAAAGCGTAAGCCCGCATCTTGCATGCTTTTTAGCAAAGTACGGAAGCGCTGCGCTTGTATGTATTCATTGCCAAATACATGCGGTTCATCCCCCACATGATGGAAATACAACACCCTGTGGCCACATATATTAACCATGGTCAGATGGGCAGATGTTTTCATGAGTTATCTCCTTGCGCCACCATCCGGTAGCATCGTTGGTTCCAATAAAGTTTGTATTACTGATATTGCTTTCTTTTATATGAAAAAACAGAGCATTGCCAAACACTCGAACCCATGATTGCATCCCTGTCCAAGCTGTCAAGAACTAACCCTTTAGTTGTTAGTTGTTAGGTTTTAGGTGCCAGAGAGCCCGCAAGCTGCGGATATTATTCAACACATGGCATTATATTCCGCTATTTATATGATGTTCAACATATTATGCGCATCCAAACCCACGCCTGAATCACTGCCAGCACAGCCAATTTCCTTATCCATAATTACTGTTTTAATGCCAAGCTTTGAACATGCTCAATTATTTTGCTTGCCCAAATTTAACCATTCGCTTTTATGGAACCATGGATATCAAAAAAGCACCCTCTCAAATTGCCGCACTTGATTGGCTGCGGCGTGATATTATTGGCAGAAACATGCCAATTCCCACTCCTTTTGGGGAGCGTCCCTTGGTTTATGCGGATTACACCGCCAGTGGCAGAGGCCTCAATTCCATCGAGAATTATATTCGCAAGATACTGCGTTACTATGCCAATACGCACACGGAAGATGATTATACCGGCAAAACCATGACCCAGCTCTTGCAAGAAGCGGAAGACAGCATCAAAGAGGCTGTCAATGCTGGTGCCCGGGGCAAAATCATCTTCACAGAATCCGGCACCACCGGAGGCATAGTGAAGCTGCTGCAGATCTTGGGCGTATATTGGCCGCCGGCTACCCGGGAGCGGGTGAGCGAATTCTTAAGAAGCTGCATCCAGCGCAACCCTTCCGGAGTGACATGCAACCAGGCTCTATTTGACCACATCCACGCCAATAAACCGGTGGTTTTTGTGGGACCTTACGTGCATCATTCCAACGAGATTCTCTGGCGTCAGACCCTGTGTGAAATAGTGGAAATCCCCATGAACAAAGAGTCCGAGCTGGATTTGGAAAAACTGAACGAAATCGTGGGCAATCCCCGCTATGCCCACAGGCTCAAGATTGGCTCGTTTTCAGCAGCCTCCAATGTGAGCGGTCTCATTACTCCCGTATATGACGTGGCACGCATCCTGCACCGCCACGGAGCTTTGGCTTGCTTTGACTATGCCGCCTGCGCCGCCTATGTGAAGATAGACATGAACAAGGATGAGGAAAGCTATTTTGATGCCATCTATCTCTCTCCCCACAAGTTTTTGGGCGGTCCCGGCACCAGCGGGATAATCGTATTCAATTCAGATATCTATCCCCAAAATCTGCCACCCACTGTTCCCGGTGGCGGCACCGTGGATTATGTATCCCCCAGCAAAGAGGAATATATCAGCGATATAGAAGCCCGTGAAAAGCCCGGCACTCCTGGCATTTTGCAGGCTTTGCGGGTGGCGCTGTCTTTCCAGATCAAAGAGAAAGTGGGGCTGGATGTGATCAAGAATCTGGAAATGTACTATTACCGGAAGTTTATGGATGCCTTTGCAGATGATGAGCGCATCGTATTTTACGGTCATCTGGAGGCACACAAAAAGGTGCCCATCGTGCCTTTCAACGTGGTTTTCAAGGATCGCATACTGCATCCCAGGTTTGTAACGCGGCTGATCAACGACCTCTTTGGCATCCAAACCCGGGCGGGCTGCTCCTGCGCCGGGCCTTATGGGCACTATCTGATGAATATCAGCCAGCAGCAATCGGATTATTACCGCTGTTTGATAGTAAACTCCCGTTTTAACGGCATCAAACCCGGATGGGTGAGGCTAAACCTGCATTATGCCATGGAAGAAAGCGAGGTAAACTACCTGATAGATGCCGTAAAATTTGTATTGGAACATGGGCACAAGTTTTTGCCACTTTACGAATTTGATATGCACTGTGGAACCTGGAATCATAAAAACTATACGGAAGAACCCGCTTTATCCCTGGATATCAATGCCGCCTACAGCCCTGCCATCGAACACTATCAGGGTCCCGAAGATGCCAGCCACCTCTATGAAACAGCCCTGCAAACTGCCCATGATACCGCAGCCACATTAGCAGATGAATTTGATCTGATGAAGTTTGAACCGGAGCTGGATGAATTGATGTTCTTTTATGTGCATAACATGAAGAAAATCACCAACGGCACCATCGTGCATACCTGATGCTTGCCCATTAGCCACCCTTGTCTCTCCTTTGTCTGGACAAGGGTGAGACAAGGGTGAGACAAGGGTGGTTAACAGGGAACAGGGGACAGTGGACAGGGGGATGTAACACAGGCTTCAGCCGGTGGTTCCACTGGTTTTAACCGGTTGTTATTGAAGAGCTTACAGCATTTGGGAATCAGGTTCCTGGGGTCAGGGTGACTCGCTGCGCTCGATGGTAGCTCGCTTTGCTCGCTGGATAGTTTAATAAAAGCCGACCAAAGTCTGCAAAACCACCGGCTAAAGCCTGTGTTACCAAGAGGTTACGGCTTCGTCTCTTCATTGAAACCTGGCATCTGAAACCTATATTTCTCCTTTGAGCCTCATAACCCAAGTGGATAATGTTTCTGACAGTTTGGGGCTGAAGCCCAAGCTTTTATGACGCAGCAATCCATCGCCATCTATGATTACGATGCAGGGAATTCCTTCCACCTCGTAGTTTTCAGCGATCTGTTCATCACCAAAAAGCAGACGCATGGCAAATTGATTTTCATCCATATAATATGTGGATGCATTGATGTCATCTTCCCAGATATTGATGGAAAACACCTGGACTCCATCAGGCATCTCTGTTTTCATCCATTCATCCAACACAGGCATTGCTTTCATGCAGGGTCCACACCATGTAGCCCAAAAATCCAGGATTACGATTTTGCCACGGAAGTCTGATAGCGAAATCAGATTCCCGTCTATATCGGGCAAAGTCCAATCCGGGGCAGGAGAGAAGTCTTCAGTAGCCTCTTCATAGCTTTCCTCAGCCTCTGTATCATCACCCCACAATTCACGGGCATACTTTTCCAATGCAGGCCAATCCGGGTGCTGGGCAATGGGCTCATCCTCCAGTTGCAACACATCCATGGGATAAACAGTTTCAGCGGTCAACATCATGTGCAGCAGTGCTATTGCTTCGCCATAGTTTTCCTGATACAGGTTAGAATTTACCGCCATATATTGCACGTCTTCTTCCAGCAGCCAATCGGGATTGGCATTCACCTGGGCAATCAGTTCGTCAAAATGCCCTGTGATATAAAGCACATGAGCAAAGCCCAATATCTCAAAAGAGGGGGCTTCTTGAGGATTCAAAATAGCTATCTCGGTATATTTTTTCACCGCTGCAGCATTGATATCCCACAATAGCTCAAAGTTCCCCGCATCCGCCACTATTATTTCTGCCTCTTGGATGGTATCACCAAGTGGGTTGGTCTCCAGTTCCTTTTTCACTATTTCAAGTACGTTTTCACTGTTGTTACTCAGGATTTGTAACAGCAGATAGGTTTGTTTGGCATCTTTATCATCTGGAAAGCGGAGATAATAAGCACGGATTCTGCCTTTATCCAAGGAGAATTCTTTCAGCCACTGCTCACGCTCAGCTCCCTTTGCACCTTCTGAAGTAAAGTAATCCCAATAGGTTTGTCCCAAAAGCCCATAGCCAAGAGGAGAGAGACGATCGATCCTCAGGATTTGGCGGGCGGCTGCCAGAGAGTTCAAGCCATCAGGCTCCAGCTTGCCTAACAGATAACGAGCCAAAATGCTGTCGTTACCCTCTAATAAATCTTGATAAATCACATATAAATTGGGGTTCAGATATTGACGCCAAAAATCCATAAACATGCTGGCATATTCTGCATTTTCATCATACAGCACCACCTGGGTGGCGCGCTGTTTGTCACCTATTTCTATCAGGCTGGATGCCAGCATATAACGCTGATAGAAATAATCCGGGGCAGAGCCGTCTGCAGCGGTCAACAC
>JAAYJN010000100.1 GCA_012522935.1 Candidatus Cloacimonadota bacterium | reverse complement strand
TGGTTCAGGAAGAGGCTCATGCTGTCGTTTTCATAGGTGAGGTTTCCGCCTTCGGTGGAGCGGTCACTGTGATAAATCACCAACTTATAATTCTGCAAATCTGTTGGGGAGAGGCGGCGATGCCTGTAATCCTTGGGCAAATCTGCATATTTGATGGTGGTGATGGATCCGGTATAATCTGACAGCATATAAGCGTAGTTACTGTCTATTCCACCATCCATGACGGGGGTATCGGTTTCGTCATCAATAATCAGGATACCTTCGCGCTGTGCCAAAGGTTTGGGCGGTTGCAAGCTAAAGTTGAAGACGGCGGGAATGGGATCCACTTCATCCTGAAGGTCCACGCAGCGCACTTCAAACTTATGAAGCCCGCTTGATACTTTGTTCGAGGTCAAAACCACGGTTTGTCCCATCGGCGAATACAGCGGGATGCGCAGCCATTTTTTGCCATCCGGGTCTATTTTATAGCGGCTGGGATCATTGGCATAGGGGGCGTATTCAAACTCCATATCGTCATATCGGAGGTCAAAGTGTGTGATCTCGCTGAAATAGTTGGCTCCGGTATCGCGGTCCAACACGGTGTCTATCTTGAGGTCAAACGGATCATCCGTGGGGTTTGTGGATCCGGAAATATTCACCGTGCCATACTCTCCGCTCCAGCCCCATCTGATAAAGACCTTCATATTGGCGCTGTTGATGGCTGAATAATTGTCATCCAAATCAAAGAAGAAGTGCGTGGCAAGTCTGGTTTCGCCGCCCACGATGGTAAATGGCAACACGTCTGCAGGATTGTCTTCTTCATAATCCTGATAGTGGTGGTCTCCCAAAGCATAGGATTTTTGATCATAAAGAAGTGTTTTGGGGCGGAATCCATCTTTGACGGCAAAGAGGATGGAGGTGGAATCGCTGACGGTGGACATCACTCCTGCCATGTCATAAACACGCGCCAAGATTCTGGTGCGGGTTTGTAACACGCCATCCACAATATCGTATGTGAGACCGGGGTTGGTGTGTCTGGTAAGCAGGAAGGTTTCAATATCCGGATCATCTGAGTTTACAGTATTGAACCAATCGGTTTCTGTGCCAGCGATTGCCAATGTGTCTGTATCCACTTTAAGCATCTTAAATTCATATTTAAAGGGTAGTTCCGGGATGAAGGGATCAAAATCATGCATGGCAAAGCTGAGCCTGATTCCAGAGCCCACTTCCTTGCCGCCGGGATTGCCCCGGGTGGTGGATATAAAACAGCGGGGGCGTGCAGAGGTGGCTTGAAACTTTCTCCAAGCAGCTTCCTGGGTAATATCGCCACGGTTGTCGATGGCGATTACTTCAAACTTGCTGAGTTTTACCATGGGTTCGCCATTTTCATCTGCAGCGGGGAAGTTGATAACGGCATATTTTTTGTTTGTCCAAATGGAGCGGCGTGCTTCGGGGTTATCCAAAGGGATGTCTTGGTTGGCATTGGGCATATAGTGCATCACCCAGCCGGGGCCGTATTTATCCAGCACATTCTTGGGTGTGATATCGCCAGCCATATCCACAAATTGGTTTCCGGGTGTGGAGATGGGGTTGCCAGCATTATCCAAAACCCTGTAAGCAAATCCTGAGATTACGCCATCAGGATCAGTGGCATGCCAGTAAATTTTTTGTTGGAACACAAAAAGTGAATCCTCATAGGGCTTCAAGAGATCGGAATCGTCATAGCCTTCATAGGATGTAATGGTGATGGTTGGGGCCTGGTTGGCCTTCAAAGAGCCAGATTTGCCACAACCTGCAATCATGAAAACGATTGCCAGCGTCATCATTGACATTACAAGGATCTTAATCCTTTTACGTTGCATCGTTCCTCCCAAACAGGTTAGGTTTATTTCTTATGAGTATCATCAAAAATAAGACTGAGAAAACCGTCAATACTTTTATTGTCTTGATCTATCCCCATGTATGCCCTCAGCAGGTTCAAAAAGAGCACCGAAGAGGTTACTATGCCCACACCTCCGGGCACGGGTGAGATCGCCAAAGACTTGTCTATACAAGAGTTATAATCTATATCGCCCACATATCCCTGCTTGCCTTCCTCGTCTATAACTTCATTGATACCAACGTCTATTAAAATTGCATTTTCTTTTATCATGTCTGCGGTCACAAAGCCGGCTCTGCCCAAAGCTGCCACCACGATATCCGCCTGCCGGGTGAGTTCCTTCAGCTGAAGACTGCGGCTGTGAACCACGGAAACGGTGGCGTCGGCAAAGGGCTTTTTCCACAGCAGCATATTCGCCAGAGGCTTGCCCACCACGGCGCTGCGGCCGATGATCACGATGTGGCGTCCTTTGGTCTCTATCCCATAATATTTGAGCATGGTGTAAACCGCTGTGGGGGTGCAGGGGGTGAGCCCGTTGATATCCAGCATCAGGCGCCCCAGGTTGGCGGGATTGAGGCTGTCCATATCCTTGAGGGGATTGATGGCACAGCCGATGGCGTTGGCATCAATATGGCTGGGAAAGGGTTCTTGCACCATAATGCCGTGAATGGAATCGTCTATATTGGCGGCACCAATCAAAGCCAAGAGTTCCTCTTGAGAGGTCTTGGCCGGCAGCTCTTTCATATCCAAATCTATGCCTAATTTGCCGGCGGTGCGGATGATGCTTTGCACATAATAGCTGGAGGCGGCATCACCTGCCACTTGGATCAGGATCATGCGGGGCTTGATGGGTTGGTCTTTGATAGTGTCTTTGATATAATCACGAATGAGTTTGGAAATTGGTTTGCCAATCAGTCTTTTATTCTCAGGAATCATTGTTTTCCACCTTTGTAATCGCTACCTTGCGTTTAATTCTTTGAATGCTTTGTGCCCTTCCGCTGGCGGGGTCGATATCCACCAGCACTGCATTGATCTGGTTTCCCTTGTCAGATGCCTCATAACGGATGGGGACGGATGTTCTAAACTTTTGCAGGATAATGCTCTTGCGCATGCCAATCACGCTGTCATGCGGTCCCGTCATCCCTGCATCAGTGAGATAGGCAGTGCCCAAGGGAAGGATTTCCTCATCTGCAGTCTGAATATGGGTGTGGGTGCCGATCATGGCGCTGATCCTGCCATCCACATGCCAGCCCAAGGCTCTGGTTTCGGCGGTGGATTCGGCATGAAAATCCAGCAGAATGCACCTGTTCTCCTTGGGTTTGGCATCATACCACTCATCAAAAGCGGCAAATGGCGAATCACAGGCAGGCATATAGACTTGGCCGGAAATGCTGATAACAGTGAGGGAAAGCTGGTCTTTGGTGATGGTAAAGCTGAGGCTGCCGGGAGCGCTGTCTGGATAATTGAGCGGTTTCACGATGAGGGGGGTTCTGGCGATATAATCCAGGGATTCCGCCCTGTCCCACAGATGGTTGCCTCCCGTGACGGCATCCACTCCCGCATGCAGGAGGGGACGCAGCGTCTTCTCTGTGAGGCCTTTGCCATCGGCGAGGTTTTCCCCGTTGATGATGACAAAATCAGGCTTCAGCTCGTCTTTCAGTGTTGGCAGATGCTCTTTGAGGATGCTGCGTCCTGCCTTGCCAAAGACATCACCAAAAAAGAGCAGTCTCATTACTTTGCCATCGCCACCTGACGTGTTTCTCGGATTACTGTCACCTTGATCTGACCGGGATATTGCACTTCCCGCTCGATCTGGGCGGCAATCTCAGTTGCCAAAAGTGAGGTCTGGGCATCTTCCACCACTGAGGGTTCCACGATGATGCGCAATTCACGGCCTGCCTGGATGGCATAGGATTTGTGCACACCTTCCACGGCATTGGCAATCTGTTCCAGCTTTGCCAAGCGCTGCATATAGGTTTCCAGCATCTCGCGCCTTGCCCCGGGACGCGCCCCGGAGATGGCATCAGATGCTTGGGTGAGCCCTGCATACACGGAGCTGGCTTCCACCTCTTCGTGGTGGGCCTCGATGGCGTTTACGATGATCTTGTTCTCTCCGTTTTTGCGTGCCAGATTGGCTCCGATGATGGCATGGGTTCCGTCAAATTCATGATCCACAGCCTTGCCGATGTCATGCAATAGACCGGCACGGCGGGCAAGCTCTTGATCCAAGCCCAGTTCTGCCGCCAAGATGCCACATATCCAGGCAGCTTCGATGGAGTGTTGCAACACGTTTTGACCATAGCTGGTGCGGTAATGGAGGCGCCCCAACACCTTGATCAGGTTGGGGGAGATATTGTGGATATTGGTTTCCAAAACTGCCTGTTCGCCTATCTTGATCAGGTTTTCATCCATCTCACGGGTGGATTTGTTGATCACCTCTTCAATGCGTCCGGGATGGATGCGGCCATCTGCAATCAGCTTTTCCAAGGCGATGCGCGCCACTTCCCTGCGTACGGGATCAAAGCAGGAAAGCACCACAGCTTCCGGGGTGTCATCTATTATCAAATCCACTCCGGATGCCTTTTCAAAGGTGCGGATATTGCGTCCTTCACGCCCGATGATGCGTCCTTTCATCTCGTCTGAAGGCAGGGAAACCACCGATACTGTGGTCTCGGAAACATGATCAACCGCCATCCTTTGGATAGCTGTGGAGAGGATTTGTGCCACCTTCTTGGAGGTATCCAGCTTTACTTGCTCGATGGTGAGCTTGGCATCGCTTGCCGCCACCTGTCTGGCTTGGGAAATCAGCTCCTCTCGCAGGCGTTCCAGGGCTTCCTCGCGGGAGAGCCCGGCAATGATGGAGAGCCGTTCCTGCTGTTGGGCAATGATGGTTTCCACATCCTTGTTGCGCTGTTGCAGGTCTTCTTCTTTGTTTTTCAGCTTGCGTTCCTGCTCGCTGAGGTTGTTCTCTTTTTTATCCAGTGAATCCAAACGTTTGTCGAGGCTGCTCAGGCGGTCGTTATACTTCTTCTCCTGTATCCTCAGCTCTTTTTGGCGTTCACGAATCTCATCTTCCATGCCGCGCTTTTGCTTGAACCACTCATCTCGCCCTTCCAGGATGGCTGCTTTTTTGGCAGTCTCGATATCGGTGCGGGCGTTTTGCCTGATCTCCTCAGCTATCTCTTTGGCCTGTGAAATCATGCGGAAGGTGGTGCTGCGGCGCAACAGATAAATCAACAGCGCTATGCCAAAGCCCACCACAAGTCCCAGCGCTGCTGCTATTAATAGCTCATTCATAACTTATATATCCTTAAGAATCTATTTAAGGATGAATCCAAGGGGATCCATTCCTGTTAAATTTAGCCCGCGTGAACCGTGTATGCTTGTCTGTAAAAAGCCAAGCACAAGGTGGGCACCTACCTTGTGGGCTTTGTGGATCCGGGACTTGCCGGCATGCACGCCGCCCATGGCTCGGTTCCCGTATTTTCATTAGCTTTTGTGCAATCCATATCACGGGTTCCGCAGGCTATATTGTTCAAGCATCGCCGATGATCTGTCCAATCATGGCGTTCATTTTCTTTATATCAGTATTCAGTAGCTCGTTTTTGTGGTTCAGATCGTTGATCTTTTCCTGCTGCTTCAGAGCCATCAAGAGCAGCAGCTTGGTAAAATCCAGGTCCTCATAGAGGTCTTGCAAATTCTGAAGTTGAGCGTTTATCGCAGCCACCACGGCGTTCGTCTTGGCTGTATCATCCGTGCGCAATCTAAACTTGCGGCCAAAGATCTCAACTTCCACGGTTTGCACTGTTTACTCCTGTTCCTCATCCGGGAACATGCTGTCTATCTTGGAAATAGCATCGGAGGCTATGTCTTGGAAGCCGTCCATGGCATCTTTCATGTCAGCCAGCTGGCGTTCCAATTCTTCCACCCTTTGCTTTAGGGATTGGTTTTCCTGTGCCAAGCCTGCCTGCTGGTTGTTTCCACTATCTATTTGGCTGATCAGCTGCACGTTTTCCTCGGTGAGCTCCAGCACTTGCAGCTCGGCTTCTTCCAGCTTGGCTTTGGCTTCTGTATATTGATTTATCAGCTTTTGGATCTTCTCCTGTAAGCCTGTGGCAAATCTATCCATTGTTACCTCAATTGTATTTTGCACTCTTCAGCGAGCACTTTTAGCACTGAATCTACAAGTGCGTCAATGCGATTATCTGTCAATGTTTTTTCTTTATCCTGCAAAATCAGACGCAAAGAAAGGCTGCGCAAACCTTCGGGAACCTGCTTGCCACGATATTCATCGAATATCTCCACATTGCTGATCAGATATTCATCCACGCCTTTTACCAAGCGGGAAATATGCTCCCAGCTGATATGGTTTGCCACCACGAAGCTCAGATCACGGCTCACGGAGGGGAAGCGGGGCAGAGGCACGAAGGTGCGCTTGCGGTTGCGGCTTATTTCTATAAGCAGATGCACGTCCAGTTCTATCACCCACAGCTCCTGACGCAGCTGGCTGAGATCGATGCCAAACTTATCTGCAATAGCGGGCTGGAGGGCGCCAATCTGTGCCACGGGCTTATCCTCGATAAACCATGCCAGATTGCGGGTTTGAGACAGCCAGGGCTGGGCAAGGGGTTCCATCTTTGCAGATGGCAAATCCAACAGCTCCAAGAGCCCTGTCACCATCCCTTTTATATCAAAGAAATTGATCTGTCTGCCGGGATTTTGCCAGTGCCCGTTGCGCAATTGTCCCGTCACCAGCGCCGTGCAATGGAGCGGCTCTACATCCTGATCTGCAGGATACAGCCTTGCCAGCTCCATCAGCTTCAGGTTGCGCTCCCCATGATTGAGGTTATAGCGCAGGTTATCCAAGAGCTGCGGCAACAGCGAGATCCTCATCAACGCCTGATTTCCGCTTTGGGGATTGATCAGTTTATGCGTGTTTTCCTGCGGGTCAATGCCCAACAGCTGCAGTTGTGCAGGATCGTTAAAACTATAATTGAGCGTCTCATAAAAGCCGATGCCCACCAGGTAATCCAACACCTGATTGCGGATGCGGTAGGCATGCTTGTCCATGATGATGGAAGGCGGCGTCTTTATCGGCACCTTATGATAGCCGTCCAGCCTTGCCAGCTCTTCTATCAGGTCCACTTCACGCAGCAGATCCACCCTTTTGGGGGGAATGGCAAACCACATCGCCGGCTCGCAGGTGGAGGAGGCATCACACTCTTTGATGTGGGATATATCATGCAGCGGCTCTTCCTGCCAGGCTCCGTCTTTCACGAATTCCAGCCCCAGATTGCCCAGATATTCCCTTACTTTGGCCTCTGCCATCTCATAGCCTATCAAAAGGGAGATGCGGGATTTACGCAGTGCCACCATCCATCTTTGGACAGGCTGTGGATAAGCGTCATAAAGATCGCCAATCACCTTTGCGCCAGCTAATTCCACCAATAGTTGGGTGGCTCTGAGGCTGGTGCGGGCAGCCATTTCCGGGCTCTGATGCCGTTCAAAGCGATAGGAGGAATCCGTGCTCACCTTGTGGTTGTAAGAGCTGCGCCTCACCGTTTGTGGCTGAACGGCTGCAGATTCCAGCACCACGCGTTTGGTGGCGTCACTGATGGCGGTCAGCTTTCCGCCAATCACGCCAGCCAATGCCCCGGCATCCTTGCCGTCTGCGATCACCAGGTCTTGCTCGTCCAGCTCATACTGGTTGCCATCCAGCGCCATGAATTTCTCTTTATCCTTGGCACGGCGCACGATGATGGAGGGATGTGTGGCATCCTGGGTTTCACCCTGCAAAAGGCTATAATCAAAGGCATGCAGGGGATGCCCCGTTTCCAGCATCACATAGTTCGTGATATCCACCACGTTGTTGATGGGACGCAAGCCGGATTTGATGAGAGCCGTCTTCAGCCACAGCGGCGAATCCGCCACCGTGATATCTGCCAACAGACGTGCCGTATAGCGCGGGCACAACTGGGGTTCCGCTATGGAAAGAGAAAGCCCGATGGCGTCTGATTCCACACCTGGCACAGGCTGCGGCTCTGTGATATTCAGAGGCAGGTTCAAGGCTGCACTCAGATCTCTGGCTATGCCCTCATATCCCAAAAGGTCTGGCCTGTTAGGAGTTATCTCCACCTCAAAGATGGTATCCGGCAGCTCATAAAGTTCATTGACGCTCTTTCCCAGAGGGGTTTCTTCAGGAAGCCGGATGATGCCGGCATGATCCTCTGAAATGCTCAGTTCCCGCTCGGAACACAGCATCCCGTGGGATTCCACTCCTCGCAGGCGGGCGCTTTTGATGGTCAGCTCTCCCAACACAGCTCCCGGCAGTGCCAATACAGATACCATCCCGGCGCTGCAATTGGGCGCTCCACACACCACCTGGCGCGGTTCGCTGCCATCGCCAATATCCACCATGCAGAGGGTGAGATGCTCGCTATCCTCCAGCTTTTCTGCGCTGATGATGCGTGCCGTCACCACCTCGGGAGGCAGGGCGGGAATATGGTCGATAGCCTCCAC
>JAAYJN010000099.1 GCA_012522935.1 Candidatus Cloacimonadota bacterium | reverse complement strand
CTTGGTTTTGAACAATGATCACCCCCTTGCCTGCTGCCAAATAATCTGCCTTGATTACAGCTGGATAGGGGCAGGAATCTGCCACATAGTCCATAGCCTCATCCAAAGAATAGCTGTGAAAGAAAGCGGCCGTGGGTACATTATATTTCTGCATCAGCCGCTTGGCAAAAATCTTGCTGGATTCGATGCGTGCCGCAGCCTGGGAGGGTCCCACACAGGGGATGCCTATTTGGCTCAGCCTGTCTGCCATGCCTTGTTCCAGGGGTTGTTCGGGGCCTATAAACACCAGATCGGGTCTATTGCTCTCACACCATTGTAGCTGCTCGTTGATACTTTTGAGGGGCAGGATCTCAAAAGAACGGGCGATACCGGCATTCCCCGGCGCCACCATCACTTTGGATACGGCATCACTGCGTGCAAAAGCCTCTGCCACTGCGTGTTCCCTGCCTCCACTGCCTATCACCAATACCTTCATCTGTCTTCCGATATCAACCTTTTTATCATGGTGATGATGGCCACTTCTGCCGCTTTGTGCCGGATGGATTCCCTGGAACCAGTGAGGATATATTTTTGAGTCCACACCTCATCCCGATAGGCAAAGCCAAACCACACTGTGCCCACGGGTTTCTCAGCGCTGCCTCCAGAGGGACCGGCGATGCCGGAAACCGAGATGGCACAATCTGAATCCATCAAGCCTTTTACGCCCAACACCATCTGGCGCACGGTTTGTTCGCTCACGGCGCCATCGGTTGCCAAGGTCTCTTTAGAGACGCCCAACACACTGCTTTTTATATCGTTATGATAGCTCACCACGCCGCCCAAAAGGTAATCAGACGCCCCGGGCTCGTCGGAAAGCATCTTTGCTACCAGGCCGCCTGTGCAGGATTCTGCCAAGGAAATGCTCATCTTCCGCTGGGAAAGCAGCTTGCCCAATACCTTGGAGGGAGTGTCTTCATCCAGCCCCCACACATAACCGGGGATTTGCCGGATGATATCCTGCGCACCCTGATAGACGGCTTCTTGATCCATCCCATACAGACGCAGATCCACCCTCCCCGTTTGGGGCAGCCAGGCAAATTCCACCCCCTTGGGCAAGGCGGATGTATCCAGCCTTTCTGCCAAAGCGGATTCGGAAATGCCAAAGGTGTGAATGGTGTGCTGGGTGAGGCTGTGCAGCTTGGGGAATTGCTTTTTTATAATCTCAGTGATGTGTGTTTCAAACACATAGCGCATCTCGATGGGTACTCCGGCACAGGCAAAGTAATTCAGCCCATCATGATGGTAATACAAGCCGGGAGCTGTGCCCATGGCATTTTCCAACACGCTAAAATCCTGTGGCACCAGCGCCTGATTGCGGTTAATCTCAGGCGCCTTCACCCCGCGTTTGGCAAATAGGGATTGCACATATTCCCACAGATGGGGCTGGAAGACCAGCTCTTTGCCAAAGTACTTGGCGATCGTGGCTTTGGTGATGTCATCATGGGTGGGTCCCAGGCCTCCGGTGGTAATCACGATATCATAGCGGCTGCTGCAATACTCCAGAGCACGGGTGATATCATCCGCATCATCATTCACCACCACGTTATACACCACCGGCGCCCCCAGGGCCGCCAAGCCATCGGCAAGGAAGGCAAGGTTGGTATTCACCGTCTTGCCCAACAGGATTTCATTCCCGATGCTAATTACTGCGCTTTTGATCTGGCTCATATTCTTAGTAGGATTTGGCAAAGATTACCCGGCGCTGGGACGGTTTGCCGCATGAGATGCACACGCCATCCTCCTCGGGTTGATCAAAGGGAATGCAGCGCACAGTCACCTTGAGGTCATCCTTGATGCGCTCTTCACACTCCATGCCTCCACACCAGTGGGAGAGGGCAAAGCCGCCGTGGATTTCGGGCTGCTCGGCATTCTTGGGTGTGAAGTACTTGTAAAATTCCTTATTATCGTCTATCTTGATTGTATTTTCATTCCTGAATGCCAAGGCGCGGGCATAGATACCAGCCTGCATATCCTTTAGCATTGCCAGGGCTTGTTCTTTCAGCTCTGTGAGGGGCACGCTCACCTTGTCGCGTGGTTCTTTATCCCTGCGGGCAAGCATCACACTTTGGGATGCCACATCACGGGGACCAATCTCTATGCGCAAGGGGATGCCTTTCTTGATACAATACCAATTTCGCTCGCCGGAGGTGAGGTCACGATCGTCCAAATCCGGATAAACGGGCATGTCTTCCAGCATGGTTTTCTTAGAGCTGTTTTGAATCTCTTTTGCCACCTTCAACACCGGAT
>JAAYJN010000098.1 GCA_012522935.1 Candidatus Cloacimonadota bacterium | reverse complement strand
CTGATCTCCATTCAGGAGCGAATGACGGAGATAGGGGTGCGCAAAAGCATCGGCGCCACAGAGAGCAGCATCTTCTTTTACTTTATCTACGAGGCGGTGATCCTGGCTCTCACGGCGGCACTGTTGGGCATCATTCTGGCATGGATCATCCTCTCCTCAATCGGCAAAGCCATCAATTTCCCCCTATATCTGCCAATCGCCGGAGTGGCATTGGGCAGCTTCTTTTCGCTGTTGATAGGTGTAGTATCCGGGCTTTATCCCGCTCTCAAGGCATCCCGCATCGATCCCATCCGCGCCATCTATTATATGGATTAGGCCACCGCTGCCTATCCATCTTGTTCGCACCTTCCCCCCGCAGGATAGTTTTGCCTGTTCTGGCATTATGGCTTATATTGAATATATGAAAAATATCAAATATTATCTTTTAGTTTTAATGCTTCTTGGGGCGCCCCTGCTGATGGCGCAGCCCAAGCCAGAGACGCTTTATACATCTCCACTTCTTTTGGAAAACGTGAGCCAGGCAATGCTGCGCCCCGGATATTGGATCAGCCGCCATCCCTCTCCGGATGTCATCATTATGAATGATAAAGAGATAGAGAGCTTCAATGCCTCCATCCGCAAACGGCGGGGATCGGTGTCACACTTGCCCAGCCTCGCGGGCAACATCTCCGGCAATACCATCCGCAATGGCATCAATCAAGGGCTTAATCTACTAAAGAGTATGCGCCTCTATGACGAGAAGGGAGAGCGCGTCCCCTCCTCCTTTTGGAACAGTATCCAGGCAAATTGCAATCTGAAAGCCATCCCCGGTACGATCAAGATTCGCTATGCGCTGCCTCTTGCCTTTGCAGATCAAAGGATTGCCCCCACCGAGGTGCAGCTGAATAAAAAGGTGTTGGATTATGAATTTGATGAGCTGCAGAATAGTGGCTTTGATATCGGCACCCCGCTTTTGATCTATCACAATTCTGCAGATGGAAAGTGGGCGTATGGCTCCAGCGCCATTACCTCCGGCTGGTTCAGGCTCTCTGATCTGGTCTTTTTGGATGTGCAAAGCTGGAAAGACTATCAGCAGACCCAGGATTTTGTGGTGATCACCGCTGCTCAGGCGGATCTCTGGAAGGATGCCTCAAGAACTAATTATGCCGGAGCAGCCCGCATGGGATCACGCTTTCCGCTATTGGACGAGGAAGAAGACAGGTATATCATCAGCCTGCCTGTGCGTGACGATGAGGGGCAAAGGCTGGCATCTGGCTACATCCTGAAACAGGATGCCCATCCCAAATACCTCCCCTACACTGCCAGGAACGTATATGAACTGGCATTCCGCATGCTCAATATGCCCTATGGATGGGCGGATACCAATGGCAATACGGATTGCTCCAGCTATCTGCGTCAGCTTTTCTCTTGTTTTGGCATCATCCTGCCCCGCAATAGCGCCGAGCAGGAAAAGAGCGGCAAAATAGCCCACAGCTTCACAGATAAGGAAAGCGCCAACACACGCAATGAGACCCTCATCAAAAAAGGAAAGCCCGCCCTCACCCTCTTGCGCAGACCCGGGCATATCACCCTCTATCTGGGAAGTGTGGATGGACGTGCCTACATCATCCACAATACCTGGGCGGAGCGCGTCAAAGACACAAACAGCAGCAATAAAATACAGGTTATCAATAGGGTGGTGGTTTCTGATGTGTTTATTGGCAACAAATCATTGCAAGGACCGATGATCAAGCACTTCACCTCTATCTCCCTCTTGGAGCTGTGAAGCCTCATTTTGCTTATGGCTGTGTAAATTTGGGCAAACAAAAAACGGGTACCTTGAGGGGTACCCGTTTTTTAAGGACTGCGCTATATTAGCTTTGTTCTTGTTTGTTTAATTTAGTTATTCAGCTACAGGTTCTTCGACTGGGTTTTCAGCAGGTACTTCTTCACCATCAATTACTTCTTCAGCGGGTGCTTCTTCTTCTTCAATTTCTACTTCTTCTACTTCTTCAACTTCTTTGGGTTTGCAAGCGGTTGTCAGAACGGTGCCGAAAAGCAACAGTGCGATTAAGCTCAGTAAAAGGATTTTTTTCATTTTTTGATTCCTCCATTTTAGTGAAATCTGTTTTTTTTAGTCTTTGGTTAATGGCAGTTTAGAGCCTTGCCCAGGCTTTTGTTAGAGCATTGTAAAGTGCTGTAAAGCCTCATACAATAGCTCACACAGTCCTTAGACACAACTATATACTGTTATATTAGGAGTCAGTTTAAAAACTTTGGGTTTTTTGGCAAGAGATTTCTTTGAGGCTTGTCTCATCTAATGCCTTTTTTGGGGAATAATTTCCACAATCAACCTTTCTCAGAGTCTTTAAAATGCAGTATCCAGCCCCAAATGTATCATGCCCTCGCCCAGGCTGGCGATGCCATCCTCTCGCTTGCCCAAAGCATAATCTATGCCCAGAATGCCAAGACGGGTGCGGATTCTGGCACCAATCCCAAAGCCATATATATCAGCTTTATAGCCTATCTCTTTGCCATCTTCCTGCTGCAGCCAGCGCGCCAGCACTCCGTGATCGAAGAAGGCATGCAAACGGGAGCCAGCATCCAGCCTCCAGCGCAATTCCCAGCTTGCCCAGCCCAAACGCCAGCTTTTCCATTCTCCCTCACCATAACCGCGCAGTTTTTGATAGCCGCCCATCTGGTAAAGCTCATAATCAGCCGCATTGGGGTCTTCCAGATTGCGGATATTCAGCCCCATTGCTGCCACGATGCTACCACTGAGCGGCAGATAATTGACGCTATCCAGCTCGAAGGCTCCCCGCCAACGCTTTGAGGATGAATAAATCATGCCATAACCCAGCCTCAGCTCCGAACCTTTGAGCGGATTACCCGCAGGAAAGGCAGAATCATAAGCCCAAAATGCTCCCATGGTGGCAGAACGTATCCGGTGGCTGGGTCTTCTTGCCAGGGAGGGATCGATGAGGTGGTCATCACTGCCCAATTCCAGCCCCAGCTTGTGGTGCCCCTTATAACCATAGATATCCAGGGATGCAGAGCTCTTGATCCACAGGCTGTCCAAAGTGCTGCGCTGCAGAAAGATATCCCCGGCGATGGGGATGGAGCTGGGACCCGATTCATGATATGCCAGCTCCAGCCCATTGGTCTTCTGGTCTTTGTGCCAATCCAGCTCGATGGAACGGTTACTGCCCAATAGATTCAAAAACTTCAGGTGCAGCCTGCCCGTCACTCCCTTTTCTTTGCCGCCATAGCCAAACACCCCTTCCAGAAAGGTCATCCGCCCTTCCTCCACCTTGATGAGGAGGCTGTTTTCACTGATGGGCTCCACCAGGGCACTGTGGATATACGGCTTGCGCAGGATGTTTTGGGTGGCAGTCTCCAATATCTGGGGCGTGACCACTTTGGCATTGGAAACGCCGGAAAGCTTTAGCAGCGTGCTCTCGCGGGTGTGATGGTTACCCTCAAAATACACCTTCTCCGCCGTGAATGCCTTGCCTTCGTTTACCTTCAGCCAGGCTACCAAGCCTTCATCCCACACCAGGGAATCCAATTCCACACTGGCAAAGAGGAAGCCACGCTGATGACATATATCCAGTATTTGCCCATAAACCCGTGGCAGATCAGAGAGGGAAAAGCGGCGGTTGGCGCCGATTAATAGCATCTCTTTGAGGCGTGCCTCACTAAAGTAGCGCATGCCTCCAAAGCGCAATTCCAGCTCATCAGACGGCACTATCTCTTTGAGATCAAACACCAGATCCACCTTTGAATCCACTGCTGGGATCAACTCTGGATAAGGTATCTTCACAAAATAGCGCCCCGTGCCTTCCAGATATGCCTGCAGACGCACCAGCGCTTCCCTGATTAATTCAGGCTGATATTCCTGCCCCTCATAAAGCCCACTGGCGGCCTCCAATGCAGCTTCGTTAATGGCAAAATTGGCTTCCCAACGCAACTGGTGGATATTCAATCCGCTGAGGGCAGAGAGCCACACAAACGGCAAAAGGAATAGCCAGCTCCGCATACAACGCCTTATTCGCGATCCGCCTTGAGCACTGCCAAAAAAGCCTCCTGCGGAACGGTGACCGAGCCGATCTCCTTCATCCGCTTCTTGCCTTCTTTCTGTTTGTCCAACAGCTTGCGTTTACGGCTCACGTCGCCACCATAACACTTTGCCAACACGTCTTTGCGCATGGCGTTGATGGTGCTGCGGGCAATGATTTTGGCGCCGATGGAAGCCTGCAGGGCAATCTTAAACAGATGACGGGGAATCACCTCCGACAAGGTGGAGGTCACGCTCTTGCCCCAAGTGTGTGCCTTGTCTGTATGACAGATAAAGCTCATCGCATCCACCTTCTCGCCATTGATCAGGATATCCACCTTCACCACGTTTGAGGTGCGGAATTCCTTAAAGTGATAATCCAACGAGGCATAGCCGCGGCTCACGGTCTTCAGCTTGTCAAAAAAGTCGAAAATAATCTCGATGAGCGGCATCTCATAGTGCAAGGACACACGCTTTTCATCGATATATTGGATGTTTTTTTGAATGCCGCGCCTGTCTTGAGCCAGTTTCATGATGTTGCCAATATAATCCGTGGTAACGATAATCTCCGTATCCATATAGGGTTCCATGATATAATCAATATACACGGGATCGGGGAAATCGATGGGATTGTTGACGGTAAGCTGGCTGCCATCTTTGAGGAAGATCAAAAAGCTCACGCTGGGTGTGGTGGCGACGATCGGGATATTATATTCCCTTAGCATCCTTTCCTTCACTATTTCCAGATGCAGCATCCCCAAAAACCCACAGCGGAAGCCAAAGCCCAGTGCTGCCGAGCTTTCTTTCTCATAAATGAGGGAGGCATCATTTAGCTTGAGCTTGGCAATGGATTCCACCAAGTCCTCATAGTCTTCGCCATTGATGGGGAAGATGCCGCTGAAAACCATCGGCTTGGGCTCTTCAAACCCCGGCAGGGCTTCTTCACAGCCGCCTTTTGCCAAGGTGATCGTATCGCCCACGCGGGCATCGCCCACCTCCTTGATATTGGCTATGATATAGCCTGCCTCGCCGGTGCCAATCTCTTCTTCAGCAGAAAACTTTAAGCCCAGATGACCCAGCTCCTCAATCTCATACTCGCGGTTGGTGGCAAACATCTTGATGCGATCGCCCTTCCTCAGCTTGCCATCAAACATCCTCACCAACACCACCACTCCCCGATACATATCAAAATAGGAATCGAAGATCAAGGCTTTGGGAGGAGAATCCACCTTGCCGGATGGTGCGGGCAACATCTCTATCACCTTGTCCAATAGCTCATGGATGCCCAATCCCGCCTTGGCGCTCACCTTGGCGATATCCTCAGGCAATGCACCCAATACGTCTCCCAGCTCGTGCTCTGCGCCCTCAATATCGGCTTTGGGGAGATCTATTTTATTGATTACGGGCAGGATTTCCAGATTGTTTTCCATCGCCAAATAGAGGTTGCTCATCGTCTGCGCCTCAATCCCCTGGGAGGCATCCACCAAGAGGAGGGCACCCTCACAGGATGCCAGCGCACGGGAAACCTCATAGGAAAAATCCACGTGTCCCGGCGTATCGATCAGGTTCAACACATAGTCCTGACCCTTATAATTATGAATCATGCGAATGGCATGGCTCTTGATTGTAATTCCTTTTTCCCGTTCCAGATCCATCGTATCCAAAACTTGGGCTACATCCACCTTTCCCACCACGTTTGTCGCTTCCAAAAAGCGATCAGCCAAGGTGGATTTACCATGATCGATGTGTGCCACTATGCAGAAATTACGGATTAATTCCTGTTTCATTGTATGTCCTTGATTGTCAATTAACTATCCAAATGGGTGCGTTCCTAATGTGAGAAACCACCCCTTATGGGCAAATTCTGACAAGTGCAGAATCTGTCAACCACAAAGCATAAAGCTGCCCCATCCGGCTCCAGCTATCCAGATCCCTTTTCCCCCTATTCCCCAAGGCTAAAAGGCATAACGATAGCCAAAGGAAAACAGCAACCGCTCTCCCCTGCTAAACTTGCTGTGCCCCATGGCCTCCAGCTCTTCGATGCGCTTTTTCTGAGTGGTATTGAGGATAAAGAGGAGGGTTCCATCCAGCCCATGCTTTTGATTTTTGCTAAACATCCATTCCGCCCCGGCACCCACACAAAAGCCGGTATGTGCCTCCGTGACAGGATTTAATCCCGAACTGGCAGATGGGCGAGCCACCACCATCGAATTCACCCCATACCACAGCGATGCCGTGGGACGCAATTTATCGTCAAATTCTCTAAAATAATACTTCATGCCCAATTCAAACACGCTCACATAGCCAAAGGTGCCGATGCTGCCGCTCACCACTATATCATCTGTAAAATTAAAATCACCATTGAAGCCCAAACCTCCATAACACAGCCCATAGCCAATCCCCAAGGCTCCCCGCCTGTGGGAAATGGTGGGCGTCAATGCCTGCTCCAGCTTTGCGGCAAGAGCCCCTGCCACACACGCAAAGACGCATATCAGTAAAAACTTGAGCCATCTTGATTTCATCTTCAATCCTTTATGATATTTATCAAACCAAAAAATAGAACATCCCCGCCACTGTCAAGTAAAATAGCTATTTCCCCTCTTAAAAAAAGCTCCGCATCCCCCATCCCGCCCCTCCCGCCCGTTTTCCAAGGCATTCCCCCAAAAAAGTCACTTATTGTAATTATAATTGTATTGATTACTGTTATTTATGTTGTATTATTGTCCACTTAATTGAGTTTTCAAGTTCGTGTCTGTCTGCCTGTGTATAAAGAGT
>JAAYJN010000097.1 GCA_012522935.1 Candidatus Cloacimonadota bacterium | reverse complement strand
GGATTGCGTCCCATGCGGGGTTTGCGGGTTTTGAGCTTGAAAGTGCCAAAGCCGCGAATTTCAATATGATTTCCTTTGGTCATGCTGTCTTTTACAGACTGCAGGAATGCATCCACCACTACCGCCACATCTTTGCGGAGAATGCCTGTGTTTTCCGATATGATCTTCACCAAATCAGCCTTTGTCATTATAAGTACTCCTTAGATATATTATTCTTTTGCTTATAGACTCGTTTGTTTTATTTCAAACAATGCATTCAAAGATATGGGCTTAGCTTTTATGTCAATAGAAAAAATGGGACATCTGGAAATTCCCATCCTCATAACCACACATTTTACCACCCTATCTACCTGCCATACAGGAATATACGTGGATATATAGACTTTGTGCTCCCACACCTTTATCTACCCTTGCCAAAACGGCTAATCCAAACCATCAAACGGCTTTACACACCCAAATTGATGCTTCTCCACCTCCGCTACCAGACAACAAACCTCAGATTCTGCTTGACAATATAAGGCATTTCAATTTTTGCCAATTGTAATGATTATTATAATGAAAGGAGCATTGAGCTAATGAAATATGTTTCTATTGCCCCAGATGGAAAGGAATACAGAATTCCCACAGAAGAAGACAACGCTGCAGAACGAGCCCTTTTGGATCAGATCACAGAAGAGCAACGCAAGATGGGACGCAAAATCGTGGCTGTGCAAGGCCTCGGCTTTGTGGGCTGTGTGATGGCAAGCGTGGTAGCTGATGCCACCGATGAAAATGGCAATCCATATTATTATGTACATGGTCACCAGCGCGCCTCCAAGCGTTCCTATTGGAAGGTTCCCGTAATCAACAGCGGCATCCCGCCCGTGGCATCATCAGACCCGGAGGTGCCCGAAATCTTCCATCGCACCGTGGTGGAGAAAAAGAATCTGCGCGCCACCAGCGAAGACTATGTGTACAGCCTGGTGGATATTGTGGTGGTGGATATCCAGCTTGATGCCACCAAACCCGCCTTTGGCCAAGCCGAGCTGGGCTATTGCGATCTCACCCAATTCCGCGAAGGAATCCGCACCTTAGGCCAGCGCATCCAGCCCCACTGCATGGTATTGGTGGAAACCACCGTGCCTCCCGGAACCTGTGAAAAGGTGGTGAAACCCATTTTGGAAGAAGAATTCACCCGTCGCGGAATCGATATCAATGTCAACCCCCCCTTGATAGCACACTCCTACGAGCGCGTGATGCCCGGCAGCAAATACGTTGCCTCCATTCGCGATTTTTGGCGTGTGTTTTCCGGAGTGAATAAAAAGAGCATCGAGCTGTGCCACGAATTCCTCTCCAACTGCCTGAACGTAGAGGAATTCCCCCTCACCCAGTTGGATCATACAAACGCCTCCGAATTAGCCAAAACCATGGAAAATTCATACCGCGCCACCAATATCGCCCTCACCTTGGAATGGGCAAAATTTGCCGAAGAGATTGGCGTGGATATCTTCAAGGTGCGCGATGCCATCCGCATGCGTAAAGGCACCCATGACAACCTCTTGCGCCCCAGCTTAGGCGTGGGCGGATATTGCCTCACCAAAGACCCCGTCTTGGCAAATTGGTCTATGGAAGCCCTCTTTGATCTGGAAAATGCCCTGCATGTGGCTATCAACAGCGTGAATATCAACGACACCATGCCCCTGCACACCGTGGATATCATCAAACGCGAATTTGAAACCCTGAACAATGTCAAAATTGCCGTCTTGGGCGTGTCCTATCTGGAAAACGTGGGCGATACCCGCCACTCCCCGTCCAAAACCTTTGTGGAAGCCCTGCGCAAGGAATTTGCCATCGTGAAAACCCACGATCCTTATGTGGAAGCATGGCCGGAGCTGGAAGAAGCCGTGGTGGAAGACGATATCACCAAGGTCTTGCCGGAAGCCGACGTGGTGGTATTTGCCGTGGGTCACACCCAGTATCTGAAGCTGGCCCCCGCAGACGTGGTCAAGATGTGTAATACCAAGCCCCTCATCGTGGATTGCTCAAACTTCCTGAGCGACGAGACCATCGCCGAATACAAAGCCTTGGGCTGCAAAGTGCGCGGACTGGGCAAAGGTCATATAGTAGATTAGTTATAACACACACTCTTATGGATAAAGCCACGGATACATACAACCGTGGCTTTTGCTTTTCAGGGGACAGGGAGCAGGGGACAGGGGTTCGCTGCGCGAGCGTTGAGAGGAGCCAAGGCACCAGTTGAGATTCGCTTCGCTCAGGTTGAGCGTGCTTCGCACTGTTGGGAAGCGGCCGAAGCCAGAGGGTACTACACACCTAAAACCTAAGCCAGCCCCCGGCTGATGTCTTTTTTTAACCTCGATAAACACGAAAGCTCCCCAAACACCTAACTCCTTAAAGAGTCTCGGTAGAGACGATATTTCAGGTCAACTCACGTGATATGAATATATTACGAGTCTCACCCGAGACGGCATTTAAATGAATAATCTTTAATCCTGACCTCCTCCTTCCTTATTAACCACCCTTGTCTCTCCCTTGTCTCGACAAGGGAGAGACAAGGGTGGTACAAGGGAGGCTAATGGGCAATGTGCAGTTCTTGGGTGAGTGGGCAGCGAACAGTGGACAGGGTGGACGCACGCTCAAATGAGCGAAGCGAATCTCAACCGCGAACAAAGTGAGCACTCAACTGGCGCCTTGGCGCCTCTCAACGCTCGCGAAGTGAGCCTAAAGTGCCGTCTCTGGTGAGACTCGTAACTTACGCCTATAGCTGGAGTTGACCTGAAATATCGTCTCTACCGAGACTCTTTAAGGAGCTCGCTACGCGAGCAGATATTAGGGGGTTCGCTATCGCTCGAAGGTAGCTCGCTTTGCTCATTTGAGCATGGTTCGCAATTGTAGGCATTAGCTCCTGTTCCCTGTCCAATGTCCCCTGTTCCCTGTGAGCATAGCGAACACAGTAATTCGTGGTTAATATATGGATAGGAGAGCCGGCTTTGGTATTAGCAAAAACAGCCATTTTTGCAAAGTGATTGACATAATCCGCTCATTAGACAGATTGGTAATTACTTTCAAAAATAGTGTCACCACCGCTTTTGGGAGGTGACCATCCGGCAAGATAAGAAGGAATGAATTATGTTGGAAAAAATACTCAGAAAGCTCTTTGGAGACAAAGCCAGCAAGGATCTGAAACACTATACTCCGATAGTGGGCGAGATCAATGCCATCTTCAAAGACCTCGCTCAATACGAAGATGATCAGTTGCGGGAGCGAATCCTCGAAATCCGTAGCGAATTAGCCGAAAGACTGGCGTCCACACGCAAGGAACTGGAAGACCTGGAACACCGCTATCGCATGGAAACCCAGGATCATGCGCGTGACCAACTGGATAATCAGATCGATGAAATCCGCAAAAAACTGCGCCAGCTGAATAAATCTTCCTTGGACGAATATCTGCCGGAAGTGTTTGCCATTGTAAAGGACACCTGCCGCAGGCTGGTGGGGCAAAGCTTTATAGTGAGAGAGCATGAACAGGTGTGGAACATGGTGCCCTTTGACGTGCAGCTGATTGGCGGCATGGCACTGCATGATGGCAAGATAGCGGAAATGGCAACGGGTGAGGGCAAGACCCTGGTGGCTACTCTGCCCCTCTTTTTGAATGCCCTATTGGGGCGGGGAGCCCATCTGGTGACAGTGAACGATTATCTCGCCAGCCGTGACGCAGAGTGGATGAGCCCCATCTTCCATTTTCATGGGCTCACCGTGGGCTGCATCACCACCGGAATGAGCTTTGAAGAGCGCAAAGAGGCATATCTGTGTGATATTACCTATGGCATGAACAGCGAATTTGGCTTTGACTATCTGCGCGATAATATGGCAGTCTCTCCAGAGCAATTGGTGCAGAGGGATTTTTATTATGCCATTGTGGACGAAGTGGATAGCATCCTGATAGACGAGGCGCGCACCCCGCTCATCATCAGCGGTCCCGTGGCTCAAGACAAGAATTTCTATCCGGAGATGCGCCCGCAGGTGCATCAGGTGATACAAGCCCAAAACACATTGATGCAGCGCTATCTTAGCGAAATCCGCGAGATCTTGAAAGACGAGAGCAAGGATGCCGATAACAACCTCTTGGCAACCAATCTGCTCCTGGTAAAACGCGGTGCCCCCCGCAATAACGCCTTCATGAAAATGATGCAGGATAGCTCCCTCAAAAAGCTGGTCAACGATACCGAAGGCTACTTCCTGAGGGACAAGAAACTGCACGAGCTGGACGACAACCTCTTTTTTGTGGTGGATGAACGCCAAAACAGCGTGGACCTCTGTGAAAAAGGGCGCGAGATGCTTTCCCGCCGAGATAAAGACCTCTTTGTGATGCGCAGTTTGGACGAGCTGCATGAGGATATAGACAAAGATGAATCCATCACTGACGACGAGATGCGTCAACGCCGCAAGATAGACGCCACCAACCGCTTTATGGATAAGAGCGAAAAGCTGCATAATATCAACCAGCTCCTGCGCGCCTTCACCCTCTTTGAAAACGACCAGGAATATGTGGTGATAGATAATAAAGTGGTGATTGTGGATGAATTTACCGGACGCCAGATGCCCGGCAGGCGCTTTTCCGATGGATTGCATCAGGCTTTGGAAGCCAAGGAAAACGTGAGCATCGAGGCGGGAACGCAGACCTTTGCCACCATCACCCTGCAAAACTATTTCCGGATGTTTGAGCGCCTGAGCGGTATGACGGGTACTGCCGTCACCGAAGAATTTGAATTTATGGAGATCTATAAGCTGCCAGTGATGGCGATTCCCACCAACGTGGATATCACCCGCATCGATCACGAAGACGTGATTTACCTCACCAAAAACGATAAATATCAAGCCATCTTAGATGAAATCGTGTATTGGCATGAGCAGAAAAAGCCCGTATTGGTGGGCACCGTGAGCGTGGAAGTGTCGGAAATCATCAGCCGGCTCTTGAGACGCAGAAATATAGCGCACAACGTTTTGAACGCCCGTTATCACCAGCGTGAGGCGGAGGTTATCACCGAAGCCGGCCAGCCGGGAGCCGTTACCATCGCCACAAATATGGCGGGACGTGGCACCGATATCAAGCTGGGCACCGGCGTGGTGGCGCAGGATATTGCAAACTATCGCAATCTGGAGCCTTCCATCAATCAGGATACACCCTATGGCATTCCCCTGGACGGCCTGCACGTGATTGGCAGCGAACGCCATGAAAGCAGGCGTATCGACAGGCAGCTGAGAGGCCGTGCCGGACGTCAGGGAGACCCCGGTACCTCACGCTTTTACCTGTCTTTGGAAGATGATTTGATGCGCCTCTTTGGCTCGGACAGAATGGCGCCCACAATGATGAAATTGGGGTTGAAACCCGGAGACGCCATCCGCCATCCCTGGATGACCAAATCCGTGGAGCGCGCCCAAAAACGGGTGGAAGAACACAACTTTGAAATCCGTAAAAACCTGATCAAATACGACGAAGTGATGAACCAGCAGCGCGAGGTGATCTACTCCTACAGACGCAGCGTGCTAAAGGGATACAACCTGCGTCATGAAATCCTGGAAATGGTGGAAGAGACGGTGATGAATATCATCGATCAGCATATCCCCGAAGACAGCTATCCGGAAGATTGGAATCTGGAGCGCTTGGCACATTGGTTTAGCTCCAACCTCAATCTGAAGATAAGCGCTCAAGACCTTGATTCTGATACACTTAATATCAATCAACTGCGCCATACCCTGTGGGAATATACCCTGCACGCCTATGAAGCCAAAGAGGAAAACGTGGGCGAAGAGATGATGCGCGATATCGAGCGCCGCAGCATGCTGGACGTGGTGGATGACCAATGGCGGGATCACCTGCATGAGATGGACCTGCTGAAAGAAGGGGTTTACCTGCGTGCCTATGCCAACAAAGACCCGCTGATTGAATATAAACGCGAGAGCTTTGACCTCTTCCAAAGCCTCATCGAGCGCATACAGGAAGGGGTGACCAAAAAGGTGTTTACCACCTACTATCTCACTCAACAACAAATAGATAAGCTGCTGCAAGAGGCGGATGCCCGTCATGATGAAATGGATACCTTCCAAAATGCCCGCCAGCAAGCTGAAATCACACAGAACGTAAGCGTACCGCCGCAATTCAGCTCTGCCAGCCATCCCGCTCCCCCAGAAGCCAAACAGCGCCCCGTGACGGTGGCGGAAAAGGTGGGGCGCAACGATCCCTGTCCCTGTGGCAGCGGCAAGAAATACAAAAAATGCTGTGGCATCCACGAGCTGGATGATTAGACTGCATGATAACATAACACTTTTAAAATTGAACAAGGATACAAAATGTCTAAAGGATTGATAATCGTGGAATCGCCTGCCAAGGCAAACACCATTTCCAAATTCCTGAAAAACAAATATACCGTGAAGGCCTCCATGGGGCACGTGCGGGATTTGCCCAAGAAAGAGCTGGGTGTGGATGTGGATAAACAATTCCTGCCCGTATATGTGATGGATGCCCGTCAGAAAAAGGTGATAGGAGAGCTGAAAGAGGCCCTGAAAGGCGCGAAAGCACTTTACCTTGCCAGCGACCATGACCGCGAGGGAGAGGCCATTGCCTGGCATCTTTTGCGCGCTCTGGAGAAAGACCTGAAAGGGAAAGAGATTCATCGCATCGTGTTTAACGAAATCACCTCCAAAGCCATCACCAATGCCCTGGAAAACCCCGGCACCATTGACGATAAAAAGGTGGATGCCCAGCAGGCACGCCGTGTGCTGGACCGCCTGGTGGGCTATCAGGTAAGCCCGCTGTTGTGGCGGATCATAGCCAAAGACCTCTCCGCCGGCAGGGTGCAATCCGTGGCTTTGCGCCTGATCTGTGAGCGAGAGGCGGAGATCACTGCCTTTGAACCCAAGGAATATTGGCGCTTGGAATCCAACTTCTGGCGTGATGAATTGCCTCCCTTTAAGGCAGTATTGGAAAAATGGGATGGTAAAAAGGCGGAAATCCCCAATGAATCCAAGGCTCTGGAAATGAAAACCGCCTGTGAGACCCACGATGCCACCCTTTCTGAAATCAAGAGAACCAAGCGCAACGTGCAGCCCTTGCCTCCCTTCATTACCAGCACCCTGCAACAGGAAGCCTCCAAGATATTGGGCTTTCAATCACAACGCACCATGAGCATCGCCCAACAGCTGTATGAAGGCATAGATCTGAAAGGCGAACGCACCGGGCTCATCACCTATATGAGAACGGATAGCCTGCGCATCTCCCAGGATGCCATCGGCTCCTGTCAGGAGCTGGTCAAGGAGCGCTTTGGAGCGGATTATCTGCATTCCAGCACCAGGGTGTTCAAAAACAAATCCAGCGCCCAGGACGCTCACGAAGCCATCCGCCCCACCGATCCATTCCACACCCCGGAGAGCATGGCAAGCTTTCTTACCAAAGAACAGCTGAAGCTCTATACCCTCATCTGGCAACGCTTTGTGGCCACACAAATGAAGCCGATGGCGTTGGCGGTTACCACTGCGCAAATCAGCCTGGGACCCGCCACCTTTGCTGCTTCGGGCAATATCGTAAGCGATGAAGGCTTTTACAAGGCATACCCGCATGTGCATATCCCCGCCGGGGAATCCATCCATCTGGATTATGCCAAGGCAGACCAATTGGAGCATGATGCCATCAAAAACAGCCAACACTTTACCTTGCCTCCCTCACGCTTTACAGAGGCTTCGCTGATCAAAGAGCTGGAAGCCCGCGGGATTGGCAGGCCCTCCACCTATGCCGCCATTATCTATACCATCAGACAGCGTAAATACGTGAATATGGAAAAGAAGAGCTTTGTGCCCACCTCCCTGGGCAACGATGTCAATCGCTTTTTGGTGGATAAGTTTGACAGCGTTTTCAACGTGAAATTTACCGCTGCAATGGAAG
>JAAYJN010000096.1 GCA_012522935.1 Candidatus Cloacimonadota bacterium | reverse complement strand
GGCGCTATTTTTGCCCATTTAAACCAATATACGGTTCAGCATAGCAAATAATAGGCTCTCATCGCCAAAATAAAACTAATGCAAGGCTTAGTTGAAAATAGGCGATGCCGCTTTATTCACAGCCTCTAAAGCCAGGGGGTACAAGCAGTTACAGCTTTGTTTAGATTTCAGGATTTCGTTAATTTCGGGTCTGTTATAAATTAGTGAGATTCGTGAATTAAAACCCTTTCGTGTACTTTCGTACTTTTCGTGGTTAGCTATGGGCAGGCAAAAGTGCCGTCTCTGGTGAGACTCGTAACATACACGTATAGCGGGAGTTGACCTAAAATATCGTCTCTACCGAGACTCTTTAGGGAGCTCGCTTTGCTCGCTGTTCTTTAATCACAAATTATAATAATTATAAGGATGTCATTAATTCAATATAGACTTGGCTTTAGCGAAGCCCCTGGTCTCTGGTCTCTTACCCCTAAGCACGCGCATACGCCCCTGTTCACTGTTCACTGTCCCCTGTCCCCTGTCCCCTGTGAGCGCAGCGAGCTTAAAATTCGTGTAATTCGTGTAATTCGTGGTTAAAAAATAGCCCCAAAAAAGAAAAGGAGGAAAGCGCAAGGCCTTCCTCCTATGGTTGATATAATGATTCTTAGGGTTTATTCTATAATGAATTCGATACGGCGGTTGATGGCGCGTCCTTCGTCGGTGTCATTGGTAGTCTTGGGTTCGGATTTGCCTTTGCCATCGGTGCGGATTCTATCGGAGGCGATGCCTCTGTTTACCAGCCATTGTTTCACGGATGCGGAACGCTCTCTGGAAAGCTTGAGGTTGCTCTCCACGCCGCCCACGTTGTCTGTATGACCCACGATCAGGACCTTTACTTCGGGATGGTCTTGCAGTACCTTGAGGGCGCGTTCCAGGATGGTAGCAGACTCGGGAAGGATGGTGGATTTGGCGGTTTCAAACATGATGCCTTCGAGGTCGAAGCTGGCGCCTTCAGTGAGATCGAAGAAGTCATCGCTTGGATCCAGCGGATCTTTGCCCTGAGCCACTTCTTCACCGTCTTTCATTCCGCCGGCGTCGGTATCGGGATTCAGGGGATCGGTCTTGTATTTCATCACTTCGTCATAATCCGTAAGACCATCTTCATCGCTATCAGGATTGAGAGGATCAGTCTTGTATTTCATCACTTCTGCATAATCGCTGAGACCATCACCATCGGTATCGGCTTTGTAAGGATCGGTTCCATAAAGATGGATTTCGTCATAATCAGTGAGGCCGTCGCCATCGCTATCCATGGTTTTGAGGTCTGGAGTGGGTCTGGGAGTCACTTCAGGCTTGGGAGTAACCTCAGGTTTGGGAGGGGGAGGAGTCTTTGTAGGTTCCATTGGCTTTTCCATCACGGGAGGAGCTTTGGGAGCCTCTTCTTTGGCTTTTTTGCTGGTATCAGAGAAATGCAAGCCAAAGCTGAGGTTAAAGAAACCGTCTTTGCCTTCTCCGGCAAGGATGCTGTCTCCGCCTTCCATCTCTTCCGGGGTGTTATCCAGCATGTCTGAATTTGAATAGTTGTATCCGGCGGATATCTCCAGAGCCAAGCCTTCTTGAATCCTGATTTTGGTGCCAATTCCGATGGGGAACAGCGGAATCACGTCAGCTTTTTTGTGTTTAAAATCATAAGAGGCACCAGCGCCTGCATACATGAAGGGCGCATACTTATACTCTTCCCAAGGGCTGAGGATGAGGCGCACATCACCCAAAAAGGTGCTGGTGGAATAATCATCCCTGGCAGATAGAATGGTATAGCCCAAGCCATTGCGCATAAACAAATTGTCCAGAATCTCAAGCTGTACATATCCACGGACCAGGGGGCCAATTCTTTCCTTGTTGCCGGCATTATCGCCACGGGAAATGCCCAATTCGGCACCCAAACTCACGCCCGGACTCATCTCCAATGCGTTCAGAGCAACCAAACCTACGATCATGATTAACATTAGTAACTGAATTTTTTTCATCATTTTGATCTCCTTCAAATCAAAGGAATTGGGCAGCACACAAGCCACGCCAAAACCCAAGTAACTTTTTAATACTATTACTATAATATCCAAATACTATAAATTGTCAAGCCTAAAAGCAGGATTTGCCGTAAATAGTTTCATAAATCCGTTATTAAAATTCAACGAAAGGCGGTAAGTAAATCTGAATCAACCACAAAAGATACTGGAAGCCAAGAAAGCACTTGACAGATTTCCCATATTGAATATCCTATCTCCATACAAGATGGGTTTTAAATCGTCACAATCAAAAATTGGTCACCACGGCTCTTTTTAATTGGCGATTCTTCATCGTATTATACACGAACACATTATCAAGCGTCACAAAGGTACTTGCATTGTATCACCATGCTCAAGGCAACTGTTGGGTTGACGCCACACATTACACTCACATTTGGAGTAAAACACATGATCAAGGATATTGGTCGTCTGAATTTGGACGATTATAAGCTAATAGAAGCTCAGGTTGAGAAAATCTTTCTAAACTTGAGCAAAGACAAGATAGATTTGGCACGCAAGCAAATAATGGAGATGGCAAACACTCCCAACTATTTTGTGCGTGAAGAAATGGGCAAACGCCTGGCGGAATACGAGGGCCCCGGAGCCATGGAATCCGTGTGTGCAGAGCTGTTGGAAGATCATATCTATGGCATCCGCGCCACCGCTCTCTTCTATTTTTATTACAGCCGCCAGGATGATATTGCCGTCATCATCAAAATCTTGGAAAAGACCTTCGAGAGCGTTCCCTGGGAAAGCGAAACCATCCTCTTTGACCTGTGGAATCGGGACCCGGCAACCATGAAGAGTATGATGCCCCAGTGGGCAAAATCCCCCAACGAAAAGAAGCGCGCGATGAGCATGCACGGCATGGAAAACATCGCCCAACGCAATCCCCAGTATGTGCTCACCTTCATTGCCCGCATCCTGGACGACGAGAGCACAGAGGTGCAAAAGAAGATATCGCACGTGCTCCCCCAAGTGGGGCGTTACCGTCCCCTGCATACCTATGTGAATATCCGGCGCTGGCTGCAGGATGGCGATGAAGACCGCGCCCGCACCCTGTGGAACACGATGAAAAAACTGGCAAATCTCATCACTGATCGCAACCAGAAAGACCAGAGTCCGGAATTTGTGAGCACCACCCGCGAGACCATCGCCCAGTGGCGCAAAGATAGTTCCCCCCTGGTGGCGCAAATGGGTAACCGCCTTTATCTGATTACCCGCTCCAGATGAGGTAAATCCTTGCAAAACAACAGGCTGGATCCCACACTTATCCACTTTATCTTGGTGGAACCCATTTATGAGGGGAACGTGGGCGCCATTGCCAGAATAATGAACAACTTTGGCTTTGTGAACCTGCGCATAGTGGGCTCCATCCCCAGCAAGAATGACTTTTATCTGGCGATGCACTCCGAGCATATCCTCTCTGATGCCCAGGTATTTGACGATCTTGCCTCGGCAGTGGAGGATTTGGACAGGGTGATAGCCTTTTCCCGCAGGCTGGGCAAGCAAAAGCCCATTGATCTTGATCCTCCTGCCATGGCATCATATATAGCGGATATCCCGCATCTGAAGATAGGGCTGGTATTTGGCAGGGAAACCTATGGGCTCACAGACGAGGAGGCAGGGCTATGCGAGCTTCGCTGTCACATCCCCGCCAATCCCACATTTCCATCCATCAATCTGGCCCAGGCGGTGGCAATCGCCGCTTGGGAATTATATCGCCTACCTATTGATCAAACATCTGAATCAACCGATATGGCAGCCAAGGGCGCCGAGCTGGTGAAGCTGCATGATTATATGTTGGAAGTGATGACTTCCAGCGGCTTTTTCCGTGATCATGAATCCACCAATTGGGATGTGTTTCTCACGCGGCTCTTGGCAACGATGAATCCCACACAGGAGACCATATGGCGGCTGAGGCAGATGTTTAACCGCTGGCACGTGCTGGTGACCGGCAAAGGTATTGGCTATGAACGCGATTTTCAGGAGTAAGCAATGCACGCTCTAAAACCTATGAACGAACTGCAGCAGGAAATCTTTGATATGTGCCTGCAATATTTATATGCCCACGAAAACCCCCAACAGATGATCAAAAACTCCAGCCTCTTCAAGGAGGGGTACGACGCTTTTGGCTTGTCTGACAACGAACAACGCGAGCTGCGCGACATGGTATTGGACCGCTACAATCCCAGCCCTAGGGAGATAGCGGATTTGGGGCATATCTTCTTTTCCACCCACAAGTATGAATTTGGGCTTTTGGCAGTGCAGCTAATAAAAAAGCACCGCCCGCGCATGGACCGCTATGTGTATGAAGCCGTCTTTAAGTGGCTGGAAGAAGGGGTGGAAAATAGCGCCCTGGCAGATATCCTCTCCAACAAGATCACACCCGTTTTTTTGGAGCTGGGCATAGCCAGTCTGGATGATTTTGAAACCTGGAGAACGGCATCCAGCAAGTGGACCCGCCGCACCGCCGCCCTCACCATGCTGTATCTGATGGATAAAGCCTCTCCGGAGCGGCTGTTGGAATACATCAAGCCCCTCTTGAATGACGAGGATAAAGACGTGCAATATGGTGTGGGATTCTTCCTGCGCGAGCTGTGGGGCATGCACTCTGAAGAGGTGGAGGCATTCCTCATCAAACACAAAGATGGGGCGGCACCCATGGTATTGCACCTCGCCAGCCAAAAGATGAGTATCGACAAGAAGAAACAGCTGGGACGCAACGCCATGGCAAAGACAGGCAAAAGCTTTCGCAGCACCCCAAGCAAACACAAACCCCAGCGGCAGACGCACCAACCCAGACAGAAAAGCCAGCGCCAGCCCGGCAATCGGAAACCCGTGCAAAAATGGAGCAAATCCACCCAGCCGCAACAAAGAAGAGACTTTCATAAAAAGGGCAGACCCAACGTGGTGGAAAAGGAAATGCCGGAAATCCACGCGGATAATATCCCGGATTGGGATAGCTTTGACGACACTTATTGATGGCGGGCTGTGGCGTTAGTTCCACAGCAGGATGATCCCTCACCTTCCATCACCCACAATCTGCTTGACAACTATTGGCATTCTCCCAAGCTTGCGAAAACAATCTGACAGTTGGAGAATGGATGAAAAAACCGCTTGACAAGCTCTTGACCGCAGCCGAACAAAAGGCGTTGTTATTCCTTGTAATCTGTTTTATGGCAG
>JAAYJN010000095.1 GCA_012522935.1 Candidatus Cloacimonadota bacterium | reverse complement strand
ACATGGTGTGGATATTATTATTGGTTGGGTTTTTAACGCTGAATTCACCGCTGTTAAGAATGAAACTGCCCTTAAGTTTGAGGTCAGTGAATAAATGATATGTCTTTGTGGCGGGTTGCACCTGGAGGGTGTGGAGCCAACTGTCCGCAGGCAGGCTGATCATTCCATAGGATGAGCCTGTGGATTCAAGAACAATGGTTCCGCCGTAAGACTGAAAAGTTGATTGCAAGTAGATACCGTCGCAATGTATCGTTCCTCCCAACATATAAAAGGTTGTTTCGGGCAGAGTTCCAAGGCGGAGGTTGTTCAAGTTCAAGACTCCACTGGAGATTTCCAACCAGCCGTTAAACGGTACGGTTGAGGGATTGTTGATATTGATTACGCCATTGGGATGAGAGAGATACCATCTGCCTGGGATGCGGTTGGTGGGGTTTGTGAAGCCATTCACGGTGAAAGTGGCATTGGTGTAAACATCCACACCACCCGAGATGCTTGAATAAATCTGGCAGGAAACATCAACACCCGGGGTAAAACTCAGCGCTTTAGTGCCGGTGTCGGTCACAAGCGTGTTGAAAGCTTGATTGCTTTTCACGATTGGGGTTGATGCTTTATTTGTGAAAGTGACTTTTTGAGGATAAGTGGTGGTATTTGTGGAAGTGTTTTCCCAGTTTCCACCCACGTGCAGATCAGCTACGTTGATATTTTGTCCACTTTGAATGGTAAAATCACCGTTCACCACCATTGGATAGCCGTAATTGCCGGAAGCGGTTAAACCGTGGGTTGTAGCCAAAATCACATTATTAAAATAGCTTCCGTTTCCTCTAAGTTCCACGTGGACTGGGTTTTGGCTAAAGATTCCGGCAAATTTGAACATCCCTGTATTATGTTTGAGACCATAGGTGGTGTCCGTGCCGGTATGTTGGGATTCAATCCAGGGATCAAGAGGATTATCAACGCCGCTATTATCAAAAGTTATGGTGGCGTCTGTATATACAATGAATCTGTTATTGGGATTGATTACAAGTTTGGTCATGGAAAAATCATTGCCTTGGGCAACCGTGACGGTGGCGGAAGAGGAGGTTTTGGCTACGATCACTTCTTTCAAATAGCTGTTTTGGTTGTTTATCGTGATTACGCTGTTTGTTGTGCCGGCAAAGGTAATCTTGCCATCACCCTCAAAAGCATAGTCGAAGTTTGAATTCCAATTGAGCGTGAGATTTTTATGGAAGACACACTGGGTGGTTAAATCTGTGTTAATGGCAGAATTTGAATTCCAGGTGGCATCACCTTTCACCTCCAGTTTTGCACGTAGTAAAAGCGCAACACTGCCGTGAGTGCTAAAGTTTCCAGTTACGGTTAAGCTTCTATCTTGCCTGATAATCACGGAAGAACTTGAAGCTGCAGTCAGGTTTTTACAGGTGGCGTTGGAATCGACATAGGGTTGATATGTGCCTGTTGAAGGGATTACCACATCGTCGTTTGCGGTGGGAGTTCCTTGTGGATTCCAATTCTGAGAATCTTCCCATTTATTGCTGTAATTCCCAACCCAATATTTTGTTTGTGCGAAGCCAAGGCTGGCGACGGTGAGAACGAAAAACAAAAGGTAAAGCCTTTTCATGTTTTCTCCTTGTTTTAAGTTTGTATTTTTGATCTTGGTGTTTTATGATAAAATAGGTACTATGCTGCCATGCTATGAACTTGGAGGGAGTGGGGTGGCAAGGCTTATGATGCTCTGCCACAGGTGGTTATGAATTCATGAACTTAAAAGCTGTCACACTATATGAACGTTTTAAAAACCATTGGATTCTATGCTACAGATAAGCATTGAATTGTCAAGCAATAGATGCAGAATCGGATAATGAACACTCAAGATTTTTTAATCTGTATCCTTTCCTCATGTGTCGATTTTATGGATGACTGATTAATGCATCCTGTGCCAGCTTATCCAGTACATTGTTGATCTTTGGTAAGGGGTCTTTATCGGGAATTTAAAATACCCTGTCGTCAAAACCTTGGTCTAAAAGAGAGCTTTCCAAACTATCTGGTATGGGTGAGCCATCTACATTCTTTAAGACCATTTGTTAGTAGCAGTAGAGACGATATGGCCATGCTATATAAATCGCTTTGCCATTATAGTGAATACCATTATTGTATATTCATATAAATAGTTTATATCAGGCAAGCTTGCTTTATGATCAGAAAACGGCTTGTTAAGGAGCTAAAAATGAAAACAACAAAAGACCCCAAAGGAATGAGTGGCAGCCGCGGATGGCGTCTTGTAATTATTTTGCTGATAGCATTGATGGGTTCCAGCCTGAGCGCTCTTTCCTTATCATATTTTGCCATAGACGGAGCATCTGTAAAAGATGGGCACAAGCTGGGCTCTTTGCGTGTTGGATTTGCTTATACTACAGAGACGAAACCCGTAAACCTGGGTTGGGAAGTGATGAGCATGTTTGGCGCCAGATTTGAGAAACAGGAAAATGCCCTTTTTGGAAGCGTTATGACCGGTCCCAGGCTGAGCTTTGAATATGGTATATTTGAGTCTCACATATCCAAGGTATTTGGAATCACCCCCGCCTGGCTGATGTATCCCGAAGAAGACAGACGAACTTTTGGTGTCTTATTTAGCAGAGGCTGGGATTTTGGGCTGGGCATATTACTGTCAGACGATGAAAGCATGTATTTGGATTTTCATTTTTATCTGAACAAGTTTAATCCCAAACTCAAGAGCATCGGCTCCGTAGGAATAGGACTTCTCTTTACTGATTTGTGATTTTGACACGCAGTGCCCCGCTCATGCCGTAATGTGGGAGAATTATAAGTAAGTAAGATAGGAGGAATATCGGGAGGAATAATGCGGGCACACCTGCCTCCCCCGCAAATAAGAGTTGACAGATTTTGCCATTGATTTGCTCATGATCAAAGCGTTTAAGAATTGAACAGGCAGCTGTTTACCGGTATGCAAAAGGATTGT
>JAAYJN010000094.1 GCA_012522935.1 Candidatus Cloacimonadota bacterium | reverse complement strand
GCCCTATTCCGCCCACCAATAAAGAGATGGAGGCAATGGCGGAGAGGGTGATATTCCACTTGCGCATTTGATCGTCGATTTCCTTGTTGATGGTGAGGAGGAAGTCTCCGATTTCCACAAAGCTAAAGCTGGGATACATATTATGGCGCGAGAGGAGCAACTGGCGGGCGGAGTTTTTGAGATCATCAAATTCCTCTTCTGAATGTGCCTGCAGATAGATGGAATGCACCGTCTTGCCCGTTCCAAAGTAGGTGGCTCCATATTTGAGCGGCACATACACCGCCTCCAGATCCATCTTGCGGTCTGGCGAAGAGAAGTTGAAGCCCTGGGTATCATTGAGGTCATCCTTTGCCAACACACCGATCACCTCAAAGCGATATTTCCCCAATTGCAGGGTTTTGCCCAAGGGATCGGCATCCCCATAATAATCCTGCACAAAATCGTGTCCCAAAATAGCCACCGGCAGCAGCTGTTCTTCCTCAAGTGACGTAAAGAAACGGCCACTAAGCAGGGCATAGCTCTTGGAGGTAAAAAACTGGGGATTGGTGGCGCGCAGACGCACATACTTGTCTTTGCCGGCATAGCGATGCAGGGTGTTGGTCTCTATCATGCCATAGATATTACGGTGATTGATCTGCTCTTTGAGCGCCAGAAAGTCGCTGTAATTCAGGGTATTGACGTCTCTGGTAGCGCGCTTGTTTTTCTTGGCAGGGGTATGAGGACCAAAGAATCCTCCCTGCCCTTGTGGCACTATCAACACGGAGTAATCCCAGCCCATACCCTCCATTTTCTCGCGGATCAGCTGTTTGAGCGCATACACGCTGGAAAACATCGTAACCACCGCCATCACGCCGATCACAATGCCTGTGAGCGTCAATAAAGAGCGCAGTTTGTGGCTGAAAATGCTCTGCAGCGCACTGCCGATGCCGTCGCTAATCGCCATATCTTATTCCAGAGTGGTTTTACAATTGGGACACAGCTTATAGGTGCCACGGGTTTTGGAGTATTTTTCCCACATAAAGGGATGGTTGCAATTGGGACAAGCGATTTTCACCGGCTTGTCGTTGCCAATCCATTTGCAATCCGGATAGCGGTTGCAGGAATAGAAGGTTTTGCCTTGTTTGCTGCGTCTTTGCACGATTTCACCGGTTCCACACTCGGGGCATTTGACGCCGGTGGTGATGGCGCGGGAATACTTGCATTTGGGATAGTTTGAGCAGGCGATAAATTCACCATAGCGTCCCGTTCTTTTCATGAGGGGAGAGCCGCACTGGGGGCAGGCTTCATCCAATTGGGTGGGCACCACTATCTGGATTTTGCCATCGGCATCGCGGGTAAAGTTTTTGCTGTTTTTGCAGGCGGGAAAGCGCTCACATGCCAAAAACTCTCCTCCCTTGGAGCGTTTGATCAGCATTCTTCCTTCGCCACACACGTCACAGGTGATGCCGCTATCTTGGGTGAAATTACCCTTTTCCTTTTTGATATCCACAGCTCCAATCAGCTTTTGCAGGTTGTCATAATAGTCTTTTACCAGCTCCTGCCACTGGGTTTTGCCAAATTCCACATCATCCAGTTTCTCTTCCATGGCAGCGGTAAATT
>JAAYJN010000093.1 GCA_012522935.1 Candidatus Cloacimonadota bacterium | reverse complement strand
TTATGCCAAGTACTCAAATTCTGCCTTCAAAGGGTTACCCACTATAATACATCACCTTATAAAGATGATTTGATCGATCCATGGCAAATGAAAATAAGGCTGATTTAAAAAATGGGGGAATGCCAAAAGATTATGCTTGACAAATTAGTCACTATTAAAAGCCCTTACAAAAGAGGAAAAGATATGAGATTAAGAATGCGAGCAAAGAGAAATACAATAGTTCGGGAACTTGATCCTGAGTCCATTGAAGGCTTGTCAGAAGCACAATTGCAAAACTATAAACACCTTGGATGTTCGCCTTATTTGATGAGCAATGGCAGCATCAGATGGCTTACGGTTGGGCAAAGTGCATTTCGCCATAAGACAAAAAGACTGCGTTTGTTCAGGGTTTTTCGCAAAACCAAATCGCACCCCAGAAGACGCAGCAACCGGCGCAAACTACTGAGAAGCAATATATCAAGTTTTCTGATGAATAATTTGTCTTTTATCACCATTGTGATACTCGTAATTCTGATAGTGTACATAATCTAATCACTATTGGTACACCATATTTTGACCTGCACAAACCATACTTAAAGGAAATAATTTGCGAATACTTCTTACTAATGATGATGGAATTGGAGCCCCTGGGATTAGGGCCTTACAAGATGCTTTGCTACAAGCTGGACACGAGATTATAATGATAGCGCCTGATAGGGAACGCAGCGCTGCCTCACACTCTTTAACCTTAAGGCGAGACTTGCGTGCAAACCGTCTGGCAGAAAATGAATATAGCATTGATGGCACCCCGGTGGATTGTGTGGTGGTGGCATTTCAACATATTATCAAAGAGCCGGTGGATTTGGTGATTTCTGGCATTAATGCCGGTCAGAATATGGGTGAGGACGTCTTCTATTCAGGGACCGTTGCCGCTGCCCTGGAATCTGCCCTGCATGGTCATAAGGCAATTGCCATATCCATCAATAGCTACCATGATCAGCTTTTTGAGAGTGCAGCATCTTGGATGGTGCGTCTGATGGAAAACGGTATCATCGATCAATGCCTGCCCAATGGCGTATTGAATATCAATGTTCCCAATCTTCCCGCATCACAGATCCGCGGATTGCGCGTTACACGCACCGGTCATAGACGCTATTATAACTTTATCCAGATTCTGAGTGAAGATGCCAACGGTTTCAGCTATCGTATTGCCGGAGATCATCCCAGCTGGGAAAAGATGGATAATAGCGATGCCCAGGCAGTTCAAGACGGGTTTATATCCATTACTCCGCTTGGGTTTGAGCTCACTGATCCCAATAGTTTTGGCAGCATCCAACAATGGATAGACACACAGAATCTTTCTACTATTCAGGAAACAGCTCATGCGTTTTGAAGATTTGAGGCAAAGACTGGTAGCTGAATTATGCCTTTTGGGCATCAATAGCGAGCCTGTGCTTGCCGCTTTTGCCAAGATCCCTCGAGAGCTGTATATCCTGCCCCAATATATGGAATATGCATACAGTAACCAACCCTTGCCCATTGATGCCGGGCAGACAATCTCTCAACCTATGATGATCGCCATTATGCTGGAACAGCTGGCATTGGAAGACCAGCATCATGTGTTGGAAATTGGTACCGGCAGTGGTTATCAGACGGCATTACTCTCGGAATTGGCGAAAGATGTGTGCTCCATAGAGCGTATCGAGTCCCTTTCATTGAAAGCTCAGAAAGTGTTGAAATCAGAGAATATAAAGAATGTCTATTTCCGTATAGGTGATGGTTATCAGGGGTGGCAGAAGGCATATCCCCCATATAAAAGCTTTGATAGAATCATTGTGAGTGCGGGTGCGCCAGCCATCCCCAAAGGGCTCACCAATCAGCTGGCTGATGGTGGCATAATGGTGATTCCCGTGGGATATCACAGTCCACAAATCCTTACCAAAATCATCCGCAAGGGCGATGAGCTGCTGATCAGCAAGCATGGCGCCTGTGCATTTGTGCCAATGATTGAGGATGGAGAATGAAGATTCATTTTGATATAGGAGAAAAGTATTTGTAATGAGTATAATTGATAAGTGTTATGAATTCCAGGAGGCACGCCAAGCTATCGCATTGGGATATTATCCCTATTTCCGTGAGATCACATCAGAGCAAGATACAGAGGTGATTTGTAACGGTCAAAAGATGCTGATGTTAGGCTCAAACAGCTATCTGGGACTTACCAACCATCCTCGCGTGAAAGAGGCATCCATCCGTGCCATCCAGAAATATGGCTCCGGCTGTGCAGGCTCTCGGTTCCTGAATGGAACCCTGGATATCCATCTGGAGCTGGAAGCAGCTTTGGCACAGCTGATGGGCAAAGAGGCAGCCCTCTCATTTCCCACAGGATATCAGGCGAATCTGGGCTGCATCAGCGCCATGGTGCTCAAAGACGAATATGTGATTACAGATAAATACGATCATGCCTCCATCATCGATGGCAGCCTGCTTTCCCAAGGGACGATGCTGCGCTACAATCATAATGATATGACCCATCTGGAGCGCATCCTGAGCAAGATTGAGGGTAAGAACAGCCTGATCGTGGTGGATGGTATCTTCTCCATGGAAGGGGATATAGCGGATTTGCCTGCCATTTGTGCATTGGCAGAGAAGTATGGCTCCAACGTGATGGTGGATGAAGCCCACTCCCTGGGTGTATTGGGCGCCACAGGAGCTGGAGCCGCAGAGCACTTTGGATTGATAAAACAATCCGACTTCCTGATGGGAACATTCAGCAAATCCCTGGCTTCCGTGGGTGGATTCATTGCTGCTGATGAAGACCTTATTCATTATCTGAAGCATAAATCCCGCGCCCTTATCTTTTCTGCATCCCTCCCCCCCGCCTCCACCGCCAGTGCCTTGGAAGCAATCAAAAT
>JAAYJN010000092.1 GCA_012522935.1 Candidatus Cloacimonadota bacterium | reverse complement strand
TCTGCCGTCAAAAACGGATTCAACCTCGTGCCTGCCGATGGCGGATATAAGCTCAGCTTTACAGACGAGGATTTTGCCAATCTTTTCAAGGGTTATCTCAGACCCCGCACCTCCCAAATCCTTTTCCCCAATTGATTTAAACAGATGATTAGCGGTCAGTATTACTATTTTATCAGCGGTCTTCCACGTATTTCGATGGAAGATTCCACGCTGCAACTGGATGTGCCCGGCTTTATAGAACAGGCATCCACCCAGCTTTCCCCTTCTGATATGCTACTATTAAAGCTCTTGGGGCTGGAAGAAGTAATCGCGATACTGAGCAGCCTTATCTATAAGGAAGAGCCTCCGGCGGGGACAAGCGGGTTTTATCCCAAAGGATACTGGCAAAGATTCATCGAATTTGTCCTCTTGAAGCTGGATACGCCCACCGCAGCCACTCCCAAGGAATTTGCCCAGCTGCCCGCTTTCTTTATCCAACACACAATGGAGCTGTTTGGCATGGAAGAGCGGCAGCCGCGCCTGCAATTTGAACACAATCTGTATGCGGATTTATACCCTTATGTGGAGGCTCTCAAAAACGGCTTTTTGAACGCTTGGTTTGCATACAGGCGCATTGCACGCAACACCGTATTGGCATTGGTGGGGCGCGCTCATGAAAAGGATTTTGCCCCTTGGCTGGTGGGCAATGACGAGCTTACCCATCTGCTTGCCACGGGTAGGGGAGCTGATTTTGGCATAGGCAAAAGCAGCAGCATCTTTGATGAGTACCTCAGGGCATACGAACAAAACAGCGTGCTCCAGCGGGAGCGTGCCTACGACATCCTAAGCTGGAAATGGATAGATGATCATAACTTTTTCCAATACTTTTCCATAGATAGGGTGTTGGGCTATTTTGCCCAGCTGCTCATCCTTTCCCGCTGGATAAACATGGATATCAATCAAGGCAAGGAAGTGTTTTTTGACACCCTGCAGACCCTGCGAAACAGCTTCACCTTCCCTGCCGAATTTGCTTTAAAACAAAAAAAATAATATAGAAGGTAACGATAATGACCCAAGGTATCGTCAAAGGAATTATCGCCAATCTGGTTCACGTGGAAGTGGATGGTCCCGTAGCTCAAAACGAGATCTGTTACATCGATCTGGATGGCGTGAAGCTAAAGGCGGAAGTGATCAAAATCCAGGGCAATATAGCATATACCCAGGTTTTTGAAAGCACCCGCGGGCTCAAACCCGGATCCCATGTGGAATTTACCCAAAGAATGTTGGAGGTAAAACTGGGACCGGGGATGCTTTCCAAAATCTATGATGGATTGCAGGACGACCTCAATAAAATGGAAGGCCTGTACCTGAACCGGGGTGAATATACAGACCCCCTGGATGAGGACAGCGAGTGGGAATTCACTCCTCTGGCAAAAGCCGGAGACAGCGTTACAGCCGGAGATTGGCTGGGCGAGGTGCCGGAAAACTGGGTCTCCCATAAGATCATGGTGCCCTTTGTGATGGACGAGCAATACAGCGTGAAAAGTATCGCCGCCAAAGGGATATATCGCCTCACAGATACCATCGCCACCCTGGAGGATACGGAAGGGAAAACTCACGATATCAATATGATCCAATATTGGCCAGTGAAGCTGCCCGTGCGTGCTTACAAAGAAAAGCCGCGTCCCTTTAGGATGATGGAAACCGGAGTGCGCACCATCGATACGCTCAATCCCATAGCCGAGGGTGGAACAGGCTTTACGCCGGGACCCTTTGGAACAGGGAAAACCGTGTTGCAGCACAGTATCTCCCAGAATGCCGAGGCTGATCTCATCATCGTGGCAGCCTGTGGAGAGCGTGCCAATGAAGTGGTGGAACTCTTTGTGGAATTTCCCAAATTGGACGACC
>JAAYJN010000091.1 GCA_012522935.1 Candidatus Cloacimonadota bacterium | reverse complement strand
CCTTATCCAAAGCCCTGACTGGATTGTCATGGGCAATTATGTCATCAAGACAACATTGAATCATCTGAAACCGACTGTCTGTTTGAATGTGCATATCAAAAATCCTGTTTACAAAATTATGATGTCAGAATAGTAAGTACCCATATTTTGTCAAGAAGTATTTGGTGCTAATTAGGGGTTTTTTCACAGCCTCTTCAGTCGGCTTTAAAGCTATGAATTTACCACGAAAAATACGAAAACACACGAAAGGGTTTTGAACCACGAATTACTATGTTCGCTTCGCTCACAGGGGTCAGGGGACAGTGAACAGTGAACAGGGGGAGCTCGCTGCACTCGCGATTAATAATATGGAAACTCCAACTCAAAAATAGACTTGGCTTTAACGAAGCCCTATCAACTAACAACTAAAACCTAAACAAACACGCTTGCGTGCCCCCTGATCATTGGATCGGTAAGTGTTTGATATAAAACCGGTTAAAACCGGTGAAACCACCGGATAAATCCAGTGTTACCTGTTCACTCTTATCACGCCACACTAATCCCTAACCCCTAAGCACGCTTGCGTGCGCCCCCCTGTCCCCTGCGGCGCAACAGCGCCGCCCCCTATCCTGAATACGTCAATAAACTGCTTGACAGCAAACCCACATTTCTGCTTTCGTGATTCAAAGGGAGGAAACCATGAAGATAAGATATCTTATTTTTCTGTCGCTCCTGCTTGTAATCTTGGCAGGATGCGATTCTGGAGCTACTTTTAAGGTAATCAACCGCAGCGATTATCCTCTGTATGTACAGATCGATAACACGCAAATGGTTACCATTGCAGGTAACGATGAGCATAGCTGGGAAATTAGCACTCCCAAGGATTATGGCATCGTGAATCCCAAAGCTCAGAAGGTGCGCGTGCAGATTGCCGGCGAGACCTATCAACTGCTTGATGGGGATGATGAAGAGCTGGAGGAGACCACCGTTTCCCTGAAAGCAGGTGAAATCCGCAATGCCTATATCTGGCCAAACCGCGCCAGCATCAAGATTGTGAACGAAAGTTCTGTGCTGATGACGGAAGCGCTCATCTTCAAGCACAACTTTGTGACTGCCAGTTTGGAGGAAGAGCTGTATGATTTACCCGGCGGAGAATCCATCAATCTGCGGATGCCCTATGCCGGTCCGGGTAATAATTTTTATTATTATGCCATCATCACCATGGCAGATGGCAGGATCTTGCAATTTGGCGGTGAAGACACTGTTTTGGAGATGGACCAGCAGTTTCTCATCGTTTTGGAAGACGTCTCTGATGGCAAAGTGGTGACAAGAAAGACACCTTAATACACGATATTTTAACTTAAGGAGAAATACCGATAATGAAAGCGATAAGGCTTACTCTAACTCTATTGTTGATAATGATTTCGGTAACAGCATGCGTGACCGTGCGACAGCCCAAATCCGAGCTCTTGCCTTCCCATCCTGATATCATCAGCGGAAGGTTGGCCAACGGACTCAACTATTATATCCTGAAAAACAACAAGCCGGAAAAGCGTGCTGAATTGCGCCTCTTTGTGAATGCAGGTTCTGTGAATGAAGATGACGATCAAAAGGGACTGGCTCACTTTACAGAGCACATGGCATTCAATGGCACCGCCAGCTTTGAGCGCACCGAGGTGGTGGATTATCTCACCTCCATCGGAATGGGCTTTACCAATGGGCTCAACGCTGCCACCAGCTTTGAATTTACCTTTTATATGCTGAAGGTGCCCACCGATGACCTGCAGCAATTGCGCAGCGGATTCCACATCCTATCCGAGATGGCGCATACCGTGGCTTTTGCGCCGGACGAGCTGGAAAGCGAGCGCGGAGTGATTTTGGAAGAATGGCGCATGGGACAGGGAGCCCAACAGCGCATCAGCGATGCCTCTTCCAAGGTGCTGTTTGCCGGCTCAAAGTATGCCGAGCGCACGCCCATCGGCACAGAAGAGGTATTGCGCAATTTTACCCGAGAGGAGATAGTCCGCTTTTACAACGATTGGTATTATCCTGGCAATCAAAGTGTGGTGGCGATTGGAGATTTTGACGTGGACGCCATCGAAGAGATTATCAAAGAATACTTTGGCATCATTCCCGCCAAGGAAAACCCACGCCCCGCAGAGGTGGTGAAGGTTCCGGATAATATCGAACCCCAAGTATTGATTATTACCGATCCGGAAATGCCCAATACCACTGCCCAATTCATCTGGAAACGCCCCGTGCGCCCCACCGTGACCGTGGATGATTATCTTGATAACCTCAAGCAGGAACTGTACTTGAATATGCTGAGCAGCCGCTTGGAAGAGCTTACCAAACAGCCGGATCCGCCCTATACCTTTGCCTTGATGATGAGCGGAAACGTGCTGAAGGGCTTGGGCGGCACTATTGGTGCAGCCGTAATGTCCTCCGGCAAGGGTTTGCAAGCCGTACAAGCCGTATTGGGAGAGGTGGAAAGAGTGGATCGTCATGGCTTTTTGGAAAGTGAGCTGCAGCGTGCCAAACAAAAACAAATCCGCTCTCTGGAACGCTCCGTAGCCCAAAAAGCCACCCGCAGTTCAGACAGCTATACCATGGAGATCATCCAAATGCTCTCTCATGGTGATATCCTGATGAGCCCGGAAGATGAGGAAGCCATCGCCAAAAAGCTTTTGGAAGAGATCACCTTGGCAGATATCAATGCCGTGGGAGCCCAGCTCTTTACAGATCACAACCGCTTCATCGCCCTGGTGGGTCCTGAATCCGACAAGGATAATATGCCCAACGAAGAAGAGCTGTTGGCAGTATTCGATACAGTGAAGGAATTGGCATTGGAACCATATAGCGACACGGTGAGCGATCAGCCCTTCATCAGCGAAAAGCTGAGGCCTGCCACCATCAAGAAGGTGGAGGAAAACGAGCGTGCCGGCATCGTGAGCTGGACCCTTGCCAATGGCGTGAAGGTGCACTTGAAGCACACCAATTTCAAGGAAGATGAAGTGGTCTTGAGTGCGTGGAGTCCTGGCGGATATTCCTATTGTGACGAAGCCAGCCTGCCCTCTGCCAGATTGTTGCCCGCCTACATAGCGGATTCCGGCTTTGGGGAGTTTGATTCCATTGCCCTATCCAAAGCCACCGCCGGCAAGGTGGCAAATGCCAGAATCACCCTGGGCTTGAATAGCGAAGGCTTTGGCGCCTCCTGCTCGCCCCAGGATCTGGAACTGATGTTTCAGCTCATCCACCAATATGGCACCAATCCCCGCTTTGATGAAACCAATTTCCAATCTTTCCTGCAGCGTCAGGCCAGCATGTTGGAACACAACCGCAAAGACCCGCAAAATTACTTTATGGAGCTCATGTTTGCCACACCCTATCAAAACCATCCCTATAAAAGGCTTTTGGAATTGGAAGATATCCAGAAGGCAGATATTGAGGTGATGAAGGAAATCTTTGCAGAGCGCTTTGCGGATTTCTCTGATTTCCAGTTTGTGATAGTGGGCAATTTTGATGAAAGCAAGATAAAAAACTATGTGCGCACCTATCTGGGCAACCTGCCTGCCACCTATCGGGAAGAACCGTATCGGGATGTGGGCGTGCGCACCCTGGAGGAAGCCAGCATCAATCAGTTTGAGCTGGGCATCGGTGAGCGCTGCTTTGCCAGCCTCATCAGCATCAATTCCTTCGATTTTGATATCGCCAGCCAAAGCAGAGTGAATGTATTGGAGCAAATCTACTTTGAAAGACTGCGCGAAAACGTGAGGGAAAACCTCAGCGGCGCCTATGTGGTGCAGCCCATCATGGTGCCAGAAAAATATCCCGAGCCGCATCTGATCACATATTCGTTTTTGATGTGCGATCCGGCGCGGGTGGATGAGCTTTTGGACGCCACCCTGGCTACCGTTGATAGCCTCCGGATGGGCTTGTTTGACGATAAATATGTGCAAAACGCCAAAATCACCCTGCTAAAGAAGCATGAAGAACAAATACAATCCAACTACTTTTGGCAAAATAGCATAATCAAAAGCATCCAGAACGGTGAAGCAATGGATTATGTGTTGGATTATCCCCAATACTTCCAGGCGATTACCAAAGAAGACGTGATCACGGCAGCCTTGAGGCATCTGCACTTTGACGATAATATCTACAGACTAATTATGTTACCCCAAAAAGAGGAATAAATGCAAACCGACGTAGTACAATACTTTCTGGAGCTGGTGGCCATCGATAGCGAATCCAAAAACGAGCGAGCCATGGCGGATAGGATCAAGGCAGATCTGACTGCTATGGGCGCACAGGTGAGCGAAGACGAAGCATATCACCAGACGGGAGGCAATGCCGGCAATATCTATGCCTGGATAGAGGGAGACGAAAGCCTGGAGCCGCTGCTGTTTTGCGCCCATCTGGATACCGTGAAACCCGGCAATGGCGTGAAGGCTACCATCACAGACGGACGCATCCACACAGATGGCACCACCGTGTTGGGTGGAGACGATAAATCCGGCGTGGCAGAGATCATGATTGGCGTGAAGCGCATCCTGGATAGTGGCATCCGGCATCCCCCCATCGAGCTGCTCTTTACCGTATCTGAAGAGATCGGGCTTTTGGGCGCCAAGCTCTTTGATAAGAGCCGTTTGCGCTCTTCCATTGGCTATGCCTTCGATACCCATCAGGTGGGTGAATTGGTGTATGGAGCTCCGGCACAAAATTCCATCCTGATCACCATTAAAGGCGTGGAATCCCACGCCGGAGTGGAACCGGAGAAGGGCGTCAATGCCATCCGCGTGGCGGCAGAAGCCATCGCCTCCATGCCCAATGGCAGGATAGATATCGAAACCACCTGCAATATGGGCATCATCGAGGGCGGGGTTGCCACCAATATCGTGCCCAACAAGGTGATCATCCACGGCGAGGCGCGCAGCCACAATGCTGCCAAGCTGGAGCAGGTGACCGCCGATATCAAAAACTCTGTGGAGCAAGTGGTGATGCGCCATCAATTCCCCCATGGCAAGGCATCATTTGAATTCAGGAGCCAGCGGGAATACGATTCCTTTAGCATCCCGGAAGATCATCCGGTGCTATCCCTGGCAATGGCAGCCTTGGCAAAGCTGGATATCCCTGCCTTGGTGCAAAAAGGTGGAGGCGGCAGCGATGCCAACATCATCAACGCAGCCGGCCCCACCATCCTGATCTGTGGCACGGGGATGAACAAAGTGCATACGGTGCATGAGGATATCTTGGTGAGTGAGCTGTATCGCGGGGCGGATTTTGTGCAGACCCTGATCACCATTCATGCGCAAGGTGCGGAGGGCTAAATGCTGCGCCTCGGCTTGATTGGATATGGCAAAATGGGCAAAATGATAGCCCACTTGGCAGAAAGCAAGGGGTGCCGGGTGGTGGCAATCATAGATCCAGAAGACCCCCAGTACCCTTCCCGTATCAATCCGGAAGAGCTGAAAGACGTGGATGTGTGCCTGGAATTTACCCATCCCGATGCCGTGATAGACAATGTGACCCAGCTGGCAGCCCTCCACAAGAAGATAGTGATTGGCACCACCGGCGGGAACGACCGCCTGGAGGAGGTGAGCCAGCTTGCCACCCGCCATCAGACGGGAATCATCTATGCGGCAAACTTTTCCATTGGGATGAATCTCTTTAACCGCATCGTGGCTTATGCAACGCAGCTGATAGATAAATTCCCCGAATATGATGTGTGGGGGATGGAGATGCATCACAATCAGAAGGCAGACAGCCCCTCGGGAACCGCCATCCAACTGGCAAATACCGTGTTGGCAAACCATTCTGGCAAGACCCAAGCCGTGTATGACACCCTTTATAGGCGCATCCAGCCCCATGAATTGCACTTTGCCAGCATCAGGGGCGGCAGTGTGCCTGGTTTGCACGAGGTTGGCTATGATTCCCAGGCGGATAGCATCACCCTTGCGCACAACGTGAGGGATCGGGCTTGTCTGGCACTGGGAGCCCTGGAATCCGCCCTATGGATTCATGAAAAACAGGGGTTTTATAGCTTTAACGAGATGATGGACGCCCGGTTATGCTGATTGAATTTTCCAAGATGCAAGCGCAGGGCAACGATTTTGTGATCGTGGACCTGATGGATGGCAGCGCCTTGCCACCCCGGGTGGAGGAGCTGGCAGAGGCTATCTGTGACAGACGCTTTGGCGTGGGCGCAGATGGTCTGGTGTTTTTGCTGGATGATCCCGCTGCCGATATGCGCATGAGAATCTACAATTCAGATGGTTCCCTGGCGATGATGTGTGGCTCTGCCTTGCGCTGTTGCGCCTGGCTGGGTGCAGTAAAACTTGACAAAGATGAACTGTTGATAGCCACAGAAAGTGGACTGCGTAGCACCTGGCTAAGCCACCGGGTGGTGTATGCCAATCTGGGCAGGGCGGAAATCCTGGACGAAGAAATAGAGATAGCCGGCATCAAAGGTAGCTTGGTGGATGTGGGCAACCTGCACTTTATCAGTTGGTGGGACAGACTGAATAGCAATCCACAGTTGCAATACGGCTCCGAAATTGAAGAGGAATCCCAGATATCTTTTCCCCAAGGCTTCAATAGCATGTATGCCAAGGTGATAAGTCCTCGGGAGCTGGATCTGTATATATGGGAACGGGGCAGTGGAGTCACATGGGCTTGCGGCACCGGCGCCGTTTCCACCGTGAAGGCAGGCATCCAAAAAGGCTTTCTGGAGGGCGAAATCAAGGTGAATATGCCCGGCGGCAGCGTGAGCGTGAGCCAAACAGCCGATGATGATATGATCTTGGGCGGCGGGGTGGAAGAAGTATTTAGGGGAGTGTATCCATGGAAGATTTAGGACAATATCTCAAAGAATATCGTGAAGAAAAAGGCATAGAATACATCACGGTCTATAGCGATATCCGTCTGCGTGAAGAGCAGGTGAAGATGATGGAGGAAAACCGCTTTTTTGAGCTGGGACCATACGGAGTGGTGAAGGCAACGGTCTTCAACTATGCCCGCTATCTGGGGGCGGATCTGGATGCCGTGATGAACGAGCTCAAAATCTTAGTTCCAGAAACCACCAAAAACCATCACAAACCTTCGCCTCCTGCCAAACAAAAGAAGATTATGCTCTCCACCAATTTCCTGTGGTCCATCGGGATCATCATCTTTGTGCTGATCTTGGCGGGCATCCTCCTCCATGCCTACAAACAGGGCTGGCTGAAAACTCCGGAAATCCTCAAATCTTCACAAGCCGATACCCTGAAAGTGGAACCTGCCACAGCCCCCGAACCGGTGAAAGTGATGCCGGATAGCACCCGCCTCAGGATGCTGGAACTGAACCAGGAAATCAATAAACGCAGCCAGGATAAGAATAAGACCAAATCCAACCCCAGCACCAAAACAAACCATCAGGATGATACAGATTATATAGGGAATTTTATGGGGGATAGCCCGATGAATGTGGAGGGGCAGTAGGGCGCCAGGGATCAGGGGGGGCGGAGATCCGGCGTCATGCTTTTATAAAAAAAAGACCGAAGGCCAAGGATAATACCGGACCTTCGATCTCTATCAGGGAGTATTTGGGTTTACTTCATTAAGACCACTTTGCTGTTATAGGTTTTATCCGTGGTTATCATCTTCACATAATACAATCCCGACCCGCAGGCCTTGCCGTATTGATCTTTGCCATTCCAGCGGCAGGTGTGTCTGCCACTTTCTTTCAGCCCTTCCACCAAAGTGGTGATTAGCTGTCCTTTAGTATTTAGGATCTGTATCTTGATGGGTCCCCTATTTTGCAAAGAATAGGAGATGGTGAGATCCGGGTTGAAAGGATTGGGATATGGGTTTATGCCGCTAACCAGGGGTGTCGGTGGCGTATTACTGCCATGAGGTACGAAATTGAAAGAGATAGGACCGTGAAAATCGACGGTTCCATCCAGATTCATTACTTGCAGCCAGTAATAATAGGTGCCTTCGGCATATATTTCCTGATCTTTATACACATAAACCTGCACTTGAGAGGTGTTTGTGGCGTCAATCATGGGGCTTATCCTAAGGGCTTCATCCAACTGCAGATCATCTGCGCGATAGATGTAAAAGCCCTGCACCTCCGTCTCCGTCTGGGTGACCCACGTGAGATTGACCAGGTTATCCACTGTTGTGGCAGCGGTGAAGGAGGAAAGGACTACGGGGACGGTGCCGCCAGAGAGAGGATAGTCCAAAGTATCAATGGCGATCACCGGATTATATTTAGTCTGGTGATTGGCATAATACTGCTGGCCTGGCATGTGCGGTGCTTCTCCACAATATGAAATACCAGAACTTTGGCTGTTATCCTGAATCTTTATTTTGATATGGAACAGGGAGGCAGGAGTGGCTGGCAAGATGCTTGCCCTAGTTTCATTTGCTCCCATATACTGACAGCTCACAAACAGTCTATTAGGCATATTATCCCTTTTATGGATAAGGTAGAAATCCTCATCCAGTAGCTCGCCTGCAGTAATGGTTACATTGCCAGACATCAGGATACTTTCACCAAAAGCGTCTGTATTATACCATATCAGAGCTTGTAATTCACTAAACTTTGTTGAAGCATCGTCTCCATGTATCATTACATCAAATTCAAAATAGCTATCTCCCTCACTCTCTGTGATTCCGGCATTGGCGAAGGTAAAGTATATCCCGATAACATCGTCATCTGCCAAAAGTAATATGGGGATAAAAGCAAGTATTAAGATGATGATTAGTTGTTTCATTATTTCTCCTAAACATCTATGGTATTTGAGATTGGCTTCCAATATTAGGGCGCCAATATACGTTTAAATCATTATTATAGACCCAGCCATCAAAATCAAAATCAGCTGTATGGTATCCGAAGTATAAGCCGGTTTGTACCAGCCAATAATCATTCATATCGTTGTTATAAATTTGTCCATCCCCGTCTGCATCTCCGGCAAACAGGGCTAATACTCCATCTGATAATTGCTTTGCTCCATACCCGGGAGGCCCGTAAATTGAACCTAAAACGGTGAGGTCTATCTGGGGAGCAGTCTCTGGGGTTATTGAAAATTCGTGTGGTTGTGCAGACATAATACCCAAATGATTTCTATGTCTCACAATGATATAATATGACGTTCCAGGTGTGTAATCGATTGCATAGCCATTGGTGCCCTCTGTATTTACCAGATACCCGTTATCAAGCAGGAAGGCATTGAAAGTGTGTTCTTCCTCTCCCGTTTCGGTAAGTCTCAATTGCACTTGCACCCAATCTACGATATAGCGAGGAGATACATCCGGAAGGCTTGCTATTGCTTCATTATCATAAGGAGATTGCAAGGGCAGGACGTCTGTTAGGTTGTGGCTCATCATGCCGTTGGATAAGTAGGGACCTTCCAAGAATGCCTTGATATCTGCATAGGCATCCAAACCATCTATTATTACGTTACTTCCATTTATTTCATCCACCGGAATGGAATTGTTGAGAGGACCTCTCAAGATAATATTGGGCATGACCAGGTCTGTGCCGTTTGCATCCGTTGATTTGATGGCTTGCAGGTATACGCTAAACAGCGTTCCTGAACCCATGGAGCCCCAGGTGAGCCCCAATATGGAGCATGCCACCTGATAATGGCCCGGCTCGCCAATGGCGTAAAACTGGGTTCTCCCGTTTTCGTAAAGGAATCCACCTTCCTCAAAGGCGGATCCATCCACGATTTCCAGGTGTTCGCTATCATAATCAAATTCAATTTGATATCCTCGGATCTCCGTAGCTGCTCCTCTGATTTTTACATCCACCCTGATCACTTCATGGTTTCTGATATGATATTGAGATTGATCCATATAGATTTCCAGAGCTGCGGATAAGGATTGCCAGCCAACAAGGCATAGGGCAATCAAGAGCATGCTTAAGAACGTTGATCTTCTAATCATCGTCACCTTCCATTTGTAAGATTTGAGAACAGCTCTGAGCTGTTATATAAAAGAACTTCTTTGTCTGGGTCTGCAGACAGGTCCAAGTATTTGATCCCAGGTTTTGAGCTGCCAGAACCCAGCTATTATCATCAGGATTGTCTGATGTATAGACGTTATAATAACAATTTGCCACCTCTGTCCATGATAGGGTGAGGGTGGAATTGTGGACGTTGATAGAGGAAACCACCGGTGTGGTGGGAATAATCTCTGTAATGGATGTCACAGAGGTAATAGGCTGGAAGGTGGAGGCGTTATCATCCAGATACTGTTGGTTTGCCATGGCAGCAGAGTGGAAGCTTATTCCCGGGGAAACCATGAATTGCTGGATGCGGATTTTGACGTTTACCAGTTGTTTGAACTGCATACCGGGGGCGCTGCCCGATCCCGGTTCCAAAGCATATTCAAAGGTGATTGCCAGACGGTCTGGCAAGCTGTCTGCCACATAGATGTTATATAGCTCCGGGATGCCCGGCTGCAGCAAAGCCCCTTTGGAAACGATCACGTTGCCATTGGCCACTATTCTGCTGCCAAATGCTGCGGGATCATAGTTTATCAATACCAGCCCCGTTCCCAGCCTGTCTTGATTGTTGGTTGTGCGCACACACATATCAAAATCCAGATATGCGTCCTCATTCAGGCGGCTCACTTTCACATTGGCAAAGCCAAATTCCAGCCCCTCTCTGTTATATCCATACAGCAAGGGGGATAGAACCACCATGATGAGCGCCACCAATGCCTTGGAGGCAAGGGCGCGCATTGTGGCTGAGGCGAGGTATTTGCCAAGCTGTTTCATTGTAACATCCCCGGCACGGCAGACATCAATCCGGCATTACCCTGCCAGAAGAGCTGGAGGTCTTGATAATCAACCATTCCGTCAAGGTTAAAATCTGCGCTTCTGTAGCCGCTTGTTCCATTTTGCCGCTGCCACTGCTCGTTGCGATCAGAAGGGAAAACACCCCCATCCTGATCCGCATCGCCAGCCGCCAGCGCACATCTGCCATCGGAAAGCGGCACAATACCACTTTGTAAATAAACATGTGTGGCAAGGGATAGATCCGCAAGCCCAGGAGCCCCGCTGGAAACCAAGCCAAAGGGAATTGCACTCATGATAGCCAGATGGTTGCGGTGGCGCAACACCAGATAATAATCTCCAGGGGTCAAACCCATAAAGACTACAAAGGATTTTCCAGCGGAACACACGCTGCCATCTTTGAGCAAGAATACCGGCTGTGTGGCAATGGCTCTGGCATTTGGGCTTTCCCGCAATTCCAAATACATCCAATCCACCACATCAATTGGAATATCAGTAACTGCCTGAACAGCACCGGGATATGGCGAATTGAGCGGAAGATGGGGCCTTAGCAGATTGTGCATCATTGCATCACCATCCATGGCTCCCTGCAGGAAACAGCGGGCTGATAGATATGCCGGCTGATTACCGATGATAACGGCTCCATGATTTCTATTTACGGAAGGTATTGCGTACCCTGATACATCATACAGGGATTGAGAGCTAATCCTGAGGCTGCTAAAATCTCCCCCTATGGCATTGAAGGTGAAATTGAGCATATTGCCCGGACCCGTCACAGATAAACCTGCTCCAAAGATGAGACACTCCACATGCAGGACATTCAGGGTGTCTGTATTCACTCTCCACCAGCCAATATTTTGATTTGCAAACAGCGTTCCCCGGCTGGCTTGCACAAAGCTCAGCACAGAGCTATCGTAGGCTATGGAAACGGCAAAGCCGCGCACCTGGGTGTCGGTATCCAGCTCGTAGCTCACGCTAAAGGTTTGCCCCGGTGTGGTAATCACCGGATATGGCTGCACGCTCACGGATGCTCCCCAACAGGGGACTGCCATTGCGGCAATCAATATGATTAGAGTGGCACAATACGTTTTCATCTTTGGTAAATCAAAAAAAAGCCCCGGGAGGCCGGCATTCCAGCCTCCCAGGAATTAGGGGTTTTATTTCATTAACAGTGCTTTTTGCACCTGGGTCTTATCAGCGGTATCCATACGGAAGAAATAGATTCCGGAGGAGACTGCACGACCGTAATTGTCCAATCCATTCCACACGGCGGTATAGGTGCCGGCAGACTTGGCTTCGCTTACCAAAGTGCGCACCAATTGTCCGCGGGAGTTATACACACCAATCTTCACATTGCCAGCTTGTTTCAGACCATACTGGATGGTGGTGCTGGGGTTGAAGGGGTTGGGATAGTTGCTGCCCAGATAGCTGGTATCAGGGATCACAATCACATTATCATCGGCACTGGTGGGGTTGGTATCGGGATTGTTCAGGATTTCCACCTCATCATTATTCAGATCACGCGCCAGCATGTGGAACAGCTCTGTGCTCACGTCGTTGCCTTCCACTCTGAATTTGACGGTGAGGAATACACCGTTTTCTTCCAGGGCAGCTTCGCCCAAGGTGGAGGCAGAGAGGGTGAGCATATTATCTTCATTGGTATGGAAGACCACGCTGTTTTCAGGCCAGATTTCGCCCAGTTCCACGTTTTGCAGCTCAAGACCACTGCCAAAGCCGAAGGGGATATTCAGCCCGCGCAGGAAGCCACTGTTTTCGCTGATCACAAAATCCACTCTCATCAAATCGTTCTCATAAGAAACCAGAGGCTCGATATTGATGGGTGTGGCATTATCTTCTCCACGAGGGTATGAGGCGGAATAAACGGTGTTGTTATAGTTCATGGCAAAGATCATCAGATCTTCGATATCGATCTTGCCATCAGGAGTGGGACGGGAACGACGAGCGTAATCCGCGGTGGGTCCTACGTCTATGATGGGTTCCCAGCCAGTGTCTTCAGAGGTCAGCCCCCACACTGCGGAAAGCAAAGACACGTCGTCGGAGGTGACAGTGTGATTATTTCCATTAGCTATACCCACCACGTCGCCAGGCCAGTAGGAGATGGATTCGCGATAGAAGGGAGCATCAGGAACGGCACTGAAGTTTCCGGAAGCGTCTTTGGCAAAGATGGTGATATAATAATAGCCACGCTCTTCAAATCCAAGGGCATAGGGCATGGTGGCGGGAGGAGCTATCACGATTTGTTTTACCCAACCATTCTGAGCGGTATCATCATAGGGATTTGGTGCAGCGGGAATAGGATAAGTGCCAGCAGGACCATAGATTGGGTAATCATCAGCATCTTCCAACTCGCCAAAGCTCAGCACCCAGATATGGTTCTCCACTGCATCAGCGGGGTTTACCCATTTCAAATCAATGAAGTTATCCTGTTTTTCCGTGGTACGGCAAGGGATAACGGCATCCCACACGATGGGTCCGGGAGGTGTGGCGTCTTTGATGAAGCTCCACTGGATGATGGTGTAGTTTCCAGCGGCATCCACAACCAGGATATACACCGTGTATTCACCATCATCAAGGTTATTCACGTCGGAATCCAGCTGCCAGATATCGGTAGTTTCATCACCTTCCAGCTCAAAGAGTTCGTCACCAAATTCTTCGATGGTGGTGGGAGCATCATCTTCGGAAGGTAGGATGATGTATTGGGCATAGCCTAAGAGGTAGTTATCCGTGCAGGTGATATCAAGATTCGGCAAAATCAGCGCGCCACTGCCATCGGGATTAGTTTCCAACAGATAGGGGCTTTCATAAGGTTCTTCTTCTTCTGCATTATTGATCACTGCTTCGGGATCAGTGCCGTCAATGATGATATTGAGATTGGAAACGTTCAAGCAGGGGATGGGCTGGTTATTCCATGTTCTTAGCCTTACTTCGTACAAAGGCACTGCAATCCAGCAGCCATTGGGAGTGTTGTCATAAGGAGTGTTACTCTTGGCCTCAAAGGTGAAGAGCACAATATCGTATCCATTGATAGCCTCCACGGCACCCATATTGGCAGATGCCACATCGTAAATCCAATAATCATCATCGTGTTTTGGCTCCGCCATAAAGAAGGGATCGTCTACAAACAGGGGACCTTGCGCAACGTTCGTGGGTTCTTGGAAATCTGCCTTGGGTATCTTGACAAGCATTTGATAGCCCCGGAAATCTTCAACGCTCAAGAGGTTAACCGAATATACTTGGTTCTCATCAGCTTGAATCAGTGTCTTGGGGGCGAACACATAAAGCTCTGCACCCGATATCTGTCCCATCCAAGGATCAAATAGTATGTTATCGGTTACAGCGTTTCCTAAGCCGCTGGAGTTTGTTGACGCATGATATGGTCCAGTTACATCTCCCCACCAGTTTTCAAGCATGTCAATGTCGCCATCTTGGTCAACATGAATTGCTGTGGCTCCAAAGTTAGTGTTGTCAAATATCTTGTTTTGTTTGAATGTGTTGTCTAAGCTCTGGAGTTGTCCTGCTCCTGATTGTGAAGGTTCAACCAAAATTCCAACAGCATTTGCAGTAATTGTATTTTCAGTAACCACATTAGCCGAAGCTCCACGCACACGGATACCTGTTCCACTTGTGCTTATATTGTTGCTGTCAATAATGTTGCTATCAGCCATCCAGACATGAATTCCAATCTCAGCGACATCAGAGATCTCATTTTCTTCAATGATCTGGTTGCTATTGCAATTTCGTCCTAAGAAAATACCATCTCTATTGCTCTTAATCACATTGTTTTTAATAAGGTTTCCAGTAGCTCCAGCAGATACTGGGCCACCAATAATATTGGCATTGTCCAGCCCAATTGCATCTAAGCCATTAGCAAAAATGTTGTTTTCTTCTATGGTGTTGCCAGTGCTGGCCGTTATACCAATGCCATACAAACTGTTGTTATTGATAGTATTACCTTGGATTGTGTTTCCGGAACCAAGAGCAACTGCAATTCCGTTGGCATTGCCAAGAACGGTGTTGCCAATAATCTGGCATCCAGTTCTATCGTATATCAATACCCCGGCATCCAAAGGCTCTGAGCCGGAGTTTTGAATCTGGAATCCCGTCAACGTAACATTATCCGCTGCAATGGTAACAACAGATCCTACTCCTGTACCTTGAATTATGGGAAGTCCATCTCTGGATTGAGCGCCGCGCAATGTGATTGCTTTGTCTATGGTAACATTTTCTGAAAAAGTGCCAGCGGGTGCTTCAACTACTTCTCCATCATCAGCTGCAGCCACACCTGCCTGGATTGTGTTGTGAAATGTTCCATGGGTGACATTGATAACTGTGTAGTTTGATAACAACGTGTTTTCTAAAGGACCGTTATCACTGGCCGTCAGATTATTTGCATCTCCATAGAAATAGATTAGGTGGCCAGAGTCTGTAGCTGAATTGCTCGTGACTGTAACACTACCAACAGGCGAACCACCGTCAATTACAATCCCACCTCCACTCATGTTCACGAAGTCGTTATCTTTGATAAGCAGATCAGTAGCCTGACTTAGGTAAACACCACAATACATACTTTCGAAAACATTGTCGTTGATAGACACATTATCAGAGTTAGCAGATGTATATCCAACATCAATACCACGTGGTGATGCTTCATTAATCCCTTTGATAAGGTTGTTCTGTATAGTCACGTTATTAGCATTGTGAGTATGAATAACTGCTTGAGGAACTCCTTGTTCGATCGTAAATCCGTCCAATGTGGATCCATCTGCCAAAAATGTTATTCCACCGTATCCATTGCCAGCTGGAAATCCAGCTTGAGTTTGGATTGTTGCACCATACTGATTTTCAGCTATTAGTGTTATTCCGGTGTTTATCCTAAGGTTTTCGGGATAAACACCATCGCTTACAAGAATTGTGTCACCTGAGTTTGCAGCGTCAATCGCTGCTTGAATGGTTGCATGGAAAGTGCTTTGGGTAACGTTTTCCACTGGCTTTGGCACGGATTCTTCACCGCATAGCATAATATCATCGAGAATGTATTGATAGCCTTCAAGACTTGTAAATCTAAGCCATAGATTATCCGTGGCAGGTATGTTGGATTGTGTAGCAGAGAATTCGAAATATTTCCACATACCCTCATTCTCCACACCCCCCCAATTGTCTGTATCCAGGTTATAGTTGGTGGGGGTTACAGTATTCAAGATTGTATGCCAGTTTTGCGGGTCCTCAGTATTCTCATTACCATCGCAAACTTCAACAGAAAACTTAGCAGGAGAATCTTCCTTTGTTCGTTTAAAGAGGCCAAAACTGAGTTTAATATCTTCATGTGCTAAAGTATTAATGCCCTTAACATATAAATTACTTCCGATGGTTTGAAAGGCAATAAAATAAGGACCGGAGTATCCCAGATATGTGTCTACTCCTGGTTCATAATCCCAAATCCCGGCAGTTCCATCATAAGTAACATCATTGGCAAGCTCATCATAACCGGGAAAATCTTTAAGGCTATAATAATACGGATCACCATACACACCAAAGCTTTCGTTATAAAAGCACACTGGCTCGGCAAAACCGAGCCCGGCTATCATTAGTAAGGTCAAAATAATTAGTGTCTTTTTCACTTTCTCCTCCTAAGAGATAGTTTTTTGAACGATTAATGCGTCATAAGCTACTAATGACGTTTCGATTAGACAAAAAACACGCATTTATAAATACGAGGTATTTAGGTTCAAGGGAGCGGTTATAAAATGATTTCATAGATAGAATTCTCCGGCAGTAGGCAGATATTAGCATTATGTAAATAAAAGATATCCCATTTATTTGGAATTGAGGGTGTTAGCGTGCTATGAGCCGCTGCCATTTGCATTTACATCTCCTTGTTCCAGTTTTGTGCCGGCATGCCGGCGGGTTAACACAAATTGGGATATAGCGTGGCTTGATCCCGTTTCATATATCAAAACATTTACAAATTCCAACAGGTGATACCGAACATCTTAAAAAAAGCATCGGTTTCCCTATGTTAGAATTACGTCCATTATAATGTGCAATCTTGGTGCCAATGTTTTGAAGTTTTGTAAGTATCTGTGATATAGCGCAATAGCGAAATTTCTCTTTTTAAGTTGTGGTAAATTTTACCATTTTGTGGTTCTGAACATGAAATTGTTTCTTAAAGCCCTTCAAACCCTGTATTGATGGGAGATAGGAGGGTATCGAGAGGGGATAAATATAAAGGAGAACCATTCACCACGCAGGCGTATCTATAACATATACAATTTATTGCGCAATGAGTGTACTATTTACCACAAGAATGTCCGCTTTTGTGGTAGATAGTACCACAGAATAGAGCTAAATAGATATTGAACTCAACCCTTCCTTATTAGCCACCCTTGTACCACCCTTGTCTCACCCTTGTCGAGACAAAGGAGAGACAAGGGTGGTTAACGGGCGCGAAGCGCCCAGGGGGAGCTCGCTGTGCGAGCTGTAACACTGGCTGTCAGCCGGTGGTTTCACCGGTTTTAACCGGTTGTTAAAGAAGGGCTTACAACAATTAGAGATCAGGTTCCAGGGGTCAGGGTGGCTCGTAGTGCTCGATGGTGGCTCGCTTTGCTCGCTGGATAGTTTAATAAAAGCCGACTAAAGTCAGCAAAACCGCCGGCTAAAGCCAATGTTACCAAGAGGTTACGGGATCGCTGCGCGAGCGATGAATAAAGAATGATGAATGACAAATGATGAGGCAGGTTTCAGGTTAGAGTGGCGTTGATACCATCCCTTTTCAATCCGCAGCAATATATGTCCGAGGTCAACAATAACCACTATTTTGCATCGTCATACAGTTCATCCTATTGGGGTGGGCTTGCTGAATGTCATTATAGGATTTTGGAGTGCGTTTCCCTATGTATTATAGAGGGTTGAATATTTGGTGGGCTGTGTGGAGGGTTTGCGGGTTATGATAAGCGGGGCATAATCCTGCTTGACAAGTATGGTGCTTGGATATAAGCTGTATAATAATGAAAAGAACTGAGATATTGAAGGAGCCAGTGATGAAGGGCTTGAGAGTAATAGCCTTGTTGGCAATAATGTTTGCTGTGGGTTCTCTGTTTGCAGAGACGGATATGTTTGCTGTGGCAGAGGCGGATACCAGCATCGTGCGTGCCCCTGTGATTTATAAGGGGAAGGTTGTCTTTTATATGTTCAGCAATTTGGGACAGTACTCTCCGTTTGAGCGATCTGTGATCATTGGCAAACGTTTGGAGGAGTTGGGGCAGCAGGAAAAGCTGCATAGCGATAGCCTGAATATCGTGGAGCGTAATGGTGGGTACACATTGCGGTATATGAAAAAGCCGATTATGGTGGTTACGGAGGCAGATTCATTGTCGTTACAAGCTCCAGTGGGGGAGATTGCTGAGGCTTATAAACAAGCCTTGGTTGATGAATATTTCCCTCAGTTTGAGGTGTATAGCCTGCGGCATAATATCTGGCAGATCATCCGAACCGTGTTTTTGGCGCTGCTGGTATTGGTGGTGAGTAGTTTTGGTTTTAGATTGGTAAATCGTGTGATGAATTGGATCGGCAAATTGGTGGCAAGATTGAAGAAAGCCAATCCTTTGGGTTTGGTGATACGTGGCATCAGGTTTTTGAATGCAGAGCAATTTGACCGTTTTTTTGCCATCGTGATTGGCATCATCCGCTTTGTGTTTTATCTTTTGATGGGCTATTTTACAGTGTATTTCTTGTTGTATGTGATCCCGGCAACGCGGCAGATGGCGCTGCAATTGCAGGCATATATCATGAAGCCGGTATTGGATGTGGGGCGGTCGGTGTTCAATTATCTGCCCAGTTTCTTTTTCATCTTGGTGGTGGTGGCGGTATCCCGATATCTGTTGAAGTTTTTGCGTTACTTTTTTAGCGGTATCAAAAAGGGGAATATCCGGTTTCAGAATTTCTATCCGGAGTGGGCGGATTCCACCTATCAGATAGTAAAGTTTTTGATCATCTTCTTTGTGGTGGTGATCATATTTCCTTATTTGCCGGGTTCTGGCTCGCCGGCGTTTCAGGGGATTTCGATATTTGTGGGTGTCTTGGTATCTTTGGGCTCCACCAGCGCCATCTCCAATATCATTGCCGGCATCATCCTCACCTATATGCGTGCCTTCAAGGTGGGAGATTATGTGCAGGTGGGTGATAAACAGGGCGTTCTGATCGAAACTTCGCTGCTCACCATCCGCATCAAAACCGTGAAAAACGAAGAGATCAGCATCCCCAATGCCCATTGCCCTGGGCGGGAATATCATAGATTATAGCACCTATGCCAAGGAAGGAGACCTGATACTGCATACCAAGGTGGCGATGGGATATAGTGTTCCCTGGCAGAGGGTGGAAAAGCTTTTGATCGAAGCCGCACTCAATAGCGATGGCATCAATACCAATAAACAGCCATTTGTGAATATCACCAAGCTCAACGATTTTTATGTGGAATATGAGCTGAACGCCTATACGGATGGAGCGGAATCCCAGGGCGCACTATATACAAGCCTGCATCGCAGCGTTTTGGATGTGTTCCACAGAGAAGGCATAGAGATGGTGTTGCCGGCATTTACTGCGTTTAGGGATGGCAATGCAAGCGCAATTCCCGCACAGATGATGGAGGCATTTAGCAAAGACAAAGAGAACAATAAAGAATAGACTTTTTGGCTGATAAGAACAAGGCAGCTCTTTTTGGTGAACAGAGCTGAGGAAATTCTGTGGATTTGAGGTGTGTGTTAGAGCATTTATCTTGACAGATAGAGCCAGCTGAAAGTCTTGACTTCCAAGAGAATAAGCAGGAGGATAACGATGAGCCCCATTTTGCAAGGTACAGAACTGATTCAGTTTTTGGAAAACAACAGCCCTGAAAAAATCAAGGAGGTTTTGGAGCACGTTCATCCGGCAGACATCCTGGATGCACTGGAAGACTATGAAGGCAATCCTCTGCTTATTTTGGCACGCATCCCCAATGATGTATTGGTAAGCATCATCGAAGAAGCGGAAGAGGAAGACAAGAATGATTTGCTGAGCCTCTTGCCCCACGAGCAAAAGAAAGAAGTGATCTCGGAAATGGCATCAGACGAACTGGCTGATATGTGGGAATATATAGATGAGGACGAAGCTGAGCTTTTGATCTCCGCGATGGAAGAAAGCAAGGCAGAAGAGCTGAAGGCACTCTTGCAACATGATCCCGAAACAGCCGGTGGCATCATGGCGACGGAATTTGTATCCGTTTCCGATCAGATGAGCGTGAAGCAAGCTTTGGAATATCTGCAAAAACACGGTGACGATGCTGAGAGCATCAGCTATCTGTATATGCTGGATATTGAGGGCAGGGTGCATGGCGTGGTGAGCCTGAGAGATATTGTGACCAGCAAGTTTGACGTGCGATTAAGCGATTTGGCAAATCCGAACGTGATCACCGTGCCCACGGATATGGACCAGGAGGAAGTGGCACAGGTATTTATCAAGTATGGCTTTAGCGGTGTTCCCGTGGTGGATGAAGCACATAAAATGGTGGGTATCATCACGGCAGACGACGTGTTGGATATCGTGGTGGATGAAAGCACGGAAGATATCGAGAGGATGAGCGCTTTGGCTCATGGCGAGCGTGAATATCTGGAAAGCGGAGTGCTAAACCTGGCAAAGCGGAGGATATTCTGGTTGCTGTTTTTGATGATTTCTGCCACTTTTACCGGCATTATCATCGAAAAATATGAGGTAGCCCTTTCCAGCACCATCATCTTGGCGGCGTTTATCCCTGTTTTGATGGATACGGGTGGCAATGCCGGCTCGCAATCTGCCACTCTGGTAATCCGCGGCATGGCTTTGGGCGAGATTTCGATGAAGGACTTTTTTAAGGTTCTTTATATCGAGCTGAGGGTAAGCCTCTTGGTGGGCGGAGTATTGGCTGGAGTAAACTGGCTGAGGATAGGGCTCACGAGTATGCATGAAGATAAATGGCTATTGGGGTTTACCGTGTCGGCAGCGATGTTTGTAACGGTGATGATTGCCAACCTGGTGGGCTGTGTGTTGCCGCTATTGGCGCGTAGATTCAAGATGGATCCTGCCATTATGGCATCTCCTGTGATTACCACCATCGTGGATGCCCTGGCACTACTTGTATATTTTGGCATAGCAACCAGCTTGTATATCAAATAAAACCAATAAATAGGGCGCTGGGGGCAAGGCGCTGGGCATCCTGTGATTTTGAGCTTTCGAGGAGGAGTGTGAGATTTATCATTGACAAAAGCTCCGTCTTTTTTCTGTATTGCCTCAAATAAAAAAAGCTATCCTTAAGGAGGATTTATGCCTTATCGAATTCTTGCCATCAACCCCGGATCTACATCCACCAAGATTGCAGTATATGATGAAGAGCAGCCTGTATTTGAAAAAGTGTTGCGCCACGAAGCCAGCGAATTGGATCCCTTTCCCACGATCATCGACCAGTATGACTTTAGAAAGAAACTGGTGATGGAGGCGATGGAAGAGAATAACGTCTCTGCCGAAAGCCTGCATGCCGTGGTGGGCAGAGGCGGCTTGGTGCGCCCCGTGTGTGGCGGCACCATCAAGATTACGCCGCAGATGCTGGAAGACCTGAAAGATCCAACGCGTTGGGGGCGCATCCACGCATCCAATCTGGGTGCCTTTATCGCCGATGCCATCGCCAAAGAGCTGGATATTCCTGCCTTTATCGTGGATCCAGTGGTTGTGGATGAATTTGACGATATTGCCCGCATTTCCGGTATTCCGGAGATCGAGCGCAAGTCTTTGTTGCATGCTTTGAATCTGAGATATATCGCGCGGCTGTGTGCACGTGAATTGGGTAAGGATTTTGACCAAGTGAACCAAATCGGCGTGCATATGGGCGGCGGGATTTCCATTGCCGCAATCCTGGGAGGACGCATGGTGGACGTAAATAACGCCCTCTTGGGGATGGGGCCCTTCTCTCCGCAAAGAGCTGGGGCACTGCCCATTGGTGATCTTCTGGATATGGCATACAGCGGCAAATATACCAAAAAAGAACTGACCACCTACCTCAGCAAAGCAGGTGGATTGATGGCGTATTTGGGCACCGATAGCGGAATCGAAGTATGCAACCGCATCAAAGCCGGCGATGCCAAAGCCAAGCTGATTCAAGACGCGATGTGCTATCAGGTGGCAAAAGAGATTGGCGCCTGTGCCGCAGTGTTGAATGGCAAGGTGGATTGCATCTTTATGAGCGGCGGTCTGGTGTATAATGAGCTATTGGTGGAAACCATCCGAGAGCGCGTGGGCTTTATCGCACCCATCATGCTGTATCCTGGTGAAAAGGAAATGGAAGCCCTCAGCATGGGCGGCGTGAGAGTGTTGAAAGGCTTGGAAGAGGCGATGGATTATTGATGCGCCTTCGCATGGATAAATGATCAAAAATAGATTTCGCAAATATGGGGCAGGCTTCTTGGCAAGCCTGCTTCTGTTTTTATGCCTGCCATTGGCGGGTGAAAGCTGGACCATCCTGGTGTATATGGCAGCAGATAACAATCTGTGGCAAAATGCAATAGCCAATATCAACGCCATGGAAAGCGTGGATTTGCCCTCCAATCTGAAGGTGGTGGTGCAAAGCGATATGCCCGATGAAAGCCCCTATCCGGGGGGACAAAGAAGGCTGATCGGCAGGGACAATTCCCCTTATATCACCTCCCGCTTGTTAGAGAATATGGGCGCCATCAACAGCGGTGATCCGCAGACGCTGAATGACTTTGCACGTTGGGGCTTTCACAAGTATCCATCGCAAAGGAAAGCACTTGTGATTTGGGGGCATGGGAATAGCTGGTATAAAGCTGGAACCGATAAATGGATATGCCCCGATGCGGATACCAACGACCTCATCAATGTGTATAACGGAGAGCTGAAAGAGGCGTTGAGCGGGCTGCCCAAGCTGGATATCCTGCTTTTTGATGCCTGCAGCATGCAAAGCGTGGAGGTGATCTGTGAGGTGAGGGAGGTGGCAGAGCGGGTGATTGGATCTGAGGAGCAGGTGCCTGCCAAAGGCTTTCCCTATGAGATGATATTGCCTCTCTTTACAAATACTGCAACTGCGGATGAGATTGCCCGGGGCATCGTGGATGCGTATCTGGAAGCTTATGACTATGAGGGAATGTACAATCCAAACTATGCCGAGATAAGGGCAGCCTGTTCTGCGGTGAGTACGCAGGGGTTTGAGGGGTTTATAGATGAGTTTGCGAGTTTTGTGGCAGGGCGTGATGGGCAGGAAGAAGCGCTTTTGGCACATCGCGAGGGCTGTTGGCAAATGAATGATGGCTATATAGATGTGGATATAGGGCAGTATCTAAAGAAGGTGATGGCAGAAAGCGGTGATGAGGGACTGGTGCAGGATGCCACGCTGCTCTTAGACAGTTGGCAGAATCTGATCATCAAGGCGGGAAGCATCAATCTTCCAGCGGAGGTGGGCTCTGCGGCGCTGTGGTTTCCCTGGCATCGGCAATACTTTGATGGAAGGTGGCAGATGTATGCCCGGCTGGATTTTGCCCAAACGCTGTGGCTGAGCTTGTTGAACAGGGCTTTTGGGAAGGATGATATTCCGCCTGAAGCACCGGTGGTGACAAGCGTAACGCAATCCCTGGGCTCTGTGATAGCCAGGCTGGAGCTGCCTCTGGATCCTGACAGATTGGAGGTGCTGGTGGATATTTATGATGCAGATGGGGCATGGCAACAAGGATATAGATATCACACAGAATGGGGCTGCCGGGAGCTTACTTTAAGGCTGCCCATGCAGGGCTCGGGCACCCTAAACTTTTCTTGCCAAGATAAAAGCGGCAATCAATCTGAGGTGGCGATACATAACTATGTGTTTGATGCCCATCCGCTGAAGGTGGAGGTGCATCCCAATCCGCTAATGAACAAGACGGGTGGTGACATTCGCTGGTATATCCCAGAGGGAGAGGAGGCTGCGGCGGAGCTTGGCATCTACAATTTGAAAGGGCAAAAGGTATATGGCAGATATCTGGGAGACCTCCCTGCTGGGGAAGGAAAGCTCTTGAAAGAAGATTGGCTGGGGGATACAAATTTACCTGCCGGAATATACTTTATTCAGCTTAGAATTGGCAAACAAATATGTGGCTCGAAGCTTACAATTCTATAGAAAGTATGGGCTTTGCAGAAGATGTGGATAACTTGTGGATAACTTTGTTAGCCTCGCTTATACGGATCATAACCGCATCTATTATCAGTATGTTACAAACTGGGGATTATCCACAGGCAATGTGGATAAGTATGTAGGTCATTGCAATAATGATGGCTTAGAGGAATCAAGGAAATGAGTATGGAACTTAGTAAAAACAAGATATCGGAACTGGCACTTTTGAAACAGAAAAAGCATCGCCGCCAAGAATCAAAAATAGTGTTGGAGGGGCAGCGCCTACTGTTGCAATTGGCAGAATATGGGGTTTTTCCCCAGGAGCTGTACCGTTTGGCAGATTATGAGGTGCCCTCTCCGTTGGCAGAAGTGGCAGATTATATCTGTGATGAGCGGGCGATGGAGCGTATTTGTGACACGCTTCAGCCACAGGGGATAGCCGGTTTATACGGATTGCCAAAGCCGGAATTCAGAGGTTTCAGCAGGGCGTTCTATCTGGATGGAATCAGCGATCCAGGCAATATGGGCACCATCTTCAGGCTTGCCATCGCCTTTGGCATCGATGCCATATTGCTCTCAGAGGATTGTGCTGATCCTGCCTCCCCCAAGGTGATCAGGGCGTCGTTGGGGGCTGTCTATCGTTTGCCTTATGCCACGCTCAATCCAATGGCTCTCAGGCTGCCCGGATTGATGGTGATAGGCACGGATGCGCAGGCAGAACATAGTTTACAGGAGTTTAGACCCCGGGGAAGGCAGCCACTTTTGATCGTGATAGGTGGGGAGGCAAGAGGGATGTCTGAAGAGATCAAAAAACGCTGTATCCATCACCTGCGCATCGAAATGAGCACAGCAATGGAATCCCTCAATGCGGCTGTGGCAGCAGGAATAATCGCACATCATCTTTATATCGTGGATAAATTGACGGATATTATTTGACAAAAAAGCGCATCTCCTCACCTTTGTAATTTGCACAAATAGACCAAGGAAGTGATAGTGAATATCATCAATCAAAAGACTGGCTGGATTGAAGTTATCTGTGGCAGTATGTTTAGCGGCAAGACGGAAGAACTGATCCGGCGCATCCGCCGCGCTGAATATGCCAAACAAAAGGTTATGGTATTTAAGCCCATCATAGATGATCGCTATGATGCCAACAATATCGTCTCTCATTCCAAAATGCAGGCGGCATCGGTGCCCATCAGCGTGGCAAGCGAGATTTATCTGCATATCACGGATGATGTGCGCATCGTGGCAATTGATGAAGCGCAGTTTTTTGATCCCAGCATCGTGGGCATTGTGAACGATTTGGCAGATAGGGGCTTGCGGGTAATCGTGGCAGGATTGGATCAGGACTACTTGGGAAACCCCTTTGGCAGCATGCCGGAACTGATGTCTGTGGCTGAATATGTGACCAAAAACTTGGCGATTTGCGTGCAATGTGGAAATCCAGCAAACCGCACCCAACGCACCATCAAAAAGAGCGAACAAATCTTGGTGGGCAGCACGGAAGCCTATGAGGCTCGCTGTCGAAACTGTCATGAGGTAATGGATTAAATCATGTATTACTCACCGATTCAGGTAATAATTATCTTTGCCATGCGGCTGATACAGGTTTACTCGTATCTTATTTTGATCAGGGTGATTATGAGCTGGGTGATAAGTGATCCATACAACAAGATATATTACTTTCTGGTCAGTATCACGGAGCCGCTTTTGGCCCCCATCAGGAAGCTTTTACCAGCGATGGGTTTGGATTTGTCGCCCATTATCGCTTTTTTTCTGCTGAATTTGGTCAGCAACATTTTATCAGGATTTTTATAAAGGAAGGATTATATGGCTCTCTCACCGATTGACGTACAACATCAGGAATTTAGCAGTGCTATGTTTGGCTATAGCAAAAAACAGGTGCGTGCTTTTTTGGAACAAGTGGCTACGGAAATGGAAGAAAACCACAAGAAGCAAGAACGCGAGATGCAACGCCGCGAACAGATGCAAGATGAGGTAAAACAGGAGGCTGCTCAAGCCAGCAGCGCTGTGGAAGATCTGCAACGCCGCGAGGAATTGATCAGCCGCACGCTGGTTTTTGCCGAAAAGACAAAGGCGGATATCATTGCCAATGCCCGCAAAGAGGCGGAAAACATCCTGCACGAGGCAGAGCTGAAAGCCAAGCGCGCCATACAGGAAGCCAAACAATATCTGGGGGCGATGGAACAGCAATACGTGCATCTCAAAGAGCAAAAAAGGCAGTTTCTCATGCAATTCCATTCCGAGCTGCAAACCTTTATGGATCGCATTGGCAAAGACCCCCTGCTCACCCATAATACAGAGCAGCTTTTGGATACGGAGTTTCGTCAGATTAAAGAAGAAATCGTGCAAAAAGACGAACCCATCACCCCTGAAATAACAGATGGAGATTAGGATGAATGCAGATTACAGACATACCGCCTCCTGGCTGAAAGAACGCATACCGGAGCTTCCTGCGGCTGGATTGATCTTGGGCACGGGCTTGGGAGATTTGGCAGAAGAGCTGGAACAGCTTGCCGTTTTCCCTTATTCCGAGATCCCCGGCTTTTCCCAAAGCACCGCCCCCTCCCACAAGGGTAATTTGGTTTTGGCAAGGCTGGCAGGCAAGATGGTCTTCATCCTGCAGGGGCGCTTTCACTATTATGAGGGTCACGCCATGGAAGAGGTGGTTTTCCCCACGCGCACCATGGCGGCAATGGGCATCAAAAACCTGTTTGTAACAAACGCTGCCGGCAGCCTGCGCAAAGAGATGGAGCCCGGATCTTTGATCCAGATTATCGATCATATCAACTTCATGGGCACCAATCCCCTCATTGGCAGCAATGATGAGAGCATGGGCGAGAGATTCCCCTCCATGAACCAGCTTTACGATCCGGAATTTCTAAAGCAGGGAGCGAATTTTGCCCAGCGTGAAGGCATCCGGCTGCAGCAAGGCGTATATATGGCGGTAACAGGCCCCAGCCTGGAGACCAAAGCCGAATGTGCCGCTTTTGCCAATATGGGAGCAGACTTGGTGGGCATGTCCACAGTTCCGGAAGTGATAGTGGCGCGTCATGCCGGCATCAGAGTGGCTGCGTTTTCCATTGTGACAAACTATAGCAACCTCTTTCACGATTTGGCACACTCCCAGGAAGAAATCCGTGCCAATGCAGCGCGTGCCAGCGTTGGCCTGAAGCGTATCCTTGGTCACCTGATGGAGGGATTGTGAGCCGGGGCGGCGTTTCTCAATCTTTTTTGTTGACAGTATCAACGCTTTGCAATCTTATGCAAAAACCTTAAAAAACAAGTTCAATAATAGGAGCTATTATGGCCACCAAAAAATATTCTGCCGAGAAACTCAAGTACTTTGAAGAGCTTATCGTGAAAGAGCTGAAGGAGAGTATGGAGTTTTTGGACAACATCAGCCGGGACCAGAGCAAAGGCGCCCGCGAAAGCAGTGGAGACCTTTCTTCTTATGCATTTCATCAGGCAGACCACGGTTCGGATACCAATTTGATGGAGCAGAATGTGCGCTTGATGGAGCAAGAACGCGAAAAGATCCGCTTGCTGAAAGATGCTTTGGCGCGCCTTACCGAAGGGCATTATGGCAATTGTGAGATGTGTGGGGAGTTGATTCCCCAGGTAAGATTGGAAATGATTCCATACGCCACCCACTGCATCGAATGCAAAGAAAAGACCGAAGACCGCACACGCCGTCGCAAGAGGTGATAGTATCTTGAACAGGCTGAACACCCGTCCTGCTTGGATATTGATGGGGATCATCATTATCTTGGATCAAGCATCCAAGATACTTACCAGAGCGTTCACCTACGAGGGGCAATCCATCCCCATACTGCAAAGCGTGTTTGGAGATACCTTTCGCTTTACCCATCTGCAAAATCCCGGTGCCGCATTCAGCATTTCGCTTTCCAATCCTGTGGTTAACCGCATCTTTTTTATTGCCGCATCCGTATTTGCAGTTGCCTTTATAATATACTTACTTTTCAGGGCGATACACAGGTTACAGGTATGGGCATTTGGCTTGATCTTGGGCGGTGCCATCGGCAATCTGATAGATAGGATTCTGATCGGTACGGTTACAGATTTTGTGGATGTGGATATCCCTGATATGCTTGGGATGACACGTTTTCCCGTTTTTAACGTAGCAGATAGCGCCATCTTTATAGGGATGGTGCTGCTTATTATAGATATAATTTTCCTCAAGGATGAGAGGCAACAGCAGCCTTTATCGATAGAGGAAGAGGATAGTATTAGTAAACAAGGAGTTATAGATGAATAAGCCCCTTATCACGGCTTTATTGCTCTTGCTGGTTGTTGGAGTATCGGCACAGGTGCTCACCTGTCATGATATCCAATATACCGAAAATCCAAGTGGTGATTCCCCCTATGCCGGCCAAACCGTAACGGTGCAGGGCATAGTGACGGCTGAAAGGCTATACACTGGCACCAGCGCCACAAACTACGGCTTTGTTATCAGCGATCCGGAAGGCGGTCCCTGGAGCGGCCTTTTGATCTTTACAAACCGCTACTTCCCCAATGTGGGTGATTTGGTGGAAGTATCCGGAACCATCGTGGAATACTATGGTCTCACGGAAATGTCTCCCACCACCAGCTACCAGGTGATTTCTTCCGGCAACCCCCTGCCTGCGCCCAGCATCATCACCACCGCCCAGCTTGCAAGCGCCGATGCCGAACAGTGGGAATGCTGTTTTGTGAGAGTGGAAAATGGCACCATCACCAGCATGCCCGATAGCTTTAACGTTTTTAAGGTAAACAACAGCACCGCAGCCTGCGCAGTGGACGATCAATGCTTTGACCGCACGGGCTTCAGCTGGCCCTCCATGGCGTTAGGGCAGGTGTGGGAGCGCATCCAAGGCGTGGTGGATTATCACCAAAGCACCGGCTTCAAAATCAACCCTCGCAACATGCAGGATATCATCCAAGAATCGAATATCGGCAATGCCACCATCTCCATCCCCACTGTGAATGGCACGCTGAAGGAAGCAGTGCAAGTGGCTGTAAACACTTCCAAAATCAATCTGAATTGGTATGTGAGCAGCTTCACCACCACCATCAAGATAGATCCCAACAGGATCAAATATCAGGGTGTAACAGTGGATGAAACCACCGTGCTTTCCTATGCCCCGGAGGTGGAGATATCCGCAGCGGGTGATCTGATTACCTTCAGCTATTTATCCCAAGAGCCAATCGTATCTGGTGAAGATGAAAAGCCTTTGTTTTATATGATGTTGGAGCCCCAGGTTTATGGTGAGGCTTTGATTGAGATAGACAGTTTTAAATATGAAAACACACAGCTTGCCCTGCTCTATCACGGCAGTGTGATCACCAAGATTGGCAAGAATATCGCCTATCTGAATATCAGCAGGCAGGATGGCCCCAAGAATATCTTCAACCCCGAAATGGGCGAAAAGATTACTATCGAATACGGCTGCAAGACGGGCACAACCGGTGTGAATACCAAGGCCATTGTGAGAATTTATGATGCACAGGGACGCCTGGTCTCCACCCCCGTCAATAAAACCATTGCCAGCTCTTTTGGCGTGGAAAGGGTCTTGTGGGACGGTCGCGATACCAATATGAGATTGTTGCCTGCCGGCCTTTACTACTGTCATTTGGAAGTGATAGACCGCAGCAGCGGAGCCAAAGAGAAGACAGTGCAACCCATTGTAATTAAAACCAAATTGAAATAGGGGAGAACAGACATGAAAAAATATCTATTGATCTCGCTCCTCATCCTGCAGACAGCTTTGTTGATGGCTGTGTTTGATGATTATATCCCTTCCGCTCGTGCTCGCGCCATGGGTGGTGCTTATACCGCTGTGGTGGATGATGCCGCGGCTGTGTTTTTCAACCCTGCCGGCTTGGCACAGGTGGATTATGCTGCCCAACTGGGTTTTGCTCAGCTTAATGGCCAGAGCTTTGCCGATTTTCGCACGGCTGCCGCAGGCATCAAACTTCCTGCCAAGCTGGGAACCATCGGCATCGGAGCCCGCATCATGGGCGTATCCTTTGAGGATTTGGAGCTGATGAGCGAACAAACCTTCACCCTGGCTCATGGCTTTGTGTTGCAGCATGATGTACATTCCACCATCAGCGTGGGCTATGCCGCAAATTATTACCGGCTTTCCTTTGATGATGAAGACACGGATAACGCCTTTGGCTTGGACCTCGGTGTAAGCGCCCTCTTGCATGGACGCACCCGCCTTGCATTCAATATCAGCAACCTAAACCAAGCCAAAATGGGCAACGAAAACCAAAGCATCCTCCCCTCCAAAATGGCTCTGGGTATTTCCTATCAACCCTATGACAAGGTGATTACCAGCATCGAGGTGAAAAAGGATTTTGCCCGCGAAACCGAATTTATGGGCGGAGTGGAAGCCTACGTATTGGAGCCCCTTGCCATCAGATTTGGCGTTCATCAAAATCCCGCCACCTGGAATGCCGGAGTGGGATTGAACGTAAAGAATATCAAAATAGACTTTTCCTATTCGGCACATGCCGTTTTGCCCTCAACCCTTTACGGTAATCTGGGGTATGAATTCTAATCAGGAGGAGATATGAACAAAAAAACCTTCAATCGTCTCATCCCTGCATTTATTCCCTTGATATTCAGTTTGGTGCGCCAGTTCAGAATTTCAAGCGCACACGATAGCAAAATAAAGAAACACGATAAAAGCCAGGAGAAGATTGCCACCATCGAACACCTGATGGTGCGCATGGAAAAGAAAATGGTCGTCCAAAGAGACCAGGCAAAGGTGTTTAACTACCGCATCATGTGGTGGTTGGCAATCAATAGCGCCCTCCTGATTGCCATCTTCGTCAAGCTCTTCTTTTTCTAAACCCTGTCTTACTAATCTATCCATTAAAGGCCCCTGTATCACCAGGAACAGCGGCCTTTTTGTTTGCCCGGAATACTACACTAAACACTGAAACCTGAAACTTTGGCACATGAAACCTTGCTTGCGCAGCACTGCCTTCTATAATACATAGGGAAACGCGCAGTATTTTTACGAATGCTGTTCAACAGTCAAGGCACAAGTAGATGAGTTATATGACGATACAAAATAGTGGTTATTGTTGATCTCGGACATATATTGCTGCGGATTGGAAAGGGATGGCATCAACGCCACTATCATCTGAAACCTGCCTCATTGTTCGTCATTTATTATTCTTTATTCAGCGTTCGCAGGGTGAACCTGTAACCTCTTGGTAACGCAGGCTTTAGCTGGTGGTTTCGCTGACTTTATTCGGCTTTTATTATACTATCCAGCGAGCAAAGCGAGCTACCTTCAAGCCCCCTGTTCCCCATTAGCCTCCCTTGTACCACCCTTGTCTCACCCTTGTCGAGACAAAGGAGAGACAAGGGTGGTTAACAGGGAAGTATCCAGGTTTCAGGTTTCAGTGTGGCGGTAACAAGCCTCCCTGGCCCCTGGTCTCTGTAGTATCCTAAAATAGCGGACTGTTTTTTGAGTTTTTTTAGGCATGATCCAAAATGATGAGCTGGAGCACAGCTCATCGGCCATGCTCCATTTATCCAGCTCATTTTGTTTCCGGTTATCCCTG
>JAAYJN010000090.1 GCA_012522935.1 Candidatus Cloacimonadota bacterium | reverse complement strand
CTGCATTTTCATCATACAGCACCACCTGGGTGGCGCGCTGTTTGTCACCTATTTCTATCAGGCTGGATGCCAGCATATAACGCTGATAGAAATAATCCGGGGCAGAGCCGTCTGCAGCGGTCAACACATCAATGGCTTGCTCGTATAGCTGGTTGTCAAAATAGTATTCGCTCAGATATTCCATCAAATCCAGCCCCAAATCTTCCCTTGTTCCCTGATAGGTGTTCGTCTTGTAGAGCTCCAAAAAGTAAGCCATCAATTCGTGATATTCGTCAATGGGCTGCATGGCATTGATATCGATGAGGTCTATCCATCTGTCATTATCAAAGAATGCATTTTTTAGGATATCCTTGGCGGTATCCATCTGCTGCATGTGGTTATAGGCAAAGATGCCCGCCATCCGGTGATAGGTATCATCTGGGAAGCCCTGGTAATAGGTAAGCATATGGGAGATATCGAGGGCAAGCATTTCCCTGGCGGCATCCTCATCGTCGGCTATCTGGGTGACAGGTAGATTTTGTGTATAAGTAAGTAGCATCAAGCGATAGCCATACACCTCATGGGGATAGTTTTGGATGAGATGGCGGGCGGCATTGATATTGGATAATGGATCCTCCTGAAACAGAAGCCAAAGATATAAAAGCTTTGGTGAAGAACCAATGTGTGAAGTTTGCTCTTCCAGCCATGCCTCACATTCCTCAGGCATCATCTCTTCCCAATAAAAGACGGCTTCTTCCAGATCGTCCAAATCATCTTCTTCCAAGACAAACTGGATAAAAAGTTGATTTGCCTGCTCAAAACTCTCTTCCCAATCCATCTCTTCAACATCCACTTCCGTTTCTTGATAATCGAGATCTGTGAGCATAGATACTTGATATTTTAATTCCGGTAACGTAAGAGCTGATAAGCCTAACACATACATACCGATCAACAACGCTAAAAATGTTCTTTTGACTGACATTTGGATAATCCTCCTCTTAATGCTTTAAGATATATAACTAATATAAACTACTTAGGAGTAATCGCCAATATAATAATTGCCCTTTTCATTATATATCATCTTTTTTGCGTAGATTCCCCACGCTTTTGACTTGACCGTTTTCAGGGGCTTTGAAATGGTGACCTCATGAAAGGAATAATTAAATTTACCTTGTGGATAGCCTTGGCAACCGTGCTGATGGCAAATATTGGATGTGCCCAGTCTTGTTCTTATTCTATCATTCAGCACCAGCTGGAGAATAACGAGATAGACGAAGCTTCCGGCATTGCCGCCAGTCACGATACCCCCGGATTGCTGTATACACACAACGATTCCGGCGGCGAACCCCTGGTGTATGTGCTGAATGGGCTGGCGATGTTGGCAGCTCGTTTGCATTTGCAAGACGCCAGCAATATAGATTGGGAAGACATCGCCGTGAGCCCTCACCCCCAAACCGGCAATAGCTGCATCTGGGTGGGAGATATCGGGGATAACAAGGCAAAGCGGAACAGCGTGGTGGTTTATCGCTTTGAAGAGCCCGCCATCACTGATACGGCTATCATTATCACCGATTATGATAGGATACATATCCAGTATGATGATGGTGCGCGTGATGCCGAAGCACTGTTTATCGATCCCCTCAGCGGAGATATCTGCATTATCTCCAAACGGGAAGAGGCGGTTGGCTTTTATAGGGTGGCTTATCCTTATTCGCTGATTCAGCCCAATACTGCCATCAAGGAAGCCACCTTGCCCCTAACCTATGTGGTGGCAGCCGATATCAGCCCGGATGGCGAGAAAATCTTGGTGAAAACCTATTCTGATATATACCTTTACAAACGCAATCCGGGGAAAAGCATAGCCAAGGCGTTGACGGGCAAGCCTTCCCAAGTGCCCTATCAATTGGAGCCTCAGGGCGAGGCAGTGACCTGGGATGCCGAGGGGAAAGGCTATTGGACCCTCAGCGAGAGCGCAAAGGGCATCCCCGCAACCTTGTATCACTATCATAGATAATACATGATGAGATTTTGCAGCACAGGGCTTGAGCCTGTTTTGATAAGGGAGTCTTAGATGAAAGCATCCACAATAATCTTGATCATAGCCATCATCGTGGCATTGGGTGTGAGCCTGATTGTATATTTACCCAAGGAGGTATTGCAGCCCTTTTTGGATAAAAAGTATAAAGTTGAGCCTGTGCAAGAAGCTGATAGCCTGGCACAGATGGATAAGAATGATACTGAGAAGACAGGTGTCAAACCCCCGGAGGCAGACTTTGGTTCTCTCTTGGATGAGGGGCAAAGCACTGTTGCCAGCAAACATCTGCCGGATAGCGCGCCCTATCCCATCTATGAAATAGTGGTGAAAAAGAGCCTTTATAAGCTGGATCTCTACCGTGATGGAGAGCCACTTAAGACTTATGATGTGGCAGTGGGCAACAAAGCCCCGGACAAACTGAGTAAAGATGATATGGTTACCCCTTTGGGCAATTTCTATATCGTAAGCATTGAAAGCTCCAAGGGGCGTAAATCCAATAGTGGGATGGCTTATGGTCCCTGGCTGATCCGCTTGCGGACAGACCAATTGGTAACCGCCAGCGGCAAAGGCTGGCTGAATATCGGCATTCATGGCGACGGCAAATCCAGTGAGATGGGCAGCAGCCTCAATACGGACTGTGTGATAATGCAAAACAATGATTTAAAAGAATTAAAGGATTATATTTATAATGAATACAAACACTACAACATCCCCGTTCGCATCGTTCCCTAAGCTCCTAATTCTGCTTTTGCTGCCTGCCCTGCTGTTTGTGGGTAGCTGTAAACAGCAAAAGAAAGATGGCGGCACGCGGTATCTGGTGCTGTCGCCCGAGGTGGCAGAGATTATGGCAGGACTGGGGCTCACTCCCCAAATCGTGGGGCTTACCGAAGAATGCACATATCCTGCGGAATTTGCCTCCATCCCCAAGGTGGGCAAATTTGGCTTGATTCGCAAAGAAAGCGTTTTCCAGCTGGAGCCTGATATTATCTTTACCTCCGGTTTGGAGCAAGATGCCCTCAGTGCCGAGCTCAGAAAGCTGGATTATGAGGTAATCAGCATCCATCCCCGTTCCCTGGAAGACATGTATGCCGGCATCATCAATATCGGGGAAGTGACCAATACCACAAAGCGGGCAGAGCAGATGGTGGCAGAGCTGAAAGCTGCCGTTGCCAAGACCCAAGGCAAAGCCAAGGATATGATGAAGCCAAGGGTGTATATTGAGATTAATCGTGATCCCTTGATGAGCGCATCCAGCGATTCCTTTGTGGGGCAAGTGATCAAGGCTGCCGGTGGGGAGAATATCTTTGAGACCTTGGAGCGGGATTATGCCCGGGTAAAGCCCGAAGATGTGATCTTGGGTGCACCTGATATCATCATCTGCTATTCTCAAGACAGCATCACCAATATCGTCAACCGTAAGGGCTGGCAAAATATCCCTGCCATCAAAAACGGGACGATCTATCAGGAAAGTGGAATTGATCCCGATCTCATCCAACGCGCTGGACCACGGGTGGTGAAAGGCATAGAAAGGCTGCATTCCCTCTTTAAGGCTTGGGAACAAAACCAGGGAGAATGAAACGCTTCAGCCTTGCCGCCATCATCTTGGCGGCGTTTGCCATCAGTATCCTGTATCTTTTCATAGGCAGCCCATCAGCCTTCATTTTGTGGCAGGTGAGGGTGCCAAGGATGCTGTTGACTCTATTAACAGGCATGGTGTTGGGTGGCGTGGGCTCCGTATATCAGCTGATGCTTGGCAATCCTCTGGCAGAGCCGTATATCTTGGGCATCTCTTCAGGCTCGGCTTTTGGCTCCATCTTGTTTGGGGTGTTGGGTTTAATCGTCCTGATGCCTCTGGGAGGCTTTGCCGGCGCCATCCTCACTTTGTTTATAGTGTGGAGCCTGGCAAGACGCAGGGGGCATTTTGAACGAGGGAGACTCCTGATAGGCGGGGTGATTGTGGGCATGTTCTTTGCCTCTGGCATCTCGCTATTGATGTACCTCTTTAGGGAGGATACGGTGATTATTCTGGGTACTTTGATGGGCAATCTGGGCAGAATCTTTTCCTTTAATGAGTGGCGGGTATTCCTGGTTTTGGCTGGTTTGAGCGTGCTCGTTCTCATCTGGCTATACCGTCAATCCGTGAGCCTGGATGTGCTGAGCAGTGGTGATGTATTCGCCGGCTCGGTGGGGATAGATGTAAGCAAATTGCGCAAAAGGATATTTGTGCTATCCTCCCTCCTTATCGGCATCGTGGTAAGCTATGGTGGGATCATCGGCTTTGTGGGTTTGATCGTGCCCCATGTGGCGCGCTATTACACAGGCTCCATGCAAAAGAAGGTGTTTCCTGTGGCTGCCTTTCTGGGTGCGTTCTTCCTCCTCTTTTGTGATCTGATAGCGCAAAGAATCACCGTTTTGGAACTGCCTGTGGGGGTAATTACCTCGGCAATTGGCAGCCCTTTCTTTATGTGGCTGATGCTGAGGGATAACGGTTATAACAAGGCTATCTGAGCGGCATTAACTGCGGTGCCAAGCTTTTTTATTGACACAAAGAGCAAGCTAAAAAATGATGATTGGATAGACTAAAATTGAAAGAGAGAGATCAAATGAAGATGAACGGAAAACCTTGGACGCCCACCATAACCTTGGCAAAGCTGTTTGAAGAGCAGAACCAGTTTTACGATGCCCTTGCCGCCTATGAATTGATCAGCCAGACGGATTCCTCTTCGCAGGTTCGGGAGAGGATTGAATCCTTGCATATCCGCATTTTGAATGATCCCTCCAATCGCTATGATCCCCGCATAGAGCAGCTCTTTACCCCGGAAGAGCTTGCCTATCTGAAGATATTGGATCACAATGGTTTTGGCAATATGTCTGCCGCCCGATCCATGAGCGACGGCAACATCGTGGAAGGCATTATTTTGGAAGAAGACGATGATTTTTCTTTGGAAATGGATGGCGATCCCGATGTGTTGGACGATCTCTTGCGCGAGATTGAAGAGCAATCTCAACTGCAGATGCTGCAAGAAAGCAGCGGCATACAGGATAAAACCCTGAGGGACCTGATGATTGCCCTTTTGGGTAAATTCGATAGTGACACGCCCTTGGCCGAAATCCGCTTGAACGAGCTGTTATCCACACTTTTGGAACTGCAAAACACCGATCCCCGCACCTGATGCCTGATTCCAATAAATACAGCAAGCTTTGCCTGGACTGTGTGCGCAGCTGTAAGCAGGATGCTCACGTGGTTGTGGTGCATTGTCCCAGATTCAAAAAAGCACCCGTGCAAATGCTTGTACCCCTCAAATTCCGCCGTGGACGTGCCAGCAAACTGCCTTCCAAAGATAGCTGACGATGAACATAATTAGTGGCAGATACAAAGGTGCCGGGCTGTATAGCGTTCCGGGCTATAACACACGTCCCACCAGCTCCTTCAAGCGAGAAATGATCTTTAGCATGTATCATGATTATGAGGGGAAAAGGGTGTTGGATCTCTTTGCCGGAACCGGGGCCTTGGGCTTGGAAGCGCTTTCCCGCGGGGCGGTTTGGGCAGATTTTGTGGAGTTTGCAAACCCCGCCATCGGGGTCCTGATCAAGAATATCAAAAAGCTATCCTGCTCTGATAGCTGTCATGTTCACCGGCGCAGAGTGGAGGCTTTTATCAAGCGTGCCACAGACGCGTGGGATGTGATCTTTATGGATGCCCCATATGATAAAAACCTGATCAATCCCTGCTTGAAAGGCATCTATGAATCTGGTATGCTAAAACCTGAGGGAGTGGTGATTGTGGAACACAGCCGCAGGGAGCCCATTGGCAAGGAATTACAGCCCTATCTCATCAAGCATAAGGAAGGCAAGGTAACCTGTCTTTCCATCTTGGGGGCAGCCCCCACAGACGTGGGCAAATCAGACACCCCTTAATTTTCCCAATCAACAAGGGCTTGTTGGGCAAGCTTTTGGATCTTGTCATCATCATCCATTGCCGCCGCTTTTTTCATATACTGAAGGGCTGTCTTCATCTCACCCAGTTCATAATGGATAAGCGCCACATGATAGGCGATTTCCGAGGGCATATCCTCCATCTCCATCGCAGCTTGGATATATTGATGGGCATGCGGTATATCGCCAATCAAATAGTAGTAATAGGCGATGCTATCCAGATAATATGGGTTTTCATAATCCAGATTGAGGGCGGCAAAGATGAGCTCTGCAGCCTCCTGCAGGTCATCGCCCCTTATCAACAGCGTGTAGCCAAGATCGTTTAACCATACGGGCTCTTCCGGATACAGCTGGGTTGCCAGGCGCAACAGCTGCACCCTTTCCTCAAGGCGGTCTTGCTGATGATATCGGCTTAACAGCCAGCCCACATCCTCCCGGGAATATATATCCTGATGTTGGAAATCCAAAATAAGCTTTTCTTTGATTTGCTCAAGTGCCTCTATTTGGGCGGCATCTGTCTCCGTAATGGTTTGCACCAGGGTGATCAGATAGCTGGACATCATGTTTTCCGGCAAACGCATGCGAAGGCGAACCACTAAATCTTCAAACACAGAATCCGGCACCTGCATGCTTTCATCCTGCATGGAGCTGCTGATGGCGAAGATATAAAAGCGGACGATATTGTCCAAATCCTGAGTGTTTGTAAGGGTGGCAAAGAGGGGCTGGATATCCGTGGCATCGTCTTCCAAGAGTGAATTTGCGATCAGGAGCGCATTCACATATAGCTCTTCGGGGAAATCGATGCTTGGCGGATGGATGGTGGGTTCCACCCTTGCCAGCACCTTCTGATTGCGTGTGATGAGTGCCGATAAAGCCACCAGATAGGTGAGCTCGGGAGAGTCAAAAGAGATCACACGGCGGGCTACTGAATTGATGAATTCATGCTGTCCCACTTGCATGGCTGTATCCAATATGGCATAGATCAATTCTATGTCTTCCGGATACTTCAGGGTATTAAAATATGTCCTGCTGACAGCGTCATCACCCATTTTGATCAGGCGTATTGCCACTTGATCAGCATTCTCGCTATCCGGATCAAGGGCATAAATCCTTTGCGATACCTCCAAAGCCATTGCCATATCCACCATATCCACCAGCTGGCCCAGGTGTTGCAGCTCCTGCAGATCTTGACCTGCCAGTTTGAGCGCTGGTTTTAAGAGCTCTGCATTGGCGATTCCATCTTGCTGATAATGCCAGATAAAGTTCAAGATATGCGCCCGGGAGCTGGGGAAGTTGCGCATCATTCCATCAATTGCCCAGCGCATGCCCTCCACGTCCTGCATCCAATAATACACGTTATATGCTCCATCCAAGAGCTGCAGGTCGTTATAGATGGTCTTCTGATTGGCGTTGATAATGGCTTTTATTTGGGTGGAATCAGATACTTGGGGGGTATATCCATACATGGCGCTCAACAGCATTTGGCTCTTGATCTTGATGCTGTGGGGGTCTTTTGCCAAAGCCCGTTGGTACAATATCTCAGCATTGTGATAATCTTGGATAAAAAAGTGTAAGCTGCCAGCCATATAAAGATACATGGAAGAAAAGCTGGGCTTGGCGAGAGGATCGGAGGAGGCAAGAGCCTGGCGGTTTGCAGTGCAAGCCAGCATCAGAATAGCCGAGAGGATGAGGACAATCAGGTTTCGTTTCATTTGGTTTTGAAGCTGGATGCCAGCATAAAGAGTTCCATGAGGGTGGGCAGCTTATCCCCGGCAGGGAAATAGACCATTGTATCTATCAGCCATGCCTTCTTGGTATCGGCATCCCAAAAGGCATAGCATTGCAATGCTCCGCCAGCCATTTTGCCGGGATTGATCCAGGCGCTGGTGAGCCTGTATCCCCTATATCCGGCTATCTCAAAGGGCTGGGTGCGCATGGTTTGCACATTCAGGCTATCCCCTTCAAAGTGAATCTTGCCAATCCTTTGCCGCTCACTTATCAACCATGCTGCATCCACCTGGTCGCTTTCCATCGCTTGATAATAGACGGAAAGGAACTTATCGGGAATCTCGCGCTCCTGCATGCGGGCACGGTAGAGAAAGCTGAGGAAGCGGTTGTCTTTATCATTGGAATAAAGGGTGTAATTTTCCGGAATCTGGAGGCTGAAAGGATATGGCTCAAAGAAACTGGCGGGGATCACCTTGCTTTGGTATGTCTGATATGCCAGCCTCTGGGTATAGCGCATCAAAAAGCTGCTGAAGATGCGGTTTGCCTGGGTTTGGGCGAGGGTAACCAGTCTTTCTTTATCCAGCGCCACCACATGGATGATCAATTGGTCTCGGGTAAAGCGGTTTTTGCTGATGATAATATCCCCCCCGCTTTGTGTGATGCGAGTCTGCAGATTGGCATCCAATGCCTCTTTGAGGTAGCGCGAGACAGGGTCACCGCCATCCAGACTGCCCAAAAAGAGCAGGTTTTTGTAGTTGGAAAGGCCTGTCACATCTTTAATATCGCTAAAAATAATATTGAAATACTTCTCAGGATACACCAGCTGCACTTCCCTTTCCAGATTTTGCAGGAGCAGCGGCTCCAGCTGATTGCGGTTTTCCAATCCGCAAAACACGTAGATATCTTCATCTTCGCCAAAGGCAACAGGTTTGGAGTGGTCTATGATTTTATCAAAAGCAGTATAGCGCTGGGATTGACCGTCTCCACCGCCACAAGCGCTGATTATTAGAACGATTACGATCCAAAACAAAAACTTTCTCACTGGATACCTCCATCTTTCTTTACCCTAAGGTAATTTAAGCCACTTATCACGGTGATGGCTGCCACCGCCCAAAACCAAATCTCCACTCCGATGATGACAGCAGCCGGAATATAGCTCACCCATGCCCACAGCGTGTATGCCGCCGCCAGGCCTGTCATCTGCATCACGGTTTTCAGCTTGCCCAGCCTGTCCGCCGCCACGATGATGCCCCGCTTTTTATACACCTCTCTCAAGATAGTGATCACCAGCTCCCGGATGAGGATGATGAAAAAGATTGCCGCACACAGCCGGAAGGGAGAGCTCCACGTGATGCCCGCCAAAGCAGCCAATACCAACAGCTTGTCTGCCAAGGGATCCATGATCTTGCCAAAGTTGCTCACCACCTGCCAGCGGCGTGCCAAAAATCCATCCAACCAATCGGTGAGAGCCGCAGCAGCAAAGATGAAAAGTGCCGCAGTGATATTCTCTGCCACCACCATCCATACGAAGAAAGGAATGGCGACAATCCTTGCCATGGTGAGGATATTGGGCAGATGTGAGTATTTATGCTTCATGAAAGATATCAGTATCTGGGGCTAATTTGAGGTTGTGATAAAACCTATTCATTACGATGGATACGGCTATTGTAGCTGTCACCAGAGATGCAGCGGGAATGACAAACCACCATAAGGGAATAATGGCGGTATTGTATTTGAGCAAGTGCAAGAGAAAATAGCCCCCGATACTTGCCAAGAGAGGTAAAACCAGCATCACCCAAGTATCGCGCTGATATTGGGTTTTTTGCCTGAGGGAATCCGCCACCGAGGCATACCTGCTCTTTTGTGCCATCAGGCTGCGCAATTCCTGGCTAAATCTGATAAAGAAAAACAGCAGCGCCATCATCACGGCATAGATCACCGTAAAGCTGAGCCACCTCACCTGCATCTTATGAATCTCTGTCTCAATCTGCATCCAGGCATTGGATTGGGCATCTACATCTGAAAGCTCTATTTGCATATCTTCAAATACTGTCATCACCGCCGGCTTTTCTTTTAAAGAATTGATCTTGGGTGCAAAATTGATGGTAATGATGGAAGGGAAGCGATAATGGAGGAGCTCATCCTTGCCCACGGATAGCTGATATGCCTCCACCAATTCATCGGCCGCCTGCAAACCCGTCTCCCAATGGAGCTGGCTGACGTTGGGAAATTCGGAAAGCCTCTCCATCAGTGTGGCAACCTTGGTGCTATCCGCTACATACACGTATATCGGCAGTCCGGATAGCTGTTCATATTTATCCTGGCGGGCAACCTCATACTGTTGCTCCAGCCAAATCCACGATGCCAATAAGAGGCACATCAATATGGCGATCAAGTAAAAGCGAATCTTCATGCTCCTATCCCTTGTTTTTGATATGATAGATCAGATATTTGTTTGTATCAGTACTTGGCAAAGCCTGAATTATGTCAAGCAGATAGTGTGCACACAAGCTTTCTATCTCCTCAAAACGGCTTTGTGGATACAACAGCAATGCCTCTGCCCCACGCCGGAGGCTGCGCTGGAGGAATGCCAACACGTCTTCCAGAGTGCAATAAAGCTCACGACGGCTGATCTCCCGCTGGATATCTGGCGATGCAATGCCCGCATTGAGCTTTAACCAAGGGGGATTGCCCACGATGAGGTCATACCGGTCCAATGGTGTAAATCTCCTCAGATCATCACAGATGAAATTGATTGCCAAGCCTTGCCGGTGTGCATTCTCGCTTGCCAATTCTATCAGTTCCGACTGGATGTCGATACCGCTGATATGCCAGGCGCTCTTTTGCAAAGCCAGCATGATGGCGATGATGCCGCTGCCACAGCCCAAATCCAACACCCGCAGAGGTATGTCTGGGAAAAGACACACGGCAGTCATCTGCAGGGATGCCGCCGCACTGGATACAGGCTGGGCACCCTCTGCCTGCCAAAAATCTGCCCTTCCCAATGGCAGCTTTACCGCCCTCTTCAGCTGATCAGCTCCATCATGCGCTGCAGGCTTTTTTTTGCCCCGGCAGCAATCTCCGGCTCCACGGTAATGTGGTGCTGTTCATAGCGCAAGGCATCCAACACATTGTGCAGGGTGGTCTTTTTCATATTCCTGCAAATGGCTCTGGGGCTCAGCGGAATAATGCTTTTCTCCGGATGCAGCTTTGAGAGATAGTCTGTCAGCCCCTTTTCGGTGGCGATGATCAGCTTGTCATGAGTCTCAGCCTCTGCCACCATGCCACTGGTAGACATCACTGCATCGGCATTATCCACTATATCCTCATCACATTCCGGATGAGCCAAAAGACGGTGTTCCGGATACTTTTTGCGCAGATTCTTTACCTGCAGGGAGGTAAAGCCCCAGTGATGGACGGGGCAATAGCCATTCCAAAGCTCCACCTCGCGTCCCGCCTGCCTGCCTGCCCAGCGTCCCAGATTCTGATCCGGCACAAAGAGGATGCGTTTATCCTCGGGGATGGACAAGAGTACCTTCACAGCATTGGAGGAGGTACAGCAGATATCGCTCTCTGCCTTTACTTCGGCGGTGGAATTCACATAACACACCACCACTGTATCGGGGTGTTGACGGCGATATTCCCTTAGTTGCTCCGCGGTAATCATATCAGCCATCGGGCATCCGGCTGTTTCTGCCGGTAAGAGCACCTTGGCTTTGGTATTGAGGATGGCGGCGGTTTCTGCCATAAAGCGCACGCCACAAAAAACGATGATCTCCGCTTCGGAGCGGGCGGCTTCGATGGAGAGCTGTAATGAATCGCCCAGTATGTCTGCCAGGACTATGATCTCGGTAGGTTGATAGTTATGAGCCAGGATGATGGCATTCTTTTCCTGGCAAAGTGTTTTGATTTCGTCGATTATTGCTTTGGGCATAATCCTTTTCCTAATTGCCTGTGTGGCCAAATCCATTTGCGCCACGTTGAGTTTGGTTCAATTGCTCGCTGGGGATTAGCTCGCAATCCAATACCGGTGCCACCACCATTTGGGCGATGCGCATTCCCGGTTCGATGGAAATAGGTTCGTCGTTACAGTTAATTAAAATCACCATGATTTCACCGCGATAATCGGCATCAATGGTGCCCGGGCTATTCAAAATGCCCAGTCCTTGTTTGATTGCCAATCCACTGCGCGGCCTTATTTGCGCCTCAAACCCCGGGGGCAATTCCAAGGCTATTCCAGTGGGAACCAGCTCTCTTTTGCCGGGTTTGATAGCTATGGTTTGCGTGATATCGGCACACAGATCAAATCCGGCGCTGTGCGGCGTCATCTTCTGTGGGGGGAGGGAACTGTGCCTCAGCAGTTGATAGCTTATTTTCACGATTTGCGGTTGAGCATATAATCTGCCAGAGCATCCAGGAGGATGGCTTTATCGCCCAGTTTGGAGATGCTCTGTTTGGCTTTTTCGGTCAGTTCCAGAGCCTGTTTGCGGGAGGCTTCGACGCCCCACACGGATGGGAAGGTAGCCTTTTGCACCTGCTCGTCTTTGCCAATGCTTTTGCCCAATTTTGCAGGATCGCCCTCAATATCCAGCAGGTCATCCACGATCTGGAATACAAGACCAAAATAGTTTCCATATTCTTCCAAAGCTGCCAGCTCATTGGCGGGGGCACCCCCTGCCAAAGCGCCAAAGCGCAGGCTGAGATTGATCAGTTTGGCAGTCTTGTTTTCATGGATATACTGCAAGGTCTTTTTGGTCACTTTTTTGCCTTCAGATTCGATATCCACCATCTGGCCTGCAATCAGACCTTCTATCCCACATTCATGTGCCAATTCACGGATAAAGCGAACCCTTAGCTCAGGCTTGATCTCTGCCAGAGTGATCAATTCAAATGCGCTCACCAACAGCGCATCGCCTGCCAAGAGAGCTTCTCCTTCCCCAAAAAGGGCATGGCAACTCTTTTTCCCACGGCGGTATTCATCATCATCAATATCCGGCAGATCATCATGAATCAAAGTAAAGGTATGGATCATCTCAATGGCGGCTGCCACTGGCGTAATCGCCTCGGCTTCCTCCTTATACATCTCGTAGGCTAACATCGTGAGATATGGCCGCAGCCTCTTGCCACCGGCAAACACGCTGTAACGCATGGCTTTATGTAAGTTTTTGGGATATTCATCCTTACGCGGGAGGTAGCGGTCCAAGATAATATTCACCAGCTCCTGCTTCTCTTTCATGTCTTTTTTGAGTAACACTCGTTTATCCATTAGTGCTCCTGATTTTCCGCTTCTTTGGCAAGCCGTTCATTCAAAATGCTGATCTTGGCTTCTGCCTCTCCCAGTTTGCTTTTGCAAATCTTCAAAAATGCCACGCCCTCTTCATAGAGAACCAGCATGTCTTCCAATTTTGCCT
>JAAYJN010000013.1 GCA_012522935.1 Candidatus Cloacimonadota bacterium | reverse complement strand
CTGTCTTTGATCCCCAGATTGTGGTTTTGGACCACATCATGCCCGATCTCTCGATGGAGCAGGCAACCGATGAGAGCTATATCTACAAATCCATCCTCAGCCGCTTGGGCATCCATGAATTTGACAAGCCTTTGGGGATTCTCTCCGGTGGACAGCGCCGCAAGGTGGATCTGGCACGGGCTTTGGTGAATGATCCTGACCTCTTGATTTTGGACGAGCCCACCAACCATCTGGATATGGATACCATCGAATGGCTGCAAGATTACCTGATTAAGCTGAAGAAGACGGTGCTCTTCGTTACTCACGACCGCTATTTTTTGGATGCCATCAGCAATAGAATCTGGGAGATAGATAAGGGCAGCCTGCATGTAAGTGTAGGTAATTATAGTGATTATGTGAAGGGCAAGCTGCTGCGGGAGGTGGATGCCCAGCGCAAGGAGACCCGCCGTCAGGCACAGCTTTCCAAAGAGCTGCAATGGTTGGGACGCGGCGCCAAGGCGCGCACTTCCAAGCCCAAACATCATGTGGAAAAAGTGAAGGAACTGATCAGCAAATCCTATCTGATTTCCAATGCCGAGCTGGATATCTCCTTCCAGACGGATAGATTGGGCAAAACCATCTTAGAGCTGCGCAAACTCTCCAAAAGCTATGGTTCCAACCTGCTGTTCAAGGATATAGACCACCACTTCCAACCGCGGGAACGCATCGGAATCATAGGACCCAATGGATGTGGCAAAACCACCCTTCTGCGCATCATCACCGGCGAAGAAAAGCCGGATGCAGGCAGCGTGAAGGCGGGCATCAACACCCATTTTGCCTATTATAAGCAGGATGAAGAGAGCTTTGACCCCAATATGAGCGTTTACGATTATATCGCCCAATATGCTGAGGTGATCAAAACCAAGGATGGCACGCGGCTCAGCGCCTCGGAAATGCTGCAACGCTTCCTCTTTGACGGCAGGATGCAACAGCAGAAATTGGGGGCTCTTTCCGGAGGGGAAAGGAAGAGGCTATATCTGCTGAAGTCGCTGATGTTTGGGGCAAACTTCATCATTTTGGACGAACCCACCAACGATCTGGATATCCGCACCCTGGAGATATTGGAAGATTATCTGGATGCCTTCGATGGCTGTCTACTGGTGGTTTCCCACGATAGATTCTTCTTGGATAGATGCATAGATTATCTCTTTGTGTTTGAAGGCACTTCAGTTCGCAAAATAGCGGGGAATTACTCGGATTACCTGCTCTGGAAACGCTTTGATGAAGAGGAAGAAGAGGAGAGCAGGAAGGCGGCACCCTCGCGCAATACACGCCCCAAAAGCAGTATCAAGGGGCTGAGCTACAATGAACAGCGGGAGTTGAAGCTGATAAGTGAGGAAATCCAAGGGCAGGAGACACAGCTGAAGGAGCTGGAGGCTGAGCTGGCACAGCCCGACCTCACGCCCCAGGATTATCGCCGCATAGGGAATTTGCAAGCGGAGCTTACCCGGCAGCACGAGCGGCTCTTGGAAAGATGGTTTGAGCTAAGTGAAAAACAGGAAGGCAATTAGCGGCGTTTATATGGAGGAGTAATGGGAGGTGCGGATGGGCGATAAATTCCACACATAAAAAAAACAGCCTCCGGGTGGAGGCCGATTAAAGTATGGTCGGGATGACAGGATTCGAACCTGCGACCACCTGAACCCCATTCAGGTACGCTAGCCGGACTGCGCTACATCCCGAACCGTGTGAGAGCCTTAAAAACCAGGGCGGCATTTTTGGCAAGTAAAAAATGTGGTTGACATGTGAGGCGAGGGAAGAAAAGTGGGCTCAGACCTTTGTGTGATGCGGAGATATGAGATTTTCGCAACATACAAAATAACTTAATGGTGAGATAGATAATGAGCCTAATCCAAGCCCGCGAAGTCAGTTTTGAATTCGGCGGACAAAGTATCCTGCGGGATGTTTCCTGCACGTTGGAGCATAATAGCCGCATCGGTTTGATTGGTGGCAACGGCAGCGGCAAGACGACCCTGATCCGCCTGCTGTTGGGAAAGATAAATCCCAGCAGTGGGGTGGTGGAGCGTTCCGCCCGGTATCAGGTGGCTTATTTGCCCCAGAAGGCACAGCCGGATCAGGGGCTCACCCTCATAGACTATGTAAAGACCGCAAGACCAGATCTGCAGGAGCTGCAGCGGAGCATAGAGACGCTATCCCGGCAGATGGATACAGACAAATCCCCACAGGTGGAATCCCGGCTGAATGCTGATATCCAGCGCTTTACCACCTTGGGCGGATATGAATGGGAAAACGAGCTGAAGCATGTGCTGCTCTCCCTGGACTTTCCGGAAATCATGTGGCAGATGCCCATAATGCAGATGAGCGGCGGGGAGCAGACGCGCCTCTGCCTGGCTTTTATCCTCTTGCAAAAACACGATATCCTGATCTTGGACGAGCCTACCAACCATCTGGATTTGGCGATGATATCCTGGCTGGAAAAGTATCTGGTACAGCAGGATAGACCTTATCTCTTGGTATCTCATGACCGGCACTTTCTGGATGCCACCGTGAGCAGCATTTGGCATTTGCAAGACAGCCGCCTGAGCATCACCAAGGGGAATTATTCATCGTGGAAAGAGGCGGATGCCATCGCCCAGCTAAGCGCAGAACGGCAATATGAGCGGCAACAGAAAGAGATTCTGGAGACGATGGATTTTGTACGCCGCAACATCGCCGGGCAAAAGACCAAGCAAGCGCAAAGCCGTCTGAAACATCTGGAAAGGATGCAGGTGGTGGATGCTCCCAGAAGGGAGGCGGGGATCAAGATGCGCATCCAAAGTGACTCCCGCAGCGGCAACGACCTCTTTATCCTGAAAGACTTGAAGTTTGGCATTGGCGGCAAGGAATTAGCTCGAGACGTGGATTTGTATGCCGGCTATCGGGATAGAATCTGCATCATTGGTCCCAATGGCTGTGGCAAGACCACTTTACTGCGGATGCTTTTGGGGCAGCATCAGCCGGATGAGGGCGAGCTGAAGGTGGGCGCCAGCCTCAATATCGCCTATTATGACCAGCATCACGTGGATTTGCAGGAGGGGCTTTCCGTGATGGAAACCCTGTGGCAGGAGGTTCCCGACGAGACGCGGGGATATGTGCTTTCCTGGCTGGCTCGCTTTGGCTTTAGAGGCGATGATGTGGAGAAGCGCGTGGGCGTATTGAGCGGTGGAGAAAAGAGCCGGCTGTATCTGTGTGTACTCATCCACAGGCGTCCCAATCTTTTCATCTTGGACGAGGCCACCAACCATCTGGATATTCAGATGACAGATGCCCTGTTGGAGGCACTGCAGGAATTTGACGGCAGCATCATCTTTGTATCGCATGATCGTTGGTTTCTCTCCAATCTTGCCACCAAGTATTGGGTGTTTGAAAGGAAACTGGATGGCAGACAGCTTTATACCACCATCCAAAACGTGGAAGAGGATGCCGAGAGTGCCATTGAACGGAGCTTTCAGATTCCGGAACCCCGGAAGGCACCTGTGGCGCCAGTGGAGAGAGCCAAAAAGAGGCGTATCAACCCCATGATACTCTCCATGAAACTGAAGGAAATAGAAGAGCGGCAGGAACATATAGGATCCCTGCTGGACAGGCTTGAGGAGGTGCAACTGCAACTCTCGGAATCGGATACCTACAACGATCGGGAGCTGATGAAACAACTGCATACCTCACAGAACGATCTGCAGGCCGCCATCCAAGCCGCTGAAGAGGATGTGGACACTATGGAACATGAATATTTGGAGCTACTTTGTGAAGAAGAATAAACGTATTGGTTTTACCACCAGCTTTCCGGTGGAGGTGGTATTTGCCGCTGGGCACTTTCCCATTGATTTGAACAACCTCTTTTTGGATTGTGATTCCACCCAGATGATACACGCGGCAGAGCTGAAGGGCTTTCCGCGCACGGTGTGTGGCTGGATCAAGGGGAATTATAGCACGGCGCTGGCATCCAATCTGGATGAGGTGATCGGCATCACGCAGGGGGATTGCTCAAACGCTCAATCCCTCTTGGATATGATAGCCGAGGAGGGGATTCCCGTGTGGAGCTTTTCCTTTCCCAACCGGCGCACCCATGAGGATATGGACAGGGAGCTGAGGCGGCTGGAAGAGCATTATGAGGTGGATAGGACGGATACGCTGAAGGCAAAGGCGCGCTTGGATGAGATCCGCAGAAAGCTGTTGGTTTTGGACGAATGGACTTGGAATCAGCGCTTGGTGACGGGCAAGGAGAATCACCTCTGGCTGGTATCGTCTTCAGATTTTAACGGGGATCCAGACCGCTTTGAGGAGGAGCTGGATACCTTTATGCAAGAGGCGGCAAAGCGGGATCCCATGCCGGCAAAGCCTCGCTGTGCCTTTTTGGGCGTGCCTCCCATCTATCGGGATATGTATGACCTGGTGAGGGACTTGGGCGGAGACGTGGGCTTTAACGAGGTGCAGCGCCAATTTGCCATGCCCCATCTGGCGGAGGATATCGTGGAGCAATACCTGCTGTACACCTATCCCTATACCATCAAGGAAAGGCTGGAGGATATCCTGCCCCAGCTGCAGCAGCGCAAGGTGGACCTGGTGCTGAGCTATATCCAATCCTTTTGCCATCTGCAGATTGATAATATTCTGCTCAAGAAATACACGGGGCTGCCCTTCCTCACCTTGGAGGGAGACCAGCCGGAGCCGATGGACAATCGTGCCCTCCTGCGGCTGGAGAGCTTTTTTGAGGTGCATTCGTGAAGCACAGCGTGGCTTTGGGGCTGAGCGGCGGGGTGGATTCTGCCGCCGCTGCCATCCTCCTCAAAGATGCTGGATATGAGCTAATTGGCATCACGATGAGCATTTACGATCCCGGTTTGGAGATTGGCGAGGCTGTGGGAAAGGGCTGTTTTGGACCCAATGAGCTGCAGAGCCTGGAAGCGGCACGCAAGGTGGCAGATGCCCTGGCTATCCCCCACCACATCATCGATCTCAAAGGTGGCTTTCAAAAAGAGGTGCTTGCCTACTATACATCCTCCTATCAGAAGGGGCAAACGCCCAATCCTTGCGTGATGTGCAATGCCCACATCAAGTTTGGTCTCTTGCCACAGAAGGCACGTGAGGAGGGGCTGGATTTTGACCTCTTTGCCACGGGGCATTATGTGCAGAAAAAGCTGGATGCAACCACCGGGCTGTGGCAGCTTTATAAGGGGCTGGACGCCAGCAAAGACCAGTCTTACTTCCTGTGTTTTTTAAACCAAGAGCAGCTTGCCTCCACCCTCTTCCCCCTGGGTGCGCTTGATAAGCGGGAGGCACGCGAGATAGTGGCGGGTAAAGGCATGGACTGGCTGCTTGCCAAAAAGGAAAGTCAGGACTTTATCCAAAGTGGGGATCATGCAGCCCTCTTTGATGATGACAGCCATCAGCCGGGGGACATGGTGGATAGTGAGGGGCGCATCTTGGGGCAACACCGCGGCTTGATTCATTACACCATCGGACAGCGCAAAGGACTGGGCATCAGCGGGCAGCCGGAACCGATGTTTGTAATCCGCATCGACGCTCGGGAGAATAAGGTGGTGGTGGGATCCGGCAGGGAGCTGTTTAGTGATGAATTAACAGCCCTCAATCCCCACTGGATCTCTGGCAGCAGACAACAGGTTCCTCAGCGTGCCCTGGTGCGCATCCGGCAGCAGCATACCGCAGCGCCAGCCTCCCTCACAGCTATGGATGACGGCAATATCAGGGTGAAATTTGACAAGCCCCAGCTGGCTATCACTCCGGGGCAGATTGTGGCGTTTTATGAGGGTGAGCGGCTGTTGGGAGGAGGAGTCATAAAGGGGCGGCGTTCCGCCGCAGGGGACAGGGGACCGTGAACAGGGAACAGGGGGAGCTCACGCAGCAAGCCATCTGCAGAAATATCTTGACAAACAGTGGCATTGCAGCAGATTTGGTTTAAGAATTGACAATATATATACGAAACTTTATTATCACAGTTTTCCGAAAGGAGGAAAAATGAAAAAAGCACCGCTCTACAACGTTGGCAAGATTGCCTTATTATTGATGGCATTGCTGCTGCTCACTGCATGTCCTGAAAAGAAGCCCACCAAACCTGATGTGGTGATCGATACTGGCACCATCGCCGGCAGGGTTTTGGGTGATGAAAGGGCGGCTTTGGAAGGAGTGACGGTAAGCGTGGGCACCAATAGCACCCTCACGGATAGCGAGGGTCAATTCATTCTTCCTGGAGTGGAAGTAGGCTCTCATGTACTGGTTAATTTTGCCAAGGAAGGCTATATCGGAAACCAGAAGAATGCGGTGGTAAGCAAGGGTCGCACCAGCTATCTTGAAAACTCCCTCCGCTCGCCTATCACCAGGACTTTTGCCTCCACCATCGGCAGCGAGCTGAAGGAAGGCGTAAACACGATCACCATCCCCGCAGATGCCTTTGTGAAGCCTGATGGATCCTCCTTTATAGGCAATGTGTTGGCAGAATACCGTTTTTATGATCCCACCCAGCTTGTAGACCTGAACGCCTTCCCCGGCACCTATTCCGGCATCCGGGAAGACGGCACAGAGACCCCTTTCGAGAGCTACGGCTTTTTCTATGCCAGCTTCTATTCTGCCCAAAACCCTGATATCAAGTTAACACTGGCAGAGGGCAAAAAGGCTGACATTCATGCCAAAATCCCCGACACCCTCTTGGATAATGCCCCCCAAACCATGCCTCTGTGGCATTATGACGAAGCCAAAGGCAAATGGTATGAAGAGGGACATGGCACCAAGAACGAAGGCTTCTATGATGGCCAGGTGAGCCACTTTAGCTTCTGGAATTATGACGCACCCATCACCATCAATGACCAAGCAACCCTGACCGGCAGGGTGGTAATTGGAGACGATAATACACCTCTTGCTGGCGCCAATATCTTGGCAATGGGCGTCAACTATAGCGGCTATACCACGGCATATACGGACGGCAATGGTCGGTTCAGCATCGTGGTGAAGGCCTCCTCCCAAGTGAAGGTGACCGCTTATTCCGGTATCAATACCTCCGGATACGGCGATCCCATCGACACTCCCACCACCGGAGGCAGCCTTGATCTGGGCGATATCCTTATTTCCGAAACCAGCTTTTTGATAAAGGGACGGCTTGTAAACGAAGCTGGAGAGCCCCTTGATGGTGCAAGCGCATTGTTTATGATGCTGGATGAAAATGGCATGGAAATAGCCCACAACTGGCTCTATCCGGAAGAAGGCGGATACTTTGAATTTATAGACATGGATATGAATCTGGGAAGCACCTTCACCGTTCGCTTTGTGGGTCACACAGATCCCAATATCTATTCAGCTGCTTATCAATACATACTTCCCCAACCTGGTGACGTGTACGATTTTGGCACTGTAATCCTGAAAGAAGGTGGCAAAATCAAGGGACGCGCCAAAGATACCGACGGCAATTGGATGGCAAATAAATACGTGGATTTTGTTCAAATAGATGGAGACGGCGGAGAAGGCAGTATTTTTGGAGCGGACACAGATGATGAAGGATACTTTATCCTGACAGGTCCTTTCAATACCACCATTACGGACATGGTTGGCTCCTCCTATTCTTTAGGCACATATTATACCACAGATCCGATAACGCTCAGCTTTCCAGATTCTGGAAATCAGACCAATATCGGAACGGTGATCTTTAACATCGTGCCACAGTGATAAACCCTTTAGTGAAATACAAATAGCCCGCTTTTCACGGCGGGCTATTGTTTTGCATATATTTTATAAGTATTTGTTGATCTTGCCTTCGATGAGGGCTTGAATCTCTTTCATCCTCGCCTCTGAGGTGGCTTCGTAGCGGGTAACCAAGACCGGAGTGGTATTGGAGGCGCGCACAAGGCCCCAGCCATCAGAGAAGGTGATGCGGGCGCCGTCTATATCATTCACGTCATAGTTTTCTGCCTTGAATTCATCACACACCTTTGCCACCACGTCAAACTTGCGGTCGTCGGCGCATTTGATATGGATTTCCGGAGTGTTGTACATTTTGGGCTGATCGGCAAGGTAGCGGGAGACGGGCAGCGGGGTCTTGGAGACTATTTCGATGAAGCGGCAGCTGGCATAGATGGCGTCGTCATAACCCAGATAGCGGTCTCCCAAGAAGACGTGTCCGCTCATCTCACCGGCGAATTCCACACCTATTTCCTTCATCTTCATCTTGATATTGGCATGCCCGGTCTTGTACATCATAGGCACTCCGCCACGGGCTTTGATATCGTCGAAGAGGTTTTTGGAGCATTTCACGTCGGCAATCACGGTCTTGCCCTGGTTACCATCCAGATAGTCACGTGCCAGAATATTGAGGATTTGATCTCCAAACAGCATCTTGCCTTTCTCATCCACCACGCCGATGCGGTCTGCATCGCCATCCAAGCCCACGCCCAGTTCATACTCGGCTTCCACCACAGCACGGCTGAGATCCACCATATTCTCTTCAATGGTGGGATCCGGGTGATGGTTGGGGAAGTTGCCATCCGGCTCGCAATACATCTCTATCACTTCACAATCCAGGCGATAGAGGATTTCCGGCAGATAGGGTCCGCCCATGCCGTTGCCCCCGTCCACGATTACCTTCACGGGGCGCTCCAGCTTGATATTGGCGGTGATATAGCTGATATAGTCCTCATTCATGGCGTCGTTTTGGGTCAGCTTGCCCTCTCCGGAGAGGAATTCCCCCTTTTGGATGATGCCCAACACCTTCTGCAGCTCTTCGGCATACACGGAGCCCAAGCCCAGATTGAGCTTGCAGCCGTTATATTGGGAAGGGTTGTGGCTGGCGGTGACCATCGCTCCACCATCCATATTCAGCTTCCAGATGGTGTAATAGAGCACGGGGGTCGCCACGAGGCCGATGTCTGTAACATCACAGCCGGTTTCCAGGAGGCCGCGCACCAGCTCTTCTTTCAGGTGTGCGGTGCTGGGGCGGGCATCGCCTCCCACCACCACGCTCTTTAGCCCCTTCTCTCTGAGGTAGGTGCCAAAGCCTCTGCCAATCAGATAATAAGTCTCGGCATTGATCTCTTCATCCACGATGCCGCGGATGTCATACTGTCTAAAAACTTGCGGTTTTACCATGTTTTCCTCTTTTGTATAATTATTCCATATTACCAAGTTTGAATAGGATAGGCCTGATTGCCGCTATCGCCAGCGCCCTGTGGGAAAGCTGGTTTTTATCCTCATCGCTCATCTGGGCAAAGGTCTTGCCGGTTGCTTTTACCAAAAAGATACTATCATAGCCAAAGCCATTTGTACCCAGCTCTTCACGGGTGATTTCCCCATCCACGCGCCCCTCTTTGAAGGCGATGATACCCTGGGGGGAGGCAAGGGCGATAACGGTGCGAAAACTGGCGCTGCGCCGGTCACAATTCTGCAGCATCTCCAGCGCTTTGAGGCGGTTGTCCAGATAGCTGCAATGCTCTCCCGCCCAACGCGCCGAATGCACCCCCGGCAAGCCATCCAGGCAATCGATAAACAGCCCGGTATCATCTGCCAGACAGAGCATCCGTGTGGCTTGAGCAATCTGCAGAGCCTTTTTGGCGGCATTGCCCAAGATGGTGGGCTGATCCTCTTCCACGGGAGGCAGATGGGTAAAAGCGTCCATCCCCACCAGCTGGAAAGGCAGATCTGCCAACAGAATCTGCATCTCCTTCAGTTTATCAGGATTATGGGTGGCAATTACGAGGTTTTGCACCTTATCCCATCTTCCTCAGCCATTGTTTGATGCGAGACATGATGTTTTTATCCAAAAACTTATCTGCGGCATCCAATATTTTCTGGACGTGATTCAAGATCTGCCCTTCGCCGCTCCAGTTTTCCGCCAATACTTGGGGATCGGTATCGTTGATAAGGATTTTCAGCCCCATCACAGCTAACACCAGATCATCCACATATCCTATCACGGGGATAAAATCCGGAATGATATCTATGGGCAGGATGATGTAAGAGATGATGCCGCCCACCATCAGTTTGCGCTTGATGGGCGCCCTCTTATCCTTCATGAGGCGGGTGAGCAGGATAAAGATATCCGGCAGCAAAAAGAGATATTCTCCCAGTTTATTGCCAATCTTGCCGCCTTTATCTTTGCTCCAGTCCTTGGCTTTCCGGCGCAGTTTCTCGTAAAATGCGAAACTTTTGGGATCCATGTCAATCACGAATTCCTCGATTTTTTCCCTTTCCGCGGCAGGGATTTCGGTTGTTTCATAAATATCGTTTGTCATAAGCACCTCTGAAATCCAATAAATCAGAATGGAGTGTGGCAGTCAACTATTTTTTTGCCATCTCCCATATTTACAGCCTCACAAGACAAGAGCGCCGGAAGTGTATCCAGCGCTCTTTACTATCACTATTGTTTATTATTGGTTTAGCGGATGGCTGCCATGGCTGCTGCCAAACGTGCAATCGGCACGCGGAAGGGGGAGCAGCTCACATAGTCCATTCCCACGCGGTGACAGAATTCCACGCTGCTGGGCTCGCCACCGTGTTCGCCACAGATGCCAACCTTGAGGTTGGGGCGGGCTTTGCGGCCGCGTTCCACACCAATCTGCACCAGCTGTCCCACGCCTTCCTGATCCAAAATCTGGAAAGGATCGTGGGGGATGAGGTTTTTATTGATATAGACGGGCAGGAAGATGCCGGCATCATCGCGGGAATAGCCAAAGGTCATCTGGGTGAGATCGTTTGTGCCAAAGCTAAAGAATTCGGCATACTCTGCCACCTTATCGGCGGTGAGGGCGGCACGGGGAATCTCGATCATGGTACCCACCATGTATTCCAGTTTAACGCCTTTTTCGGCAAACACCTTATCAGCAGTGGCACGGATGATATCTTCCTGCAGTCTGAATTCTGCCTGGGTTCCGATGAGGGGAACCATGATTTCGGGCAGCACGGTGATGCCTTTTGCCTTCACATTGACGGCTGCTTCCAGGATAGCCCTGGCTTGCATTTCGGTGATTTCGGGATAGGTGTTGCCCAGGCGGCAGCCACGATGTCCCAGCATGGGGTTCAGCTCGTGCAGGGATGCCACACGCTCTTTCACCTTGGAGAGTTCCATGCCCAATTCCTTTGCCATCTCAGCCTGTTGCTCCTCTTCATGGGGCACAAATTCGTGCAGGGGAGGATCCAAAAGACGGATGGTGACGGGCAGGCCGTCCATCTCTTCAAAGATGCCTTCAAAATCGGAACGCTGGATGGGCAGGAGCTTGTCGAGGGCTTTGCGGCGTCCGGCTTCGTTATCAGCCAGGATCATTTCGCGCATGGCTTTGATGCGTTCGCCTTCAAAGAACATGTGCTCAGTGCGGGTGAGCCCGATGCCTTGGGCGCCAAAGCTGCGGGCAATGCGGGCATCCTTGGGGGTATCGGCATTGGTGCGCACCACCATGCGGGTATATTTGTCTGCCAATTTCATCAGCTCGCCAAAATCGCCACTCAGCTCAGGATCAACGGTTTCAATCTTGCCGTCAAACACCTGACCGGTGCTGCCATTGAGGGAGATCCAATCGCCCTCGTTGTACACTTTGCCATCAACGGCAAGCGTGCGGGCTCTATAATCGATCACCATGGAACCGGCGGCGCTCACGCAGCATTTGCCCATTCCACGAGCCACCACGGCAGCGTGAGAGGTCATTCCACCACGAGCGGTGAGGATGCCCTTGGCAACGGTCATGCCGCGCAGGTCTTCCGGGGAAGTCTCGATGCGGCAGAGGATTACTTGTTTGCGTTCGCCTGCCCATTTCTCGGCATCTTCGGCAAAGAAAACAATCTGTCCGGTGGCTGCGCCTGGGGAAGCGGGCAGGCCTTTGGTGATTTCTTTGGCTTTGGCAAGTCCTTCATGAGAGAATACAGGGTGCAACAGCTCGTCCAGTTTGTTGGGTTCCATGCGCAGGAGGGCGGTCTTTTCATCTATCATGCCTTCGCGCACCATATCCATGGCGATCTTCACCATGGCAAATCCGGTGCGTTTGCCACTGCGGGTTTGCAGCATCCACAGCTTTCTTTCCTGGATGGTAAACTCCAGGTCTTGCATGTCTTTACCATGCTCTTCCAGTTTTTTCTGGGCTGCAAAAAGCTCCTGATAAGCCTCGGGCATGGCTTCTTCCAAGGAGGCATATTCTGCGGCACGTTTCTCTTCGGAAACTCCTGCCAGTTCTGCCCAACGCTGGGAGCCTATCTTGGTGATTTGCAGCGGGGTGCGGATGCCTGCCACCACGTCTTCACCTTGAGCGTTAAAGAGGAATTCGCCATTGAAGAGGTTTTCTCCGGTGGCGGCGTCACGGGTGAAAGCCACGCCGGTGGCGCTGGTATCGCCCATATTGCCAAACACCATTGCCTGCACGTTCACGGCTGTTCCCCATTCGGAAGGGATGTTGTTCAGTTGACGGTAGAATACGGCACGGTCGTTATTCCAGCTGTCAAACACGGCAAATATTGAGCCCCAAAGCTGTTCCCACGGATCTTCCGGGAAGTCCTGACCGGTCATTTCTTTCACGGTGGCTTTGAAACGGAGCACCAGTTCCTTGAGATCATCAGCACTCAATTCCAAGTCTTCTTTCACGCCTTTTTCGGCTTTCATCTGGTCTATCAACACCTCAAAGGGATCGTGTTCTTCTTTGGAAGCGGGTTTCATATCCATCACCACATCGCCATACATCTGCATAAAACGGCGATAGCTATCCCAGGCAAAGCGGGGATTGCCGGTTTTTTCGATGATGCCCTGCACGGCGTTGTCGTTCATGCCTAAGTTTAGGATGGTATCCATCATGCCCGGCATGGAAGCTCTGCCGCCGGAACGCACGGAAAGCAGGAGCGGATTGGTATTGGAGCCAAATTCCGTTCCCATCGATTGTTCCAGGCTCTTCACTGCGGCTTGCACTTCTTTTTCCAAAAGCTGGCGCACTGCGGCAGGACCCAGCTTGGTATATTCATTGCAGGTATCGGTTGTAATGGTAAATCCGGGAGGCACCGGCAATCCGATGAGGTTCATCTCTGCCAGGTTGGCACCTTTGCCGCCCAGAAGGTTTTTCATATCAGCTTTTCCTTCGGCTTTTCCATCTCCGAAAAGGTAAACGCGTTTGATATCAGTCATTTATCCTCCATATAGGTATATTATTATATTAAGTGAATTGTATGGATACCAAAAATCTGTAAGCCTTTTTCTGTCAATAACAAAGTGAACCCGGCCTACCAAGATGCAGCTCCCCTTCCATTCCCCCTGCTGCCAGCTTTCAAAAACCCACCTCTTCCCTGTTAACCACCCTTGTCTCTCCTTTGTCTAGGCAAGGGTGAGACAAGGGTGGTACAAGGGAGGCTAAAGGGCGCAAAGCGCCCTGCTGAGGTGATACAGGGGCCTGGGAACAGTGCGCAAACCGTTGACTGGCATAAGTTTCAGGGTCCATGCTTCAGGTTTCAACGCTTCGTTAAAGCCATATCTATTTTCAATTAGAAGAATCTTTGTTATTAATTTTATTAATGGTAAATCAAACAGCGTCGGAACGCCGCTATACTGTTCCCTGACCTCTGGCCTCTAACCTCTAAGCTTGCGCAGCAAGTTAAAGCACCGTCTCTCTCGAGACTCGTAACATATTATTTTAGTGTGAGTTGACCTAAAATATCGTCTCTTTAGAGACACTTTAAGGAGCTCGCTTTCGCTCGCGATTAATAATAAGGAAATGCCAGCTCAAAACGGACTTGGCTTAAGCGAAGCCTCCTGTCCACTGTTCACTGACCCCCTGCCCGCACAGCGAGCCCTTTCGTGGTTAAAAAGGCGAGGGATGTGGCTTAATTTGCTGGTTTGTCAGTAAATTGGAATTTTTTTGTTGACAGGAAATGGGTGTCTCAGAAACTGGAGCTACAAATGAAGCCGTCTGCTTCTGCCTTATCGCTTTCGTGCGCATAAGGCTATAAAATTGCATATAATTACAGAATATATTTACTGTGAAGCAGGCGAAGCCCAATGTGGTTTCGCCTTTTTCATTTCCGGTAAAGAAGGAGGATCTTATAATCCGGATCAAAAGAGGAAAGGCACGCACCAAAGAGGTTGTGCCCAAAGAAAGGATTAACGAACAGATTACAGTAAACACCGTCCGCCTGATCGGCGCCGACGGCAAACAGGTGGGCGTTGTGTCCCTGCGTGAAGCCCTGCGTTTGGCAGATGAAAGCGGTTTGGATTTGGTGGAGATTTCCCCCAATGCAGACCCGCCCGTTTGTCGTATCTTGGATTTTAGCAAGTACTATTTCCAAAAGGAAAAGAGAGCCAAAGAAGCCCGCAAAAGACAGCATGAAGTGGAAGTGAAGGAGATCAAATATGGTCCCAACACCGAAGAGCATGATTATGGCTTTAAGAAGCGCAACGCCATCAAGTTTTTAAAACAGCATAACAAGGTGAAATTCACCGTGCGTTTCCGCGGTCGCCAAATGGCACATAAAGATTTGGGATACAATCTATTGGAGCGTATCAAGGAAGAACTGGGTCACATCGCCGATGTGGATAGCGAGCCGGTATCCGATCGCAACCTGCTCTCCCTGGTGATGAGCCCCAAAAAGGATATCGACAAGATTCTGGAACAGCTGGAAAAACAGGAAACAAATCCTGAAGTGCAGCAGCCGGAAGAAAATACAGAAGAATAAAATATACTACACAGGATCGAGAGTGGCACCTGTATGGGTGGCATAACGGTCTGACATATATAGATATTGATGTACTAATTAAGGAGATAAAAATGCCAAAGATCAAGACAAACCGTGGAGCCGCAAAGCGGTTTAAGGTTACCGGAACTGGCAAGATTGTGCGTCACCACGCAAAAGCCGCACATATCAAAACCAAAAAATCACCAAAACTAAAACGTAATTTGCGCACCAGCACCATCATGGTGAAAGCCGATGAAGGCCGCGTGAAGCGGATGCTGGGTATATAAAGGAGTTTAATCATGCCAAGATCAACAAATAATCCCGCTGCCCATCGCAGAAGAAAGAAATATCTGTTGGCCGCACGTGGCTATTTTGGCCGCCGTGGAACCACATACCGTGCTGCACGTCAGACGGTGGAACGTGGCATGGCTTATGCCTTTGCTCATCGCAAACAAAAGAAGAGAGAATTTCGCAAACTGTGGATAGTGCGCATCAACGCCGCTTGCCGCCTCAACGATATGTCATACAGCAAGTTTATCAACGGTCTGCACAAAGCCAATATCGAAATCAACCGTAAAACTTTGGCTCACCTTGCCTGGCACGATAGCGAAGCCTTTGCCCGCCTCGTGGAAATTGCCCGCGGCTGAGCCGATCATAAACCTTTGTTATTGCGGGTTTGAGCTTCAAGCCCGCATCAAGTTTTATCTTTAAAGGAAGAGCGGTGGAAGCCGAACTAAATAGATTCGCTGAAGAAGCAGCCGAAAAGATAGCCCAATGTAGCACGCCCAATGATATCCTCAATGCGCGTGCTCAATTTTTGGGCAAAAAGAGCATGCTCAACGGGCTTTTTGCGCGCCTGCGGGAGCTGCCTGCCGAAGAGCGCCCTGCCTTTGGACAGCTGATCAACACTGCCCGGGGCAAATTGGAGAGCCTGCTTGCCAGCCGCGAACAAGAGATCAAAAGTGCGACTTGGGAAGCGCAGGCGGCGGTGGATTTTGATTCCAGTATGCCGGGATATAGCTGGCAGAGGGGGTCTTTTCATCCCGTCAGCATCGTGCGCCGCCAGATAGAAGAAGTGTTTTTGGGGATGGGCTTTGAGATTGCCGAGGGTCCTGAGATAGAGGACGAATTCCACAATTTTGATGCGCTCAATACCCCTGCTGACCACCCTTCCCGCAATCTGGCAGATACCTTTTACCTGCAAAGTGGCAAGCTATTGAGAACGCAGACCTCCACGGTGCAAATCCGTGTGATGGAAAGCTTTAAGCCGCCCATCAGGATTATCTCGCCGGGACGCTGTTATCGCAACGACAAGCCGGACCCCTCCCATTCACCCGTGTTCCAGCAAGTGGAAGCGCTGGTGGTGGATAGGGGCATCTCCATGTCTGATTTGCAGGATACCTTGCAGAATTTTGCCCGGGCGATGTTTGGACCCCAGGTCAAATCCCGCATCCGCCCCCACTTTTTCCCCTTCACGGAGCCCAGCGCAGAGATGGATATCAGCTGCGTGAATTGCAGCGGCGCAGGCTGCCGCGTGTGCAAAAACTCCGGTTGGCTGGAGATGGGAGGTGCCGGGATGGTGGATCCCGCCGTGTTTAAGATGGTGGGGATAGATCCGGAAATCTATACGGGCTTTGCCTTTGGACTGGGCATCGAGCGCATTGCCATGCTCAAATATGACATCCCCGATATGCGCATCCTCTTTGAAAACGATATCAGGATGTTGGCTCAATTCAAGGGGGAATCCTTATGATTATATCCCGCAATTGGTTGGCAAAGTATATCCCTTTGGAAATGGATGACGATGCCCTCAATCAGGCACTCACTTTTTCCGGCATCGAGGTGGAGGCTATCGACCATATTCCCGCCCTGCCTCCCGAGGTGGTGACGGCACGCATCATCAGCGCAGAAAAGCTGGAGGATAGCGAGCATCTCACCCTCTGCATGGTGGATATTGGCGATGGCAGCG
>JAAYJN010000089.1 GCA_012522935.1 Candidatus Cloacimonadota bacterium | reverse complement strand
TTATTTATAATTCATTGCGAGCGTAGCGAGCTCCCTAAGAGAGTCTCGGCAGAGACGATATTTCAGGTCAAATACAGGTTATAGATAGCTGCCCGAGTCTCGGAGAGACGGCATTTTAGATCTGTTTATATCTAACCACAAAAAGCACGAAAGTACACGAAAAGGATATTGAGTCACACCAATTACAAGGATTGCACAGTACAACGTCATCTAACACCTACTCCTTCCCCATTAACCACCCTTGTCTCTCCTTTGTCTCGACAAGGGTGAGACAAGGGTGGTACAAGGGAGGCTAATGGGCAAGGACTGCCCCGAAAAGAGCGAAAAACCACTGAAATTATTGGATTTAAACAGCGACACCAAAGCTACCGCCCACTCCTAATCCTCAATGCATTATCAGGGTTTAAAAAGTAAGCACTTTGTCACTGCTCTCAACCCATTCCGCCAAGTTTGCCATGGTAGATTTTTCAGCGCCGTCAAAATATGGGTGGTTCTTATGGATGCCACATCGTGCCATACAGCTTCCGCATACTTTCACGCTTACATTTTGTTTGATTAATTCCTTTAAGACTGCTCCCAAATCTTGATCGTAGCCCTCTGGTTTCTTACAAATATCGCGCGCCAGATCCACGGCATCATTCATGAGGAAAACTCTGAGTTCATGACCCTTGTCGAGAAGGGTGTTCACCAAGCGCAAGCCATTGTAGGTGAGATCGCTGCCATCATAAGGTGCATGATTGAAGATTACTAATATTTTCATGTCTTCTCCTTTATGTTATTTTGACGGATTGCCATATATAAGACAATATAAGCGCAATCACTCCCCCTGGCAATTGATCCAAAACAGTGCTTTTCACCATTCGTTGGTCAAAATGTTTATTTCACTTGACACAGGTGGGCTTATAAAAAAAGGTGAAAACATCGAAAATTTTACAATCTATTGGGGTTTTCCGATTTGCGAATGCCCTGATGCAATGAGGTTATAGATGTCTTTATTCGATTTATTTGGCATGATGACAAATGATATCGCCATTGATTTGGGAACAGCCAATACCCTGGTCTACAAAAAGAGCTCGGGGATTGTGATTGATGAACCGTCTGTGGTAGCAGTTTCCACGGATAATAAGAAGATCATTGCCATTGGTCAGCAGGCAAAGGTGATGTTGGGCTAAAACCCTGACGAGGTGAGAGTTATCAAACCATTGAAAGATGGTGTGATAGCAGATTTTCAGGTTACGGAATTGATGTTGCGCAATCTCACTTTGAGGGCACAGAAAAAGCGCCTGTTGGTGCGTCCCAGGGTGATAGTGTGTGTTCCTTCCGGTATCACCGAAGTGGAAAAGCGTGCCGTTAGAGATAGCGCACTGCATGCCGGAGCCAGGGAAGTATTTTTGATTTCAGAGCCTGTGGCTGCTGCCATCGGTGCTGATCTTCCCATTGAACAGGCTTGCGGCAATATGGTGATGGATATCGGTGGCGGTACCAGTGAGATCGCCGTAATTTCCCTCTCCCACATTGTGGTTCACAATTCCATCCGTGTGGGTGGAGACAAGATGGATACTGATATCATCAGCTATCTGCGCAAGAAGAACAATCTGCACGTGGGCTTGCAAACAGCGGAAAAGATCAAGATGACCGTGGGATCTGCATATCCCCTCAAGCAAGAACTCACGATGGATGTGCGTGGCAGAGATATTGTATCCGGCTATCCCGTTACCATCAAGATCAGCTCCGAGGAAATCCGCGAGGCAATGTCTGAGACCATTTCCACCATGATAGACGCCATCAAGCGTCTCTTCGAGCGCACCGCTCCAGAGCTTTCCGCTGATATCGCAGAGCGCGGTGTGTTCCTCACAGGTGGAGGGGCACTCTTGAAAGGCTTGGATGAAAAGATCTGTAAAACGGTGGATTTGCCCGTACACGTGGTGCCTGATCCCCTGGAATGTGTGGTGAAAGGTGCCGGACGTGTGTTGGATGATGTGGATCGTTATCGAGACGTTCTGATAAAACGCATAGAAGATTAAGCTCGTTGCCATGATAATCCCACAGGCAGGTATCAGTGCATTCATATTATCTGGCAAGCCGGGGATAGCATTATGATCAAGCGCTATTTGGTGCCGCTGATTCTGTTTTTGCTTTCGCTTTTGATGCTGATTGGCAGCCAGGAATCCAGGATGATGCGCGCCTCTATTTTGGGACGCACCATCTTTTATCCCTTTGTACACAGCGTGAGCTCCGTGCATTCAAACAGCCAATTGCGAGACGAAGTGAAAGACCTCAAGGCTCAGCTTGCCAATCAAACCCTAAAAACCCTGGCTTTACAAAATGAACTCAAGCTGTTTAGCACCAGTCTGGCTGTGGCTTTTGATACCGGATTGGAAGACTTTGAGGTGGCAGAGGTGATAGGCTATGCCGGCCCCTTCCATCAGCGCAACCTCATCGTAGACAAGGGCACATTTCATGGAGTTTCCCTGGAAAGCCCGGTGGTTTCTTCCTCCGGGATAGTGGGCAAGGTGATCAATGCCGCAGATACCTATTGTGTGGTCTTGCCTTTCACCAATCCCCAGTTTCAGATGCCTGTGATGGACAGCCACACAATCGTACAAGGCATCCTGCAATCGGATTTGAGGGGCACTTTGAGCATGAACATGATCAAGCTGGGCTCGGAAATCAGCGTGGGTGATACCATCGTCACCTCCAATCTCTCCCGTCTCTTTCCCAAGGGCTATCCTGTGGGGCGTGTAAAGCGTCTCAAAGAATCCACCGATAACCTTTTTATCACCGCAGAGATCAGCCCCTTTACTTTGGTGGAAAACCTGGAACACGTGTTTATCCTCAAGGATGAGAAGAGGAAGCCATGATCTGGAAATTTATTGGCACGTGGCTTTTGGGGCTCCTGTTTCTTTATCTCCAGCTGTTGGTGATGCCTGTTTTTGAGCTGGCTGGCTGTATTCCCAATATCCTGATACCGTGGCTGATATATCTGATTTGGAGCCGCCCGCGTGATCTGGCTCTTATCATCAGCTTTATCATTACTGCAATGTACGACGTCAATCAGCCTGCGATGTTTGGATTTACGCCTTTTGCGTTTTTACTGATAGGGATAGCGCTATCTGAAGCTCGCAAACCCTTTGAAGCCCAAAGCAAGGTGGCAAGGATGCTTACGCTGCTTCTGGCAAATCTTATCTACGCCCTGATGCTGTGGCTCACCTTGGGCGTGGGCAGTGGTTTCAGCGTTCAGCTGGCAATTCTCAGCCTCATCTCATTTATTTACAATCTGGCAATCAGCTTTGTGGTCTTTTGGATCCTTTATATCGTATCTCGCATGAGGGTGGTGATAGTAAATGAGTAAGGGCATCCCCGTTCTGGTAAATCGGATTATACTGGGGCTGTTATTCACATTATTGTTTGTGTCCTTATTTCGTTTGCAGGTCATCAAGGGGAACGATTATAAGCGTATAGCGGAGAGCAACTTCGTGCGTATCCGCAGGATTACAGCAACGAGGGGAGAGATTTATGACAGAAAGTATCGCTCCATTGTCACCAATATCCCCTCCCACAATCTTTATCTGATCAGCGGCAGAATCAACAGCATCGAAACTTTGGGTGCCTTTTTGTACCTCAATTTTGGCATCACCAAACAAGAGCTGCATGATCTGATATTCAAGCAGCGCTTTCGCACTTATGAAGAGATACTGTTGGTGGATAATATCCCCTATGAAGCGGTGTTGGCTCTCTCGGAGCAGTTAAACTATTATCCGGAATTGGTGGTGCGCAACGGCAACACCCGTCAGTATCTTTATCCCAATCACTTCACAGGCTATGTGGGGCGCATCAATGAGGATGAATTTAAGCGCTATCGGGAAGAAGACTATTCTTTGAATGCCTATTTGGGCAAGACCGGCCTGGAAAAGTATTATGAGGTGCTCTTGCGGGGCATGGATGGCAAAGAGATTGTGCAGGTGGATTCCCGCGGGAAGAGCCTGGAGCTATTTCGTGATAACCAGGGGGTTACTCCCCTCAATGGTCTCAGCTTGGTATTGAGCATAGATAACGATTTGCAGGAGTTTGCCAGCTCCGTATTCCCCGAGGGAAGGCGTGGCGCCATCGTGGTCACCGATATCCCCACAGGTGGCATTTTGGCTTATATAAGCAAGCCGGATTATGATCCCAACGTCTTTATGCAAAGGATTGATCCCGAGCTGTGGAAGCATCTGAATCGCCCGGAAAAACCTCTTTTGGATAGGGTGTGTCAAAGCGCCTATCCTCCCGGCTCAGTGTTTAAACCGCTCACAGCCGCTGAAGGCCTGGAAAGCGGAGTGATCACACGCAATACCCTGTTGGCTTCTTGCGCAGGAGGGATGAAGATTGGCACCCGTTTCTTCAAGTGTTGGACCAGCGCCGGGCATGGAAGAACCTCCGTGGTGGATGCCCTCAAAGTCTCCTGTGACGTCTTCTTTTATGACCTCATCAATCGCATGAATCTGGATGAAACATGCCAACACACCAGAAAGGTGGGCATGCTGGATAAAACGGGCATCGACCTGCCCAACGAGCGCAACGGATTTTATCCGGATACTCAGTGGTATCACAATCGCTTGGGACGCAGCAGCGGTTTGCAGGGTTATAAGGCAAACCTGGCTATTGGACAGGGCGAGGTGCTCACCACCCCCTTGCAAATCAATGCTTTCTTTGCTGCCATTGCCAGAGGAGGGGTTTGGATTCAGCCCCATCTTATGGTGAAGACCATGGGCAGGGGCAGATTGGAGCGGGATCAGGTGCAACCCATTATCAAAAGAAGGTATGGATGGTCTGCCGCCACCGTGAGTGCCATCCAGGATGGTTTGTGGGCTGTATCCAATGCACCGGGAGGCACGGGCAGAGCACTGCACGTTCCCGGAGCCCAATCTTTTGGCAAAACAGGCTCGGCAGAAAACGCCATGGGTAAAACCACCCATGCCTGGTTTTCAGCCTATATCGTCACAGACAAACCGGAGATTGCCGTCACCGTCTTTTTGGAGAATGCCGGAGGCGGGGGAGCCGTGGCAGCCCCCATTTGCAACAAAATCATGAATTACTATGTGGGCAATCTGGAGAGCTTCAAGGCTCCCGTAGTGGTACCCAAGGAATTGCTTGATCTGGAACCGGAGGTGCGTCCTGAGGTGATTAGCGATACCCTTCCGGATGATGGCGACTATGCTGTAGATCAACCGCCTGCTCCAGTTAAAATCGAGGATGAGCACTGATGTTTCACCGTAAAAAGTTTGATTGGGGCATTGCCATTCTCCTGCTGATTCTGATGATATTTGGTGTGGTGGCAATCTTCACAGCCAGCAGCACCACCATCGGACAACAGCGCAGCACCCAAAGCTTTTGGTGGAAGCAGCTCATCTTTGTTGGACTGGCGATAGTCTCTATTGTGCTATTGCTCAGGCTGCCCATGCCCATTTTCGATGTGCTTATCCTGCCCCTGTATTGGGTAAATATACTGGCTTTGGTTGTGGTGCTTTTCACCCCTGCCGTTGGAGGAGCCCATCGCTGGTTCCGGCTGTTTGGTTTGAATTACCAACCCTCAGAAAGCGCAAAGCTCTTTACCATCCTCATGGTGGCAAGGGCTATCAGCAAAGATAACCTCAATGAATTCAAGCAATTGCTTTATGGACTTGGCTTGATCATCCTGCCCGTGGCGCTCATCATCATTGAACCGGATTTTGGCACCACCCTGGTCTTCATTATTGCGCTTTTGGCAATGTATTTAGCTGCGGATTTACCTCTGTTTTACCTCTTATTAATTATCTCACCGGTGATCAGCATCATTAGTTCTGTTCATTGGATAGGTGTGATCTTATGGATGGGCTTGTTTGTTTTTCTCTTGGTGCGCATGCGTCTTTCTTGGGTCACCATCACCATTTCCGGCATCTTCAACCTATTCTTGGCCCTCATCATGCCAGTATTTTGGAATAGCCTCAAGGATTATCAACAAAACCGTATCCTCACCTTCCTGGATCCCATGCGTGATCCTTTGGGTGCAGGATACCACATCATCCAGTCCAAGATAGCGGTGGGCAGTGGTGAAATCATCGGCAAAGGCTGGCTGCAGGGGACGCAAAAGAATATGAACTTCCTGCCCGAACATCATACGGACTTCATCTTTTCTGTGATTGGCGAAGAATTTGGCTTTTTGGGCAGTCTCTTGCTCTTGGGTGTGTTCGCACTATTCTTTTGGAAGCTGATCAACGCCATGGGTGATATCAAGGTAAGAGAAAGGAAAATAGCCACTGCCGGCATCCTGGCTTATCTATTATTCCAAACATTCATCAATATTGGTATGAATATTGGCTTGGTTCCTGCAACTGGAATACCCTTGCCATTTATCAGTTATGGTGGATCCAGCCTGCTAATCAACGCATTGACGGTAGGCGTGGTACTTAAATATTTAAACGAAAGGGGATTTATGAAATGACCAAAAAACTAATGCTACTATTAATTCTGATTGCGATGCTGTTAAGCTCTTGCATAGTAAGATCCAGCCTCACATTCACGGAAGCTCAGACCCAGGATAAGATCAATCTGCTCACCAACCCCAGCTTCAACCCCTATTCTCTGGACCCCCAAACTGCCTTGCATGGCTGGCGGATAGATACTGATCCTCCAGATCAGGAATTGGGCAAGATTGTGATAGACACTTCCACCGCCTTGGATGGTAAGACATCTGTGCGTATAGATGCCTCAGACCATGCCGTTATCCTGATCTCAGATTCCTTTGAAGTGATTCGTTATGGAGGATATTATATCAGCTCCGCAGTTCGCAGCGACTCCCCGGAAATGCCGGAAGTGGAGCTGCGTTTTATAGCCTTCAAAGAAGACGGCAAGATATATAATAGCTTCAAAAAGAAGATCAAAACAAAGCCGGAATGGAGCAAAGGTGAAATCAGCGCGGGCTTTATCCGTCCAGGTGTCAAGCGCGGCCGCGTAGCCATCCTGATTCCTCCCTTTGAGGAAGGTTCCCTGTGGATAGATGATGCCGGCTGTTGGAAAGTACACCACTTCAGGTCAGATTGATGCGCGTCACCTTACAAAGGGTAAAATATGCCCGGGTGCGGGTGAGAGACGAGCTGGTGGGCACCATCGAGGAAGGCTTGATGGTGCTGGTGGGCTTTGGTGATATGGACGAGGTGGATGTATTGGATACCGCCATCCGCAAGATATTGGAACTCAGAATCTTCAGCGATGCCGCCGGCAAGATGAATCTCTCCTTGCTGGACACCAAGGGTGCCATCCTTGCCATCTCCCAATTTACCCTCTATGCAAATTGCAGCCGCGGGCGCCGGCCTGATTTTACCCATGCTGCCCCTCCCCAAAAGGCAAGGGAATTATTCGATCTATTTGTGGCCAAAATCCGCCAGCAGGGCATCCCCATCCAAACGGGTATCTTTGCCGAGGATATGCAGGTGGAGCTGTTAAATGATGGGCCTGTCACCATCAATCTGGAGTTTTAAGCCCTCCTTTCTATTTCACCCCTATCCGCGCACAATAATCATAAATAGGGCACTGGGAGCATTTTGGTTTGCGGGGCAAACAGAGGTTTTGCCCAAAAGCCACCACGAATGAATTATAGTCCAGCCAATGCTTGAGAGGCAGGATTTCCCTCAGCGCCATTTCGCTTTCCAGAGGGTTTTTGGTGGTGATATATCCCCAGCGGTTGCTGATGCGATGTACATGTACGTCCACGCAGATGGCTGGCAGGGAAAATGCCACCGCCCTTACCAGATTGGCGGTTTTGCGACCCACTCCGGGCAGTTTCAAGAGGTCATCTATCTCACTGGGCACCTTGCCGCCAAATTCCTTGTCCAACACATCAGGTAGGTTCATCAGATATGTACTCTTTTGGCGGTGAAACCCCACCGGCCAGATCAACCTGTCTATTTCATCAAAACTCAGCTTCCTCAAGTCATGATGGTCCTTCACGTGTTCAAAGAGGGCGGCTGATGCCTTGGCGGTGGTCTCATCTTTGGTTCTGGCGCTCAGGATGGTGGCAACCAACACCTTGAAGGGATCCTTTGTTTGTACCTGTATCAGATCCACAATCGGGGTTTTCACCTCTACAAAGTGCTTGCCCAACGCCGCCATCACAGCGTCTATATCAAATTTCTTTGCCATTCTCTTTACTCCTGATTCTTATGCTAATTTATTTTGCTTGCACAAAACAGCGTCTTATGTTTTTTGTCAATTCCAAAAGGAGCTTGATGCCATGTGTGGAAGATTTGCCCAGGTAATAAAACATGACCAGCTTGTAAAGCTGCAGCGCGAGCTGAGGTTGAGGGAAACAGACGAACAGATTGTGTTCAATTTTAACGTAGCCCCCACGCACACGGTGGCAGCCATTGTGAGCCAGGATACGGGAGCTTATATAGGACACTTTAGATGGGGGCTCATCCCCTCCTGGAGCAGAGAGCTGCCAAAATATGCCCTCATCAATGCCCGTAACGACAGTCTGGATAACAAGCCCAGCTTTCGTGGCGCCTTACAAAGAAGACGCTGTCTGGTGCCAGCCACCGGTTTTTATGAATGGCGGCAAAGCGATAAACAACCCTTCTTTATCCATGCCACAGATAACCACCCCATCCTGATGGCAGCTATCTATGACGCCTGGTATGGGGCGGATGGCAGCTATATTCCATCTTTGGCGCTCATCACGCTGGATGCTGATAGCTTTATGCAGCCCATCCATCACCGCATGCCCGCCATCTTGAACCATGAACAGGCTTTGGAATGGATAACTCACAGCAACCAAGATCAAATCCAGATGCAAGAGATGCTTATTGGTACGGGCAAAGTGCCGCTGGATATGTATCCTGTCTCCAAAAGAGTGAATAGCGTGCGCAATAACGATGAGGAGTGTTTGCTGCCTGATTCATAACCTCCAGCCTATAGCTTGCCCATTAACCACCCTTGTCTCTCCTTTGCCTCGACAAGGGTGAGACAAGGGTGGTACAAGGGAGGCTAATGGGCAAGGAGTGGGTTTACTGCAAAATTAAAGAATATCCAGAATAAAAAAAACGAGCTTGTCTAAGCTCGTTTTTGTAATTAAGATAGAGGTTTGTGCTTATCTGATGATGGCAAATTTACCACGGGCTATTTCCTTATCCATCTCCACCACATAAAAATAGATGCCAGAGGAGACGTTGCCTCCGGAAGAGTTTTTCATGTCCCAGCGCCAGATATTGTTGCCCAATTCTGCTTTGAAGGGTCCCAGGGAGCTTTTGTGTACGAGGTCTCCAGAGCTGTTGTAGATGGAGATTTTCCCTGTTTTTTCCATGGGGAAATTGTGGATGGCAATCCAGTTGTTTACAGATGCATGCACGGGGTTGGGGAAGGCCTTGAGGTTTTTGAGGTCTTGGCTATCCATCAGGTGAAAGCGTGCGATGCGGTGTTGGGATGAGATGGTATTGCCAGCCAGGTCTTGGATATTGGAGATTTCCACGTGGTATGCCTGGTTGCTATATTTGAGGGGATGGGCAAAATTGAGTTGGATGCTATCATCATAGTGATACACGGAGGTGATGCTATTGTCAGGATCATTGGCAGGGGTGTGTAAAGAGTAGTTCAACAGGTGATTGGGATCCGGGGAGCTAGAGATGGTTTCGTTAAAATCGATTTTGATGCTGCGATGATCTTGGGAGATGGTGACGCCTGTAATCTGGGGAGCCTGGGTATCTTGCTGATAGGGAAATTGTAACTGGGAGTAGGGGACGGGTACGCCAGTGACGCCGCTGAGCTGCCTGAGCGTGAGGGTGAAGCTATCATCAATTGGTGGCAGTGCTTTGCTAAAGCGGAGCAACACTCCCCGTTGGGTGGCAATAGCATTGATGCCGTGGGGGATACCGATATCGTGGCTGAGTTCGTAACGATTGGGCATCAGAGCCGTTTGATCCAGCCTCTGATCGAATACCAGCTTCACTTCCCAAGGGCTTGTCATCTCGATGGTTTCCAGCTGTGGTGCAGGCAGAGGGAGTACCTCAATCCACTTTGTGGGTATGCCCTCAGGAGGAGAGTAGCCGTTATGAACGGCAGATACCGCATATTGATATCTGATTCCTTCCTGCAGGTTGCCATCAACAAAAGCGTTGTAAGGCACGGTGGCGATGAGGATGGGCTCCTCGTCTTCTTCCTTGCGATATACCCTATATTCATCGGCACCACTGTCTTTCCAGTTCAAAATTGCATTGGCTTCATCCAGGGGGATGGCGCTGAAATTGGCAGGCGGAGGAGGCCCAGTGTAAGGTTCATCAGCAGTCCATTCCATAAAGGCGGTGGAATCCATAAAGGCATCGTTGGTGGCAAAAAAGCTGCGTCCGGATTCATCTTTACGGCAGAGGATATCATAGCTGCGCATGCTGCTGCCATTGAATACGGGCTTGAATTCACCATCGACATATTTGAGGATATAGAGGTTGGGCGGGATGCCCAAGATGATTTCGTCCTTACCATCGCCATCCAGATCAAAGCTGCGGATACCGTTTTGAGTCATCACATTGTTAAACATGATATTGCCCATGCTTTGGTAACGGTTGTTGGCGGTATTGCGAAATCCTTCAAAATACCAAAAGCTCTTATCGGGGTTTACGATATCGGTGCGATAGCCGCCCACAATAAAATCTTTCCTGCCATTACCGTCAAAATCCCCGGCGGCAAGGGTGTAAGTGTTGCCCACAGGCATTTCATAGTGCCAGGTTAGCTCGTGCAGGGCGTCGTTTCTGATTTCAAAGATCATGACGTCACCATCTGTATCAGCGGTAAGGATATCGGGGAATTGATCGCCATCCAGATTTTCCACGATGATGGTGGGCACAAAGATATTGCGCAAACTGGTGGATGTGGGGTTGGTGAGAGTGTTTTTGGGGGTGACGGTGGCGCCGGTTTCACGCTGATATGCTTGGATAACGTTTTGGGTGGGCAGGTTTCTGACTAACAGGATATCCTTGCGGCCATTAGCATTATAATCCGCAATCACTCCACCGGTTACGGATTGTTCGCTCCAGATATCCAGATTGGGATAGGTGTGTTCGGATTGAGTTTCCCTCATATAGGCAGTATCACCTCTAATATAAAGCAATTCCTGACCCACGATGTCTGTATTACCCAGGTCGAAGGGGCGGAATTCCTCCCGGTAGTCATGAGTCACGATATGCCCTCCCGGCGTCGGCTGGTACACCTTTACATTGCCATAGCCAGATTTGGGGAGGTCCATCGCTACGTATTCAGGGATGCCATCCCCATTAAAATCGTGCATACGTGAAAGAGGAATCCGGGGGTTGCCTATCATGGTGCTGCTGTATCCATAATTGGGAATCAGCTCGTAACGGATATCTACAAGGTTTGTAAATTCTTGGGTTTCAATGCTGAAATTGCTTGCATTTGTAGCCCTGATGGAGGCGCTGATTTGCCCTTCCGGCAGGGTTTGGGGCAATGCCCACACTTGGATGCTATCTGCCTCGGCTCCATAGCAATAGTGAATGCTGCCATCCGAGGCGGTTACCTTGAGCTGGGTATATACAGCTTCATCAAAGACAGCCGTTACATAATAGCGTATGTTCTGACCATCATAACGTTTGTGGCTTTCCACGGTTTCCGGTCTCAGGATTGGCAGGCTGTTGTTGTAGATTACATTCAAGAATTGATTGTACTTTTTGCCCTGGCGGTTTTCATATTGGATGCGGATCAGATAATCGCCTTCGGGCAGAAGGTCTGGAATATAAAAGTGCGCCAATACTCCGTTTTCCACTGGAACCATTTTGTAAGAGGGTTGATTGGTGTGGTTTTGCACGTCTTTCCAATCCAGGATGGTGGTGGGAATCTGTTTGCTGGCATACATTACGCTATATCTAAAGAAGTCTTTCGCCTGTATGGTGCCCTTGATATCAAAGCTGCTGCTTACGCTTTGGTGTTCCACAGGGTGGGAGATATGGATCAAAGGGGGATCCACGCTTTCCAAAAGCTTGCGTACGTTCAAGAGCCCGTGTCCGTAATAGATATCAAAGCCGGGAGCGCCCAAATCGTCTGTGGAATTGAGTAGCAGCGAGCGTACCTCGGAGGGGGAGAGATCCGGACGCATCGCCAAGAGCAGGGCAATGGCGCCGGTAACGTAAGGAGCAGACATGGAGGTTCCGCTCATTTCAAAATACTGTTCTCCGGGAGTGTTTTTGTAGGTGCTGAGGATCATTTCACCCGGTGCCACCAGGTCCAGATCGGGTCCATAGCTGGAAAAACCTGCCAGATTGCGGCTGCGGTTGATAGCGCCCACGGAGATTACGGTTCCCAGTTTTGCAGGGTAGTTGAGTATGGGCAGGGGCATGTTGCCAGCGGATGCTACCAAGACAGCCCCTTTATCATAGGCATATTGGCAGGCGTCTCCGATGATGGGGGCATACTTATCATCACCCCAGCTCATATTGATCACCCTGCAGCCCATATCTGCGGCATAGATGATGGCTGCGGCAACGTCGTCATCCTGCAGATAGCCATCACCCTCGATGGTGCGGAATCCAGCGCGGATGGGCAATATCTTTACATTCCATGCCACTCCGGAGATGCCCAAATTGTTGTTGCCCACAGCACCGATGATGCCAGAGACGTGGGTGCCGTGATAGTTTTCATCCGTCACGTCGTTATCCTGGTCCATATAGTCTCCGATGGCGATATCAGCCATTTCTGGAGCGTCCACAAAATCCCAGCCACACCAGTCATCTATATATCCATTATTATCGTCATCTATGCCATTGTCAGGAATTTCTCTGGGGTTGATATAGATATTATCCATCAAATCCGGGTGATCACGCAGGATGCCGGAATCCACCACTCCCACCAGAACGAGGTCGCTGCCGGTGGTGATATTCCAAGCCTGGGGCAGGGATACCAAATAGTGGAATTGCACTCCATAGAGGGGATCATTTGGTTCCAGATGCATTTTATTCAGATAATTGGGCTGCACATACTCGATGCCGGCAAATCTGAGCTTGCCCTCTTGGAGGTCCTGCCAATTGGGCTCCTGGTCAAGATCAATCATATAGTAGCGATCTTGGTGCATTCCCTTGATGGGACGCAGGTTTGTGGCACCCAAGCTGTTGAGATAGCTATCGAAAGACGGGAGGCCAGTGCGATCGGAACGGAGGTCTTGCAGGGGCTTGTTTGTTTTAAAAAGAAGCTGACCAGGCGTGATATCAAGCGCCATCAGGCTGCTTAGCATGATCAAAAGGGCGAGGGTAATCAGCTTGCGGAAGTCATGCACAGTCTAAAACCTCCAGGCGACACCGAAGCTGTGGACGTCGTTAAGTCCGTCTTGAAAGCCAGCCCAGCCATAGTTGAGATCCAGCTTGTTAATTTTGACGCCAATGCCGGCGCTGAGGTTTTGGGATTCATAATTGATTTTATAAGCGCCACGCAGGCTAAGCATTTGCATTACTCCCACCTGCACGCCCACCACTCCCTTGATATCTGCATCCAGGGCTTTGACGCCGCCAAGCTCGAGGGTGAGATCCACTTGGTCAAAATCCCAGTTTTTGCCCAGGTCTGCCTCAAAAGAGATGGGAAGCTTGGGCGCTTCGGCATCCATCTTTGAGGAAATGCCCAAATTGCGCACAGCCAGGGAAAGGTGCATATCGGTGACGGGCGGCAGCCAAGTGTAGCCAAGATCGGTGTGAAATCCAATGGCAGAGGCTGTGGCTATCTTCTGATACATAATGCCACCATTGATGCCCAGGTAGGACGAGGGGGAGAGGCGCATGGCATAATTTGCCATCAGGCTGAGATCGCTGGGATGGTAATAACCAATCAAAGCGCCTGTATCATCGCGCTTATCGATGCTGCCATAATCCAGATTGCGCAGGTTGATACCAAAATGGGAACGGTGGTTGGAATAGCTGTAATAAAGGTTGTTATAACCAGTATCCTCCAGCCATGCCATATAGGATGCACCCAGGCTGCGATGGCTATTGATGCTGCCAATGGCAGGTTGACGGGCAAAGGCATTGTGATCCATAGAAGCGTGGATGCCTCGGCCTCCCAGAGCCAGATTTACGGGATCGCTGCTGATATTGAGAAACTGGTAGCCATAGGAGCCGGCATTATCGTGAATGCCTGCGCTCAAGATAGCCCAGCCGCAGAGCAGCAGTATTGATATAGCTTTGGAAAGTTTCATTATTTTACTCCCTTTACTTTTCCACGGCAAACTTGATGCGTCGTGATTCATTATTTGCCTTCACCACTGCAATATAGACGCCGGTTTTTAATTTGTCTGCTGGAATGTTGATGGCTTTACGGTTTTTGAGATAGGCTTTGGTGCGCCCTTTTTCGCTGTAAACCAAATTGCCGCCAATATCATAGATTCTCACATCCAAAGCAGCATCGGTATTGGTCATTACACTGAGGTTGATCTGATTGCCATAGATGGATTTGAGCGGATTGGGATAGATATATACTTCATCCTTTACAAATAGGGATGTGCTTTTGTAGGTATTGGGCATTTCGCCGGGGAAAAAGCAGGCTGTGCGCTGTAAATTGGCATATTCAGCATGCCAGATATCATCCAGGCTGAACGTGGCGTCTGGGGGCAAATCTTTGCGATAAACGCTGCCATTATCAGAAACGGTGTAAATATGGCCATTACCCTCTGCATCCCTGCCCAATAACGGCAGATTGCGGCTGCGCGTGGCAAAGGATACCGGATAGCCTCTTTGCAGGCGAAAATCCTTGTTATACACCTTCAATTGATTGTGTCCAAAACAGCCCAGCAGCTCCGGGCTGCCATCGCCATCCAAATCTACCGCCAAAGCTCCGGAACTGAATCCGTCTTCTTCGGAGCTATCTCCAATCAGGGATTCGGGGCTCATCAATTGTCCGGAATAGTCTATCATAATAACGCCGTTTTCACAGCCCAGAATGATATCCAGATAGCCGTTTTGGTCAAAATCAGCCAATGTGAGAGGTGCTGTGCAGATGGCGTCGTGGATGAAGGGGAAGCCGGGCAGGGGCGTGCCATCTTCATTAAATACATACACGGAATTGGCACATTGGACGATGAACTGGGTGTCTTGATCCGCCTTCAGTGAGGTTTGAAACATGCCCACCACTGTGGAATCAGCCGGAATATCCAAAAGCAGAGAGCCAAGCTCCCGGGTTTGAGGCAGGTAACGCCACAACCTGTAATATGAATCCGGCTCCAGGGTAAGAATGGCAAGCCGTTCCTGATCCCAGATGAGGTTGGTGACAATGGGATGGTCAAAGGTCAATTCCTCAGATGTTTCCCCATTATCCTTGTGGTGACGGTAGAGGATGCCGCCCTGTGGGGTATTGATGGGCAGATACAAATGGGTGTCACAATCCACGGGGTGGCTTGCCCAATATCGGTCCAAAGCAGTGAATAAATAGAGGCTGCCATTGGCGTCCATCCGGTGTAATCTGCAGATATTCTCCAGTTGCATGGGGATATAGAGATGCTGTCCATCCCAAGTGAAGTGGTTTTTGACGGGCTGCCTGCGCTTGGGATAGCCGGGCAACAATGTATCATCTTTCCACATATAGATGTAGCCATTGGGCATGGCGTAAAAGAGCTCGTCTTCACCATCACCATCCAAATCAATAAAGGCAGCATTGATGGGGTTTTCACCTTCGTATTCAGAGCTTAATCTCCAGGAAAAACGCACGGAAAAGCTCATCCTATTGCTGCTGTGGCTGATGTCGTAGATCTCCAACGGAATGCCGCCATAATAGCTTTCAGCCGTGGGCAGGCTCATGATGCCATCATGCATGGGATGGCCAAAGTAGTCGTTATTCCCATAACGGAAGGCATCGAAGGGGCTGCCCCATTTGTAGATATCATACACGGAGCTATCCAGATGCTGGATGCCATCGGCTTCCACCAAGTCCACGCCCTTGTGGTGGGCATTTCCGTTGATGCGGTTGAGGTCAAAATTGGGGGTGAATTTTTGGGCTATCACCTCTTCATCGATGTGCCAAATGAGGAGTCCGGAGCCATCCTGCAAGATGGGCTGACCGGGAGGGAAGGGGCCGCCCAAGCCGGGCAGAAAGAAATCCCACTCACAGCCGGCATAGCGGTTTTTCATAAAGTTAAAGTAGGGTAGTAGTGGTGCATCCTCGTAATAATCCTGCTCGCCTTCTTCCAAGAGTTTGAAGCTGAAGCTGGGCTGATTGTTATAGGGATCAAGACTATCATCGGGGTTTTGCTGACGATTTTCTATAAGGAAGTATTCCGTCTCAGAGATGGGGATTTTGTATAGCCGCCGGGCATAAGGAGAGTGATCCAGCCAATAATCCACAGGCAAGGCATCCATATCCCCGCTTACCACGATGGGGTCTTCCCAGCCCAAAAACAACCTGCTGAAGGCTGAGAGCTGGGCTGGAACGTAACCGCTGGCATTCCACACCCCGGTGCCCATCAAGCCCCAATTGCCGATGCCTTGGGATGCGCCATCGGATGAATCGTTGTCAAACAGGGTGGGCAATCCCAAGACGTGTCCAAATTGATGTGCCAAAACACCGTAAATGCTAAAGAGATATACCTCTGCATCGGGTTCACCTTCGGCAGGGAAGTAATCCTGAAATTCATGCTCGGCAATGATCACGATATTAGTGAGGTGCACCCCGTCGTTTGTTTCCAATCCAGGATAGTCGTCATTATCAGGATCCAAGTGTGATTGCAGACTCTTCCGGGTGAGGAAGGTGCTCCAGATTTGCTCTGTGTGTGCTGCATCAACATCGGATTCCTGACCCGCACCGGCATGAAAGATAATGATGCCTCCGTATTGGCTGAAATCAATCTCATCATCCACAGCATCTTTCACATCACGGGCAAATTCGCCTATCCTGCCATCGATCCTCTCTGGTGTGTCAGCTCCATAATAGGCAAGCGGATGGGGCAAGGTGATGACCTGGGGATACAAATGGTACTCCAGGATATAGTCAAAATGAGAGGCTTCTGCAAAGAAATCAGTGAGATGGATCATCCAGCGGTCAAAGAACTCGTCATCATGGCTCAAATAATCCGGGTATTCTGGAGTTTTGATGAAGTGGAGATCGCTGAATTGCACCCGCAAAACCAGGATATCATTGGGCAGTTCCCCTGTCCTTTTGGCAAATAAGCCATCCTCCGGCAGGGGCATCCGGTTATCCGAGGCAGCCCATGCCGTGGGAATCTGTCTGTATGATGGGTGAGGCGGAACCTTTATCCCACCCAGGCTTGTTATCAGTGTAACAAGCAATATCAGAGGCAGAGTGAATTTCTTTGGCTTCATGCCAATTCCCCCTTAAAAAAGATTTGAAAAGAAACAAATCATAATCAGGATAGCAGGCGAACCATCCATGCCGAATCCAATATTTACTCTGAAAGACATATCTTGTTTTATGTCAATGAAAAACTCGTTCGCAGATTAGATAAAACCGGCGAACGAGTTTCGCAATTCATTGTACAAAGCAGCTATGTGTCTATATTACAGAGTCTTTCCTGCTAAAAAGTCAGCTTCATTACATTTGCAAAGCTTCACAAAGTCGTAACGGGGAGTCCAACCGGCTCCACCCTTTTTGTTGCCAACTATTTTTACTCTTTTGATCTCTGTCTTGCATACGGGGCAAATCTGTTTGCCTTCGTCAGACAGGTCATGCGCCACTTTGGCAGAAAAACTTTTTACTTTTCCCATTATTTCCTCTTTGCGCTTTCCTGCGCTAATTTATGTATTTATTAGTTTGCACGTTCGATGTATTCGGATGTGCGGCTATCAATCTTAACCTTCTCACCTGCTTCCACAAAGAAGGGCACGGTGATACGCAAGCCGGTTTCTGTATAGGCGGTTTTGCCGCCACCAGAGGCGGTGTTGCCTTTCACGTTGGGCTCACACTCGGCAATGGTCTGGATCACGGTGACGGGCAGGTCAACGCCCAGGATGGCGCCATCAGGGCCACGCATCACCATCACTTCCATATTTTCTGTCATCAGCTTTTCACGCTCGCCCAAAAGAGCCTGATCCACGTGATGCTGTTCGTAGGTTTCCAAATCCATGAGGATGAGGAAGTTACTCTCACGGTAAAGGTATTCCATCTTGGTGCGTTCAATGCGCACCTCGTCGAAAGTATCGCTATCGCGGAATGTATTTTCAAGCACTTTGCCGGTAAGCACGTTTTTGAGCTTGGTGCGCATAAAGGCCGGACCTTTGCCTGGTTTTACGTGTAGGAATTCCACCACTTCATAGAGCTCGCCCCTGAAGTCGATGATCATTCCATTTCTAATATCTGCCATATGGGCCATATGTATTTACCTCTAATAATTAGACTGAATAAACCATGATTTTGAAGAGGCGCTTTTTGGCAAGTACTTTTTTGTGGTGCAGCCCAAGGGAATCATTTGCCAGGATAACGTTTGGGGGCCTATGGATGGGAGCTGACGGTGGGCGGAGACAGGAAGCTCCGCAGCTTTGTGAGAATAGCTTCTTTTTGTATATTAAAATCCTTGAGCTGGATCACTGTCAATTCTTCGGAAGCCACCATTTTCAGGTTTGAGGGATCAATCCACTGTCCGTTTTTCATCAAGCCAAAGTGGAGGTGAGGGCCGGTGGATTTTCCGGTGCTGCCCACGCGGCCGATTATCTGGCCTTTCTTCACGCTTTGACCTCGTTTTACGCCTATGGAAGAGAGGTGGGCATATTGGGTGATGAGACCGCTGGGATGCTTGATGCGGATTTGATTGCCCCATCCGCCGGCATAGTGGGCTTCTGTGACGGTGCCATTTGCCACAGCCATCACCGGTGTTCCGTGTGAGGCTTTATAATCCACGCCCTGGTGCATTGCCCAATTGCCATAAACGGGGTCTATCCGGCGTCCAAATTTTGACCTCACATGGATATGGGCAAGGGGATAACCCACGCCGCCTCCGCTGGAGGAACGCACGATCTTGCCTTCGGGTCCATAGAGGCCGGTGAGCACAGACTTGGGGTTTGGATCTTCATAGCGAAAGAGCTCGTGGGTGCCGGTGGATTTGCCCTTATATTGCACATACAGGATTTTGCCGCCGGAAATGAGCTTTCCTTCAAAGTAACGCAGGTCTGCCAAGATTTGGTATTCATCCTCGCTTTTGGCACGCCGGCGAAAGTCTATTTTGGATTCCAGGGCGTTGATGATCTGCTGCACATCGCTATTGGGAAGCCCCTTGGAAGCCAGGGATTCACTGAGGGTACCCTCCAGATTGCCGGTAATGAGCTTGGTTTCCATGCGTGTGGGCAGCTTTTCCTGGATATATACCAGGCTATCACCCTGCACCTTAAATTGGTGGCGCACAGTGGGCTCCTGCACAAACGTCATCGCCTCTATCTTCTGCCTGTCATCTGACAGCCTGATCTTGAGGGTATCCCCCGGTTGGATGGTGGAGACGTCTATATAATCCCCAAACTGATAGGTGATGGTGGCAATCTCCCTGAGCGGGATACCGTTATTTTCCATAATCCCATAAAGACTGCCTCCAGCTGGGATCACCTCGGTAATCCAAGGATCAATCTCCACTATATCTTCGCTTTGTTTGCCGATATTACGCTGTTTTGAGGATGCTGGTGTGGAATCCAGAATACTATAAAGGGAAAACCCAACGAATATGGATAAGACTATTCCCAGTAGGACGTTTCTCCCTGTAATCATAAATTAACTCCATAAACTATGTGACTTGTGGAAAGGCTGGATGGTAGTGGATATGCACGCTGTGAAGCGAGGCTCCATACTTTGCCATCAAAGCATCTTCCACGGCATGAGAGAGCTTGTGCCCTTCCTCCACGCTCAAAGATCCATCCACGCCGATGGTCATATTGATTGTGAAAAGATGTCCAAAACGATGAACGCCAAGCTCTTCAATGCGATACACGCCTTCCACCTGAAGGGCAATATTGCGCACCTGCCTGCCAAACTCCGGATCGGGGACGCTGTCCATGAGGTCTGCAGAGGAATCCATGATAATCTCAACCCCTGTTTTGGCGATATAAAATGCTACGATGGCTCCGGCAGCGGGATCCATCCAGTGAAAGCCCAGCCGTCCCATAATCACACCCACTACCACGGCAGCGGTTGCCATGATATCGTTCAGATGATCATTTGCCAAGGCACGAACCATGGGATTATCCACTTTGCGGTAAATCTTGTTTGTGTAAAAATAGAGGAATATCTTGAGCAGGATGGTGCCGATGGCGATAATGAGCACGGCAAAGGATGCTGAGCGACCGGGTGCATGACCGCTCAACTGATTGAATACCTTGTTGATGGCATCCCAAAAGATGGCTATGCCAGTGGTGAGGATGAAAGCGCCAACCACGATGGCAGCGATGTTTTCCAACTGGCGATGCCCATAAGGATGCTCGGCATCTGCAGGCTTGCGTGCGTGGTGCATAAATATCTTGACCACCACATAATAAACCACGTCCGATACGGAATTGATGCCGTCTGCAAGGAGCGCAGGAGAGTGTCCAAAGATGCCAAAGAACGTCTTTGCCAAAGAGAGGACGATATTGCTGACCAGCCCCAGGTTCACAATTCTGGCTGTCAGCTTGTCGCGCTCAAGCATGCTCCACTTCCATAACGTCAATAATATTCAGTTGGGGGAATGCAGTCCTGATATGGCTGCGGAAATGAGCGGCGTCTGCACTGGCGGCACCAATTGCCTCAGCATTCAGCGCCACTGCCTTGATTCTGAAGGGAATGAGGGTAAGGAGCCTGCATCTTTCATGCAGTGCTTGCAGGTATTGCAAATCTATCTTGAGGCAATCCGGATGCCTCAGGATTATATTGGTCTCCTGCTGGGCAAATACGTCTTTCAGAAGGGGCAAGCTATGTTTACTGAGAACTCCGGGGATGAATATCCGGCTGGATTTGGGCAGGGATTTGATGAGGGTGGAAATGAGGGTTTCATTGCCGAAAAGGGTCTTGATCTCAGTGTTCTGCCAAGTGTTCTCCCCAGAATACAGAACCTCTTCCGTTTCACTCAGCAGCTCATATTCCTCGCTAATTGCAGGATACAGCTTGATATTGCTCAGCATCAGCAGCCTATCCAGCTCCGCGGTCACCTCTTGCACGTTCCCAAAAGATGCCCCCAAAACCAGGGCTATGGCATCAATGGCAGGGCTGAGGGTTATGGATTTGCGGTCCAGGGAGCCATCGATGATTATCTTTTTGGCGCCCAGGCTCTGCATCTGTCTGGAAAGCTGTATCTGGTCTGCCACAGTGGCAGGGCCAGTGATGCGGGTTTGGATTTGAAAGCGGCTGCGTGCTATCCACAGGGGTCTTTGGATATCGGGAAGACTTGCCAATACTTCCACAGTGCCTCCCTTTTCATCCAGTGTGCGGGAATCGCAGCAAAAGATGGTATTGGCAGGCAAGATGACGGCAGGCTTTGGAGTCTTAAAAACGCTATCTTCCTCTTCACCATCCAACCCGGTGGAGAATACTGCCATAGGGGTGTTGGGACACATCTTTAGCAGATGGTTCAATAGCGATGTCTTACCTGCGTTTTTAGAAATCCCGACGATGGCAATGATATCCACGCCATCGCCGGTAATCCAGTTAAAACACATTCTTAATTTTTGCGGCGCAGATTCCGTTTTGTGTCTGATGGTCCCACCGCCACTTTTTCGCCTCTCAACAGGCTCATCACACCATCGGTGGAACGGCGTTCCTGAGGGCTAAGGCTGCGGTATTCTTCATCTTTTTGAGCTTCAAAGCCGGGCTCTGTATAGGTGGTGATAAAGCCTTCATAATTGCGCAATATCACCCTGCCGGGCATTTGAGAGATGAGGTAATTTGGCATCACGGGGATCTTGCCGCCGCCGCCGGGGGCATCCACCACATAGGTGGGGATACAAAGCCCGGAGGTGTGTCCACGCAGGGATTCCATGATTTCGATTCCCTTGGAGACGGGGGTGCGGAAATGAGAGATTCCCTGGGAAAGATCGCATTGATAGATATAGTATGGGCGCACGCGGTTTTTCACCAGTTTGTGCATCAATTCTTTCATCACATCCGGATGATCGTTAACGCCTTTGAGGAGCACGGTTTGGTTGCTCAGCACCACGCCGATTTCTGCCAAACGTGCCAGGGCTTCTGCGTTTTCTTCGCCCAGTTCGTTGGGATGGTTAAAGTGGGTATTCAGCCAGAGGAACTTGTACTTTTTGAGCACATTCAATAGGTTGTCATTCACTCTCTGCGGCAAAACCACCGGCAAACGAGAGCCCAAGCGCACGATATCCACGTGGTCGATGGCAGCCAGTTTGCCCAAGATCTCATCAATGCGCTCATCACTGATGGTGAGTGGATCGCCACCGCTAAGGATCACGTCGCGCACTTCTTTGTGTTCGCGGATATATTGGATGGCTTGTTCCACGTTTTCGTGGGGCATAGGAGCGTCATTCTCTCCGGCTTTGCGGCGACGCGTGCAATGTCTGCAATACATGGCACATTGATCGGTAATCAACAGCAACACCCTGTCCGGATAGCGATGGGTCATGCCGGGCACGGGCGCATCGTCATCTTCGTGCAGGGGGTCTGCCATATCCACGTCTGCCAGATAGCTTTCCTGAATGCGGGGTATGGCTTGCAGGCGCACGGGGTCTTTTGGATTGGATTGATCTATGCGGGATAGATAGTATGGTGTGATTGCCATACGGAAGGAGTGGGCGGTATTTTGTGCCATTTGCTCTTCTTCGGGCAGGAGGCGGATGTATTTGCGCAGCGTATCAAAATCTGTGATGCGATTGCGAAGCTGCCAAAACCAATCTTTCCACTCTTCGTCTGTGGCAATGGAACGGATGGGGATGATGTCACTCATTGGGTTTCC
>JAAYJN010000088.1 GCA_012522935.1 Candidatus Cloacimonadota bacterium | reverse complement strand
GGTGAGGATACAATTCAAGGTCTTTCAGGCTCCATTCCAAGCCTTCTGAATCCTCAAACAAGGCACTGGCGCTGTGTGCCACCAAAGAAAGCTTGCAGCCTTTCAAACCCGTTGCCTGCCACCTCTTGGGCAAAAAGAATAGTCGCTGGTTGGCATTTTCCAAGCATGCCATCACACCCTGCCGGTGTGCATACAACAGGTTTTGTATCAAGCCCAGAAGGTGATCCACCCTGCCGCCCATATTATTGATAATCTGTATCCTCTGAAAATTCATCTGGAGCAAGCGTTGAATTGCCAATTCGGTATCTGTCTCATTTTTATAGGGATCAAAACGCCACACCCTGTCAGGCGAGATCTGCTGTTGCCAACCGTCAGCAATGGAATCCATATCCCCACACAGATAATCCACCTTTAGGCTCAGCTCCATACACCGCAAGAGACCGCCATCTATGGCAATCACCAGGTCCTGGGGTTGAATGGCATCATACCCGCTCCACGTGCAATCCGGCGCTTGGGGTGTAATCAACCAGGCTGTGGGAAGGGATTTCATCTGCCGGCGTAGGTGGTGGTATCTATACGGTTAAGATAAGGAATGGGGTTTAGTTTATCTCCATTCTTGATCACTTCATAATGCAAATGAGGTCCCGTGGAAAGCCCTGTATTCCCCATCAAACCGATGATTTGCCCCTTATACACCTCATCGCCCTCTTTCACCTGATAGCTATCGAGGTGCGCATAATGGGTTTCATAACCGCCCTGATGCGTGATAAATATGCGCTTGCCAAAGCCGCTCTCAAAGCCCACATGCCTCACCACGCCATCGGCGGTGGCATAGATGGGAGTGCCGATTTCATTGCTGATATCCACGCCCGTATGCATATAATAATCTTCCAAAATGGGATGCAGACGCACTCCAAAACCGCTGCTAAATGCCCCAAATGTGGGATAAATAGAGGGGATGCCATCTCCGCTTTGTGGCGGCGGCACCACCGGCATCATAGCCAAAACGGGGTCTTCCCCATCCAAGATGGTAAGGATGATATTTATCTTGCTATCCAACCTCTGATATCTGTTTTCCAGGGAAAGACTATTCTTTTTATTCACGTTCTTGCTGTGGGCGGGAACGTAGGGAAAATCACGGGGAGAATCTGCCTCGGGATCCAGAGGCGCTGTCTGGTTCAATTTTTGATAGATGCTATCCACTTGGGCTTCAAAGTATTCCAGCTTTTGGCGCAGCTTGCCATTCTCCGCCTGTAGCTTGGTGAGATCTGTGGAATTACCCGCATTGCCCATATTGATGAGCACGATGATGGCGCTCACAAGCATAAATAGCACAGCCAAAACAAACAGCACCGGCACAAACACCGGCACGCGAATGCTGCGGTTTACGTCTTTGCGCTGAAAGGTGATCTTCCAACGCTTGTCTGTGTCTATTAGCGGCTCGGGGATGTATTGGCTAAAATCAGCTGCCTGCTCTGTATCCAAAGGCAAGCTTCCTTCCTCATCCCGATGCTCATGCTGTGTCACATTCTTCTCCATTGGTTTTTAGGCTCTAACAAGCTGTAAGTTTAGATGTTGCAAGTTTTGTGCCAGCTAAAATACCAAATCTTTACTACATAAAAAAATGGCATCCCGTAGGGGAATCGAACCCCTGTTGCGTGACTGAGAATCACGAGTCCTAGGCCACTAGACGAACGGGACGCAAGAGATATAAAAGGATTGTTCTCAAAAAAATAATGGCGACCCCTAGGGGAATCGAACCCCTCTTGCAAGAATGAAAATCTTGAGTCCTAACCGATAGACGAAGGGGTCGCAACTATGGTGATCCAGGTTGGACTCGAACCAACGACGCTCTGCTTACGAAGAAGATACTCT
>JAAYJN010000087.1 GCA_012522935.1 Candidatus Cloacimonadota bacterium | reverse complement strand
GACGAGATCACCCGCACCCCGCCCAAGACACAGGCTGCTCTCTTGCAAGCCATGCAGGAATATGCTGTTAGCAGCGGCAATCAGACGCGTCCCCTGCCTTTGCCCTTCATTGTGATGGCCACCCAAAACCCCATCGAGCAGGAAGGCACCTATCCCCTGCCGGAAGCTCAGCTTGACCGCTTTATGTTTTATGTGCATATAGATTATCCCGATAGGGAAACCGAGCTGGAAATCGTGAAAAGCACTACCAGCAAGGCTCAACCGGAGGTAACAGGGCTCTTTACGGCAGAGCAAATCTTGGAGGCACAGGCGGCTGTCCGCTCCCTGCCTTTGGCTGATCATGTGTTGCAATATGCAGTGGATTTGGCGCGCCGCACCCGTCCTGACAGCCCGGATGTCAGCGCTGAAATCCGCAAATGGGTGAGCTGGGGCGCAGGACCGCGTGCCAGCCAAAACCTGATCCTGGCTGCCAAAGCCCGCGCCGCTCTGGATGGCAGACTGAGCCCCAGTGAAGAGGATATCCGCGCCGTGGCATTCCCCGTCCTCAGCCATCGCATCCTGCTTTCCTTCACTGCCGAGGCGGAAGGCGTTAAACCCCGTGATGTAATCACATCACTGTTGGAGTAATTATGATGTAAAAACTATTTGGTATCCTGCTTTTAATTGCAGTTTTGGCTTCGCTGACTGCGATTGACGACAAATTTCTCTACCCCCTGGCTCATATCCAGACCGGGCAGGCATTGGGCATCGAAGTATTTGACGAGCAGGTGATTACCCGCAGTCAAAACCAAATCTGGATTTACAGCATCTTCAATCCCTGGCAGCCGCGCATCGAGGCATCCTATCTATCTGCTGCCCAGATAGAAGACTTTGATTTGGTGGGGGAAAATTACCTCTATGTGGTCACCCACGAGCCTGCCAATATCGTGGTGCCGGTGGATTCGCTCAATAGCTATTCCCGTATCTATTTCACAGAGCATCTGCCGGGAGACAAGATAACCCGTGAAGGCTCCACCCTGTATGTGGCAGACCGTTTTAAGGGGATTGATATCATCAATATCGGCTCCGGTGGCCTGCGTGAGATCATCTCCACGTTTTCCACCAATTGGGGGATACGTGACTTTGTGGCGCTGTATCCCACGCTGTTTGCGCTGAACGATTTTGGCTTGGTGACCGTGGATATTTCAGACCAGCAATTCCCCGTGAGCCGCGGGCAAAACTACCAGATAAACGACGCCCGGGTGATGGTGAAAAACGGCGATACCATCTGGCTGGGAGCAGATAAAAACCTCTTTGGCATCAATATCAAAGACCTCAAAAACCCTCGGCTGGTCAACCAATTCCGGATGTCCAATGAAATCCTGGATTTGGAGGTGAAAGACGACCGGCTGTTCATCGCCTTGGGGCGCGGAGGAGTGAAGATATTGGATGTGCGCGATCCCCTCAGGATCAACGATCTGCACAACCTCAACCCTCCCTTTTCCGTGTATGATATTGCTTTGAGCAAGGATATAGTTTTCTTGGGTTTGGGACGTGATGGCTGGGTGATATACGAATACAGGTAAGAGCGGCGTTATACATAACAGGCGTGCTTCTTGCCCATTAGCCTCCCTTGTACCACCCTTGTCTCACCCTTGTCGAGACAAAGGAGAGACAAGGGTGGTTAATAAGGAAGGAGTGAGGAAAATTATGATGAGCAATGGAGTGAAAACAGTCTGTACAGATGCAGAATCTTGGTGGAACGCTAAATTAATTTTAGATTTTGATTGACAAAAATACCGCTTTCGCAGGTTTAGTACCATTACTTGTATTTTGAGCATAGGAAAATTTAAGGAAAGATAGATGTTATATACAATTGCATTGATTATTCATACCTTGATCAGCATCCTTTTGGTGTTGGTCATTTTGGCTCAGACCTCCAAAGGCGGTTTGGATGCCAACCTCGGTGGAGCTGCCATGAACGTATTTGGCGGCAGCGGTGCTTCTCAATTTTTGAGAAAGTGGACACAGATCTTGGGCCTATTATTTGTTGCCTCTTGTATCATCCTGGCATTTTTGGTAAAGAATGTTGGGAATCCAGACGTGAAAGCATTGCAAAAGCGTCAGAGCAAGGTTGGTCAAACCGAGGCTCCCGCAGAACCTGCAGCCAAAGCTCCCGCCCCGGCTCCGGCAGAAGCCCCGGCGCAAACTAATTGAAGATTTTTAAAAGCAGAAGTGGTGGAACTGGCAGACACGCAAGACTAAGGATCTTGTGCCTGTAACGGGTGTGCGGGTTCGAGTCCCGCCTTCTGCACCAAGCATAATGCGCAGCCTTCCGAGGTTGCGCATTTTGTATTATGGCGTATGTTTTATATTAGAGAGATGGGAGGAGACGTGAAGGAACAGCATGATATGCCAGCTAAGGGCAAGATATACCTTGTTCCAGTGCCAATAGGCAATTTGGGCGATATCACCTTGCGTGCATTGGAGGTCTTAAAAAACGTCCCCCTCATCGCAGCAGAAGATACCCGCAATGCCGGTTTTTTACTCTCCCGCTACGATATCCCCCCTCCCAAACTGATTAGTTTTCATAAGTTTAACGAACGCTCCCGCGAAGACAATCTATTCTCTCATCTGGAAAGTGGGCAAGACTTGGCCGTAATCTCCGATGCAGGAACACCGGGTATTTCGGATCCAGCTATGGAATTGGTGCACAAGGCTGTAGCCAAAGGCATCGATGTGGTTTCTTTGCCCGGCGCCTCAGCCCTCTTGCCGGCGCTTACTGCCAGTGGACTCAACAAAGGCCCCTTCCTCTTTTTGGGCTTTTTGCCACGTCAGGGCAAAGAACGTGACCAGGCAATCAAGCGCATCAAAGAAAGCTTTTGCCCCGTAGTGATTTATGAATCCCCTTTGCGCCTGCCCAAGCTGCTGAAAGGGCTGTATGAAAAGATAGGTTCACGCCAAATCTGCATTGCCAGGGAACTTACCAAAATGTATGAAGAGCTGATTTATGGGGATTTGCAGGAGCTCTCAGAGGAAGGTAAAGTTACCCTCAAGGGAGAATTTGTGTTGGTGATAGATTCTGCCCCACCACAGGATGGTGTAGATATGGAAAAGGCGCAAAACACATGCAAAATGCTTGTGGCTGAAGGGCTAAGCCAGCGCACCGTCCTTAAAGTATTGCAAGACGTATATGGGCTTAAGCGCAATGATGCCTACGAATTACTTCTAATCTCTCAAAATAAAATCGGAGAAAAACCATGAAGCCGTATTTGCTCTTTGATTTTGATGGCACGATAGCCGATTCCGTAAAGCCCTTTTTTGGGATGTTAAACAAGATGGCGCCCAGTTTTGGGAAAGACCCTGTTTCATGGGAAGAATTTGAAGAGCTGCGCACCATGAGGATACCGGATATCATCAAACGCCTCAAGATATCCAAATTTCAGATTGCGAGGGCTATGCCAAAGATCTTGAGTGAATATCGCAAAATAGTGCATGATCTGGATCCTTATCCCGGCATCAAAGAGCTCTTTGCCGGGCTGGATGAAGCTGGCATCAGTTATGCCCTGCTTAGCTCCAACCGCGATGAAAACCTCAATTACTTTTTGGAACAGCATGGGCTGAAAAACTTTGATTGGGTGGAGGGAACGGACGGCATCCTTGCCAAAAAACGCAGCTTGGCACGCCTGATTCGCAAACACAAACTGGATAAAAGCAACCTCTACTATATTGGGGATGAAGTGCGAGATATCGAAGCTGCCCGCGCCTGTGGAATCCGCATCATCTGCGTAACCTGGGGCTTGCATCCGCGCGCGCATTTGCAGAAACACAATCCTGACTTTTTGGTGGATACACCGGCGGAGATTTTGGAGATCATCGGGCTTGCCGAGTAAGCCAGGGATTAGAGGCCAGAGTTGCGGCGTTCCGCCTTTTTACAGTAACCTGAGACCTGTTTAAGGGAAAGTCTGCCAAAATAACTATTGACATTCTCGTCACGGCATGAAAAGATGGGAAAAATAGCATAGTTTAATGCACATATACACTTTTATTATACATCTGAGGAGAGAGTATGAAAGCTTATAAACCCTTTGTGTGGCTGATCTTGTTTGGCGTGTTTGCCTGCACTTTGGCTGCACAATCAGCCCCATTCAATCCTGAATCATTACAATATCCGCTTGCCAGCGTGGATGATCAATTCATCCCCTATGTGAACCCTGCTTTGTTGGGCACCCAACACAATTCCGACCTGGGTTTTGCCCAGATAATGGATAAAGATGGGTGGATCAAACAACATATCTTGTTTGTGAATGCCGGTGGATCAAGCTATGTGTATGAAAACCGCAACAACACGAGCTATCACAACCTCAGCGGTGGTTTTGCCTTGGGCAACAACGGCATTTTGAGAAACATCTACCTGGGCAGCCGCTATAGCTGGCAAAACTCTTCCTTTGGCAAGGGATGGTGGCGCAGTGGGGCTACCGTGCGTCCTCACAATTCTGCATCGATGGCGTTTGTGTGGGATAACCCCCAAAGTGGGCCGCCTTCATATAGGGGAGGAATAAGCTTGCGTCCTTTGCAATGGTTTTTGCCCCAACATGGCTATCGCCTGGAGCTGAGCGGAGACATGGGCTATCGCAAGGAAATCGATGCCAATGATCCCACTTTGCGGGAATACAAGCTTGGCGATGCGGTGGTTGGCGTAAAGACACAGGTTTTGGATGGTTTGATGGTGGGCGCCACCTACAATCTGGATTCTGAAAACCTGATGCTCAATTTTGGTTTGCGCTTTGGCAAGACCAATCTCTCCAACATCATCACCAAAACCAAGGATGGTGATCCCATCTTTATCCCCCACATCGGTTTGGGCGATTATAACTACAAATCATTCTTAGGCTTAAGCAGCAGAAAATGGTATGAGATGAAGCTGGATAAGAGCATCGTGAGCTATAAGGCTCCTTCTTATGAGCTGGGTCCGGTGAAGATCTTTGATGGCAAGACCAGGTGTATTGAAGACTTGGTGCGCGAGCTGGAGAGAGTGGCAGAAGAGCCGGGCATAGAGGGAATCGTGTTGGTAAACCCCTCCTTTGGCACCTCCTTTGCTCTGATGGAAGAGCTGGTGCGGGCTTTTGATGCGTTTAAAGCAACCGGCAAAAAGGTGGAATGTTACTACGATAATATCAGTAATGGCGGCTATATCTTTGCCTCTGCCATTGCTGATTATATCATGTTGAACCCAACTGGAATCCTGGATCTGAGAGGTTTTTCGGTTACCAGTCCTTATCTCGGAGAGATGTTGGACAGCCTGGGCGTGGAAGTGATCAATTTTAGAAGCCACAAATACAAAAGCGCCGGCAATATGTTCTCTGAATCCAGCATGACCGAAAGCGAAAGGGAAACATACGAAGCTCTCTTGGATACCTTTTATGACACAGCTTTGGCGCAGATTGCCAAAGGGCGAGGAGACCGTTTGCAAGACACGCCGGAAGCATTGGTGGAAAATGGACCCTACCTGATGGCTCAGGAGGCTGTGGATGCCGGTTTGGTAGACAAACTGATCTATCAAGACCAATTGGACGAGCATCTCAAAGAGAATTATGGCTTTAAGGGACGCCGTAAAGACCTGCACAATTATCTATCCTACAATTGGCACATCCCCAGTGAATCCAAGATTGCCGTGATTTATGCCAGTGGCAATATCGTGATGGGCAAAGGCACCCCCGGCAAGTTGATCGCCGAGGAAAGCACCGTAAATCTGATCCGCAAAGCACGCAAAGACCCCAGCTACAAAGGGATAATCCTGCGTGTGGATAGCGGCGGCGGCTCTGCTCAGGCATCGGATATCATCCTCAGAGAATTGGAATTGGCACAGATTGAAAATAATAAGCCCGTAGTGGTATCCATGGCAGGGGCAGCGGCTTCCGGCGGATATTATATAGCCTGCAAAGCCGATAAGATTATTGCTGAAGCCACCACCATTACAGGTTCCATCGGTGTGATTGGCATCATGTTTAATGCCGAACGGATGTTCAACAAAATCCGCGTGAATTGGTCAACCGTGAAAAAGGGACGAAATTCAGACTTTCCATCCATCTACAGAGGCTGGAGCGAAGAAGAAAAGCAGCGTATGACCGATTTTATAGAAGTTACCTATGAAGACTTTGTGAACAAGGTGGCTGCGGGCAGGCAACACTTGAGCCTGGATGAGGTGAACGAATATGCCCAAGGCAGGGTGTGGAGCGGCAAAGATGCTCTGGAGCGCGGTTTGATTGATGAACTGGGCGGCATGGATACAGCCATCGAGAGCATGCGTGAACTGGCAGGAATCAAGGGTAAAATCCGCCTTGTGGATGCCACCACCTCCACCAAGGGAATCAGGGTAAATATGTCCAAGGGAATCGGATTGAGCGCCTTGGATCATCCTCTGTTTACCGCTTTGGATGAAAGCTATATTCGCCTGTATGAACTGTGGAGAGATTATGAGGGACAAAACCCCTTGATGCTCTCTCCCATTCAAAGCCAGGATATTGAGTTTTAATAAAAGCCATAAACCATATAAAACAGAGCCGGATAAGAGCATTGATCCGGCTCTTTTAATTTTTGGTGCAGGGTTCTATCCCTTTGCAGTGTAATAACAAAAGAGAGGATTCACAGTGACGGTTGATCCGCCAAATTGTTTTTCCTCCACAGTTGCAGCAAATTAAGATGCAAACTGGATACGATTTTGCTTGACAATCAGATACATGCTCAGAAACTTGCGCCAAAGAGGTCAAAAATGAAAAGAACGATCACTATACTGGCTTTACTAATCGGCATCATAGCCGTGGCAAACGCCATATCCATATATGAGATCCAATACACCAACAATCCGGGTGTGGATAACAGCTATCCATCCCCCTATGTGGGTAAAGACGTCACCCTGGAAGGTATTGTGACGGGGACAGACCATTCTTTGGGTGGTTATTTTATCTCCGAACCCATCAGCGGTCCTTGGCGTGGCATCTTTATCTCTGACAAGCGCAACCGTCCTTCTGTGGGAGATAAGATCATGCTGAGGGGAAAGGTGCACGAACATTTTGGGATGACCTGCCTCAAGGATATCAGCTCTTTCCGCACTGTGACGCGCAATTATGGGACGCCGCAGCCACTGCTGCTCACCACCGGCCAGCTCTCCCGCTCTGATGAAGCAGAGGCTTACGAAGGGGTGTATGTGCGTTTGATTGGTGCCAGCGTTTCCAGCGCCAAGAGCAAAGGCGGACGCTTTTTCGTGACGGATGGCAGCGGGCCTTGCGCAGTGCTGAGCGGCTCCTTTGCCAATGGCAAAAAGGTTTCCCCCGCTACTGGGACACAATTTTCAAACATCGTGGGCATAGTGGTCTATAGTTTTAGTGAATTTTCCCTCAACCCCATTGGCAGTGCCGATATGCAATTGCAACAGCCCGTTTCCACACAAAACCGTAGCTGGGGTAGGATCAAATCAATCTATAAATAAAAAATATGAGGTGATAAGATGAAAAAAGTATTCAAAGCACTTTTGGTAGTTGGTGGAACGGCTCTGGCTGCCCACTTTGGTTTTAAAGCATACAAACGCATCAGCGGGATCGCCAAACTGAGCAAATCCCTGCCTGAATTTTTGAATAACGTTTTTGGAGAGGTGCCACGCGTTGCCATCAACCGCAGCCTTAATACTATTGCCATCAGAATCGGCTACAGTCAGGAAATAATCGATACCCACGATGATATCGAATCCACCGTACGCGAATATATCGATGACTTTTATCCGGATCTGGCAAAGTGTGCCATTGATATAGACGTCTATGATCCCGGTATGGATGAAGACATGGATGAATATGAAGACGAGATGGAAGAAGACGAGCCCGAAACAGACGATTAATCTCTTAATAAGAATTTTAGATGCAAAACCCGGTGCCTTGGTACCGGGCTTTGTTTTATGGTGATAAAACCTGTGCTTCATGGGCCTCTGAAAGAGCGCTGGAATGGGGATTGGGAAACCTAAAGAGGGTTGTTTTCCAAGGTGGATTTGAGGCAGAATCATAATATTTGCACGCTGCCACAATATCTGCGTAGAGTCAAACTTTATAACCTTTTTGCATCGGCATGCCAAGCAGTATATTATGGTAGCTTGGTGAATAGCATTATCGCATTTGATCCCGCGTTTCCCTATGTATAGTAGAGGGAGATATTCAGCAGTAGAGGCAAAAGCAAAAAAAGGGGGATACCAACATGTTTTGTTTCTTGACACCAATGGGCTTGGGGATATTTTGGCACAAAGGAGAATTATCCGATGAAGCAGATACGTAAATCATACACTTTTGATGATGTGCTGCTGGTGCCCCAGGATTCTGAGGTATTGCCCTCTGAAGTGGATCTGGGCACGCGCATCAGCCGCAATATACACTTGCGCATACCCATCATGAGCGCCGCCATGGATACCGTGACGGAGCATGATATGGCAATCGCCGTAGCCCGTGAAGGCGGCATCGGCATCCTGCACAAAAACCTCAGCATCGAAGAGCAGGCAAACGAGGTGCGCCTGGTGAAGCGAGCCGAAAGCGGTGTGATTTCCAACCCCTACACCGTGTCTCCAGACGACACCCTGGAAAAGGTGTTTGCCCTCAAAAAGAGTCATGGCATTGGCGGCTTTCCCGTATTGGAAAATAACCGCCTGGTAGGCATCCTCACCAATCGTGATATCCGCTTTGAGAGCGACCCCCAGCGCAAGGTGAGAGAACTGATGACCCCACGTGAAAGGCTGGTGACGGCAGATAAAAACGTGAGCTTTGAAGAGGCAAAGATAATCCTGCAAAAGAACAGGATAGAAAAGCTGCTCTTGGTGGAGGCAGGAGACATCCTGAGTGGAATGCTGACGGTGAGAGACATCCTGAACCGCGATGAGTATCCCCAGGCAGTGCAAGACAGCCAAAACCGCCTCTTGGTGGGCGCTGCCATCGGCGTTTGGGGAGACTATCTGGAGCGAGCTGTGGAACTGGTATCCATGGGTGCAGACCTCTTGGTGATAGACACCGCCCACGGCCATCAGAGCAACATCTACAAAGCTTTGCAAACGGTGAAGAAACGCCTGAATGTGGACGTGATGGCTGGCAATATCGCCACTGGAGCTGCCACTCAGTATTTGATTGATGCAGGGGCAGATGCCGTGAAGGTGGGCATTGGTCCCGGTTCCATCTGTACCACGCGTGTGGTAGCTGGAATAGGAGTTCCCCAGCTTACAGCGATTTTTGATTGTGCAGAGATGGCGCACAAGCACGGCATTCCCATCATTGCCGATGGAGGCATCAAGTATTCCGGAGATATCGTAAAATCCCTCGCCGGAGGGGCAGCCGCCGTGATGATAGGCTCCCTCTTTGCCGGCACGGATGAAAGCCCGGGTGAGATGATTATCTATAATGGCCGCCGCTTCAAGAGTTACCGCGGGATGGGCTCCATTGGCGCCATGGCAAAAGGTAGCAAAGACCGCTATTTCCAACAGGATTTTGATACCAGCAAGCTGGTGGCTGAAGGCATCGAAGGCATGGTTCCCTACAAAGGTCCCATGCAGGAATACCTCTATCAGCTGACAGGAGGCCTGCGCTCCGGCATGGGTTATTGCGGTGCGGGCGACCTTGAAGCCCTGTGGAAAAAGGCGGAATTTATCGAAATCAGCAACGCCGGATTGAAAGAATCCCATCCTCATGACGTCAGAATCACCAAAGAGGCACCCAATTACCAAAGTGGAACCTGAACCCAACATCCTGCCTGCCGCATATAGCCTGCTGAGAGACTTTGTGTTCTATATCTCAGTGGAAAAAGGTATGGCGGAAAACAGCGTGCGTAGCTATGAAAGAGACCTGCGAGACTTTTTGGAATATCTGCAAACGCCTGTAGAAACCATCACCCATGCCCATGTGGTGGAATATCTCACGCTGCTGAACGAGGCGGGGCTCATCTCCAGCTCATTGGCGCGCAAGCGGGCTGCCATCCACCAGTTTTTCCGCTTTCTGGAGGATAACGACATCCCCCATAATACTGATTTTGACAAGGTGCCCAGCATCCGCGTGGGCAAAAGGCTGCCAGACTATCTGGATGTGGAGACCATGCTGGGCTTTCTGGATGGATTGTCCATGGGAAGCTCCCTTGAGGTGCGTAACAAGCTGATGATGGAAACGCTTTATGCCACGGGGATGCGCATCTCGGAACTGTTGAACCTCACCTTGCACAGTTTGAACCGGTTAGAGCGTATCTTCTTGGTGCATGGCAAGGGGGATAAACAGCGCTACGTGCACTATGTGGACCCCCTGGAGTCCCTCTTTGATCTCTATCTGAACGAACATAGCCCGGCAATCCTGAAACACAAACGCAGCGACTTACTCTTTTTGAACACCCGCGGGGATCAGATCAGCCGTAGTGGCTCT
>JAAYJN010000086.1 GCA_012522935.1 Candidatus Cloacimonadota bacterium | reverse complement strand
CAGTGGAACTTTGACCTGTTTTGATCTGAATTTCTCCACGCTCGAATATAAGATCAATGGCCTTATCCAAAGCCCTGACTGGATTGTCATGGGCAATTATGTCATCAAGACAACATTGAATCATCTGGAATCTACTGTCAGTCTGAATATGCATATCAAAAATCCTGTTTAAAAATTAATGATGTCACAATGGCAGAAGCCCGTATTTTGTCAAGAAGTATTTGGTGCTAATTAGGAGCTTTTTCACAGCCTCTGAAGCCTGTGTTACCGTGTAGCTCTAAAATCTGCGAGCGGTAGCGAGCTCCCCAAAGAGCCTCGGCAGAGACGATATTTTAGGTCAACTCCAGCTATAAGAGTACGTTATGAGTCTCGGAGAGACGGCAGTTCAGGTCAAACACAAGCTACAGATAGCTCCTGAGTCTCGGAGAGACGGCATTTCAGGTGCCAGGTCTCAGGTTTCAGGTTCCAGTAAAATCAGCCGCTACTATTATATCTGCTCGCACAGCGAGCTCCCTTAAAGAGTCTCGGCAGAGACGGCAGTTCAGGTCAAACACAAGCTACAGATAGCTCCTGAGTCTCGGAGAGACGACATTTCAGGACAGTACAAATAATGAATAACAGGGCACAAGGAAGATAAAGTCAAGCCTATATTGATTTAATGAAATTCAAGTATAAAACCGTGGGCGGTAGCGAGCCTAAAATTCGTGTCCATTCGTGTAATTCGTGGTTATTAGAAAAAAGCCAGCCCAAAACTTTCCCTTGACCAATCCTCGCCTCCTGTATTGTGGTAATAATTTTGCACATAAGGATATGGTAAAAATAGATGAGTTTCTTACAAATCTTAAATTTCTTTGGCGGTTTGGCGCTTTTTCTCTTCGGCATGAACAGGATGAGCAACAACCTGCAGGCTCTTGCCGGTGGTGAAATCCATCGGGTATTAAAGAAGATGACCAGCACGCCCCTGCGTGGGGCCATGGTGGGCATGGGCTTCACTGCTTTGGTGCAGAGCTCTGCCACCACGGTGATGACCATAGGGCTGGTAAATGCGGGGATCATGACGCTCAATCAGGCTATTGGGGTGGTAATGGGCGCCAATATCGGCACTACTATCACGGTCCAATTGATTGCCTTCCGTATCGGAGACATTGCTCTTGCCTTTGTGATTGCGGGTGTGGTGTTGATGTTTATCCGGCGCAGCAGGGCAATGGAGCGCTGGAGCCTCATCCTGCTGGGCTTTGGCCTCTTGTTTGTGGGTTTGAATCAGATGACGGAAGCAGTATTGCCGCTGCGTGATTCTGCTACCGCCTATAATATCATTTCCACGCTTTCTTCAAATCCGTTTTTGGCGGTTTTGACGGGAATGATCTTTACGATGATTATACAGGGCTCCACCGCCTCCGTGGGAATCCTCATCGTGCTTGCAAATGCCGGGCTCATCGGCTTTGAAGGCGCTTTGTATCTCATCTATGGCAACAATATCGGCACCACCGTCACCGCCTGGCTGGCAGGAGTGGGCGCCAATAGCACTGCCCGCCGGGTGGCATCGGTACACACTCTGTTCAACGTCTTTGGCACCCTCATCTTTGGCGTGCTCACCTATCTGGGTATCTTTCCCACTTTTGTCAATTTAATCACCCCCGGGGATGTTTATATTGGGGAAAACATCGCCCGTCACCTCGCCAATGGGCACACCTTTTTCAACTTGATAAACACCCTGCTCTTTTTGCCTTTTGCCTCTTCCCTTGCCAAATTGGCGGAGAAGATCATCCCCAAAGGCAAGGAGGAGCTGGTGGTGATAGGCGAGCCCAAACACCTCAATTATCACTTGGTGAATGATGCAGAAATAGCGATAGAACAAGCCATCAAGGAAATGAGAGAGATGATGCGCCTGGTGAAAGAAGGGCTCACCATCACCTTTGAGGCATTCCACGATAGAAGCTATCGCAAACAGGGCAAGGTGGCACAAATCGAAAACGCCGTCGACAATCTGCAGCGTGAAATCACCCGCTATCTGGTGGTGGTAAACGAACGCACCAAACGCGATAGCATCATCCAAAAAATCCCCGCCCTCATCCATACCATCAACGATATAGAAAAATTGGGCGATTATACAGAGGAGGCAAACCGCATCCTGAACGACCAGATGGAGACCCAAAAGGCACCCCTGAGCGAAGAAATCCTCAATATGATCTCGGATATGGAAACCAAAATCCAGGAAATGCTGGATCTAAACATAGCCTATCTGAAAGACTTCCAAAGAGACTATCCCTTCAAAATCATCGAAATGGAAGGGCGCATCAATGAACAGCACCGCAGGGTGAGAGATGATCTCATCACCAAAATCCAAAACGGATCCTGCGATGCGGAAAGCGGACTGAATACCATAGATTTTATAGACGTGATGGAACGCTTTGGGGATAAAATCAAGAATATCGTGAAAGCGGGATCGTATAACTTTCTTTACTATGAGGATGGCAGGGAGGCTCGCAAAGCGGGCCAGAGGGGCGGCGCTGTAGCGCCGTAGGGGACAGGGGCTTCGCGAGCAGAGACCAAGCCGCCCTAACAGTGCGAAGCACGCTCAACGTGAGCGTAGCGAATCTCAACCGCGAACTTGTGTGAGCACTCAACTGGCGCTCTTAGCGCCTCTCAACGCTCATCTCAGCGAGCCCTATCCTCTAACCTCTAACCTCTAACCTCTGGTCTCTGGCCTCTGGCCCCGGAATGTTACTGAGCCGATCTACAGATGCGGAAGCCAATGTTATCATTATCGGCTAGCGGGATCTCTCTACGACGATAATACAGCTTGGCGATGGCATAATATGACGTCCAGCCCCCGCCACGTAGCGTACGCCATCCGCTCTCTGGTCCAGTTGGATTGTGGGAAGGGCTGCAACTATAGTATGTATCTCCATACCCATCCCAACACCATTCAATAAGATTGCCGGTCATATCATAAATCCCCAATCCATTGGCGGCTTTGGTGCCGACGGGGTGTGTGGTACGGCCGGAATTGCCAGAATTCCACGACACGGCATTTAAGTCATCTGAACCACTAAAAATAAAATCAGGATTGTTGGTGCCGCCCCGTGCTGCATATTCCCATTCTGCCTCCGTGGGCAACCGATAACCATTGGCATCCCAATTACAGATTACAGCACCCCAAACACCATCTGAGTAGTTTGGCACATCACCCCAATCTGCCGGATTGGTAGAACCAGCAATGCTATAAACTGGTGTGAAACCTTCTTCTATGCTGCGCAGATTACAGTACTTGATAGCACGATACCAGCTTATATAGTAAGCGGGATATCTGTCACCAAGTCCACTGAAGTCTTTCCATAGACTGCGTGGGGGCTTATATTGAGAATACTCCTCTTGAGTCACCAGATATTTTCCAATGTAAAACGGGCTCAGCGTGACGGTGTGTGGAGGAACTTCATCATGATGTCCATATCCTTGTCTCCTGCCCATGGTGAAAGTGCCGCCGGGAACATAAACCATTTCTCTGGGAATGTACTCCTCAATCACGTAGGTGGCAATGGCAATGTCACCGGGCATCCAGCCACTGCGAAATGCCCTTGCCCTGATGGTGGTAGTGGTGTGTAAACCCAAGGATATGGGACCATTGTACAAAAATGAAGATTGGGTGGGAACACTGCCATCGGTGGTATAATAGATCACAGCATTGGGAGTGTCTGTCAAAATGTTAATATTTTGAGCATCTGCATAGGTTCCTGAAGCAAGGCCAAACTTGGGCATGGCACAGGTGAGATCAGTCCTGCACACGCGGAAGCCGGTGATATAAGTGCCATTGTGAGGATAATGGTAACGGCGGCTTGCTACCCGACAGATGGAAGCATCGTAATTCCAGCAACCGCCACGCAAGATACGGTTCGTGCCGCTGGCAGGACCGCTGGGATTGTTGGCATCGCTATCATCATAGGCGCCATTCCAATCCCAACACCACTCCAAAACGTTGCCGCTCATATCATATATCCCCAGTCCATTGGCAGTTTTGCCGCCCACGGGTTTGCATTCATACGGTGTGTTGTTGCCAGAATACCATGCCACAGCATTTATATCATCAGAGCCACTGTAGAAATAATCAGGATCGCTGGTACCTCCCCGCGCAGCGTATTCCCATTCCGCCTCCGTGGGCAGCCGGTAGCCATTGGCATCCCAATTGCACAATACAGAGTTCCAAGTGCCATTGTCTTCTGTGGGCACCGCACCCCATTGGGTGGGATTGGTGGAACCATTGATGGTATAAACCGGGGTAAATCCCTCAGCCATGCTGCGCAGGTTGCAATACTTGAGAGCGTCATACCAGCTCACATTATATACGGGATGATTGGCACCAACACCAAAACCTGAGGCAGGATTGGAGTCCATGGTTATCTGATAATGTCTCTGGTTCACGGGGTATTTGCCCATGTAAAATGAATTCAAGGTAACGTTGTGTAGGGGTTTCTCGAAAGAATTGCCCCCACCTTTGGTATCGCCCATGATGAAAGTGCCGCCGGGAACGTGAACCATTTCCTGGGGATTAAACGCTTGAATGGTGTAAATGGCTTCGGCGACGGCACTGGGCGTCCAATCGTTACGAAATGCCCTTGCCTTGATGATTGTATTGGAGCTTACGGTTATGGGACCAGTATATAGGGTGGAAGATTGGGAGGGAACTCTGCCATCGGTAGTATAGCGAATCTGGGCATCAGGCGTGTTGGTAGACATAATGATACTCTGCTCACCGATATAAGTTCCTCCAACCAGACTGAATTGGGGCACGGCACACATATAAGCCGCCCTGCAGACGCGAAAACCATTAATATAGGTAGATCCCAAAAAATAATACTTGTAACGGAAGGATACCCGGCTATTTGAGGCTGGATCTTTCCAGCCACCGCCTCGAGGCCAATGTACATACCAGTCCACTGGGCCGGTTGGATTATGAGAAGGGCTACTATTATAGTATGATTCATCATACCAATCCCAACACCACTCCCAAACGTTGCCGGTCATATCGTATATCCCCAGCCCGTTGGGAGCTTTGCTCCCGACTGGATGCGTGCTATCATTGGAATTTTCATCAAACCACCCCACGGCATTTATGTCATCAGAGCCACTGTAAAGATAATCCGGATTGTCCGTAGCGCCCCGTGCCGCATATTCCCATTCCGCCTCCGTGGGTAAGCGGTAACCATCGGCGCCCCAGTTGCAAATAGCCATATCCAATTGTTCAAAAGTTAATCCTCCTTGTTCCCAATAGACAGGATCAGTGGAACCTTTAATTGAATAAACTGGTGTTAAACCCTCAGCGATGCTGCGTAAATTACAATACTTGAGAGCAGCATAGAAGCTTATTCCAAAAGCAGGATAATTATCACCAACCCCATAGTGGGTGTTCCAATTAATAGGTGGCAGATATTGTAAATATTCCGCCTGCGTCACTTCATATTTGCCTATATAAAAATGATTCAAGGTGACGCTGTGGACTGGAAGTTCGTTATCATTGCCCTCACCTCTGGTATCACCCATCATAAAGGTGCCGCCGGGAACGTAAACCATGTTGTCTGAGGCGTAAGTTTCGATTATGAAGCTGGCGCTTACCATAGAACTTTCCATCCAATCACTGCGAAACGCCTTCGCCTTGATGGTGGAGGTGGCGATGATGCGGATGGGACCGGTGTACAGGGTGGAAAACTGGGTGGGAGTGCTGCCATCGGTGGTATAATAGATCATGGTATTGGGCGTTTCAGATGAGAGGCTGACGTTGACGGCACCCATAAAGGTGCCTCCCGTGGGGCTGAATGTAGGAGCGGCACAGGCAGCTGCCCTGCAAACGCGGAAGCCATTATTATAATTGACGGTGCTGGGAACGGTACTCACACGGTGTGAGACCCTGCTGCCATAGGCCTCCGCGCCCCAGCTGCCTCCACGCCTCATGCGCTGTGTTCCGCTTACGGCTCCGGTGGGGTTATCCAAATGACCGCTGCCATAAATGCCATACCAATCCCAACACCATTCCCAAACGTTACCGCTCATGTCGTAAATCATCAAACCATTGGCAGCCTTGCCACCCACGGGGTGTGACTTTCTGACAGAATTGCCTTCATGCCAGCCCACATCATTTATCTCATCCGAGCCGCTGTAAAGATAATCAGGAGTGTTGGTGCCTCCGCGCGCCGCATACTCCCATTCCGCCTCTGTGGGCAGACGGTAGCCATTGGCATTCCAATCGCAGACCACTGCGTTCCAGGTGGCATTGGTAAACGGGGGCACCGCACCCCAATTTGCAGGATCGGTGGAACCATTGATCTTATAAACCGGGGTAAAGCCCTCGGCGATACTGCGCAGGTTGCAATACTTGATGGCATGATACCAGGATATATTATAGGCAGGATGGCTATCCCCCTGCCCAAGCTGGTTTATCCACTCGTCACCGGGTTCTAAATACTGGGCAAATTCTGCCTGCGTCACAGGGTATTTGCCAATGTAAAAATGATCCAGGCTGATGCTGTGGGTGGGTAATTCGTTGGGATTGCCTCCCCCGTGGGTATCCCCCATCGTGTAGGTGCCGCTGGGGATATACACCATCTGCCCGGGATCATACTCTTCAATCACATAGGAGACGCTGGCAACTCTGCTGGGTATCCTGCCATCAAGAAAAGCCCTTGCCTTGATGGTAGTAGTGGCACTGATGGTGATGGGACCACTATACAGGGTTGAATAAAGCCCCGGTTCGCTGCCATCGATGGTGTAATAAATCTCTGCATCGACAGTGGAGGTGAAAATTCTGATATCTCTGGCACCGGTATAAGTGCCACCCACCAGGCTGAACTTGGGTGTGGCGGTTGCCGCTGATCTGCATACGCGAAAGCCTTGGCGGAGGCTGTAAAAGGCTGGAGATATACTGCCACGTTGTGATACCCGGCAGATGGAGGCGCTGTGTTCCCAACTGCCGCCTCGCATAGTGCGATTGTAGCCGCTGGAAGCACCGGTGGGATTGTCATAATGACCACTGCCATAAGGGCCAAACCAATCCCAACACCATTCCAATACGTTGCCACTCATATCATAAAGGCCCAGTCCGTTGGGGATTTTGCCGCCAACAGGTTTGCAGCCTGGGGATCCATTCCCACTATGCCATGCCACAACATCTGCGTTATCCGAACCGCTGTACAGATAATCCGGAGTGTTAGTAGCACCACGTGCCACATATTCCCATTCCGCCTCCGTGGGCAACCGGTAGCCATTGGCATCCCAATCACAGCTTATGGCGTCCCAGATGTCATTATTTGATGTGGGCACATTGCCCCAATCTGCAGGATCGGTGGAGCCGTCTATCGTGTAAATCGGGGTAAAGCCCTCGGCGATGCTGCGCAGGTTGCAATACTTGATTGCTTGATACCAGGATACATTATAAGCGGGATAAATATCGCCCAGTCCATCCAGAGCTGTCCACTCTTCACTGGGCTGCATGTATTGGGAAAACTCAGCCTGCGTCACCTGATATTTGCTGATATAAAATGGATTTATGGTGACATTGTGGATGGGCAATTCATTGGCTGCCCCCTGCCCCCGGGTATCTCCCATCAAGAAGGTGCCGCCGGGAACATGCACAAAGCTATCGTACACGCAGATCACATAGTAAAAGCGCTGGTCTCCATTTAAGGGTGCCGTCCAGCTGCTGCTGGTAAATACGCCGCTATTATCCAAGGAAAAACCTTCATAGGGCAAGGCTGAGGAAAACACTTTGTAATATAAAGCCTCGTTGGGCACGGGGCTCCAGCTAATCACCACCGAGCCATTGACAATGCTCAATTGCACATCCCTGGCATAGCGGTATTGGGGGTTTAGCATGCCGGGGATCGGGGCGTCTGAGCCTGCCAACAGATTCACATTATCCACAAGCTGGGCACGATCGCCACTGCTTCTTTGTGACCACAGGGCTGTGCCAAACAGTAGCAAGCCCATCAAAAATAAAAACAATACTGCCTTTTTCATTTTGAACCTCCAGGGGTTAATTTAAGTAGTGAAAGCCTGTTTGTGTGAGGCGCAGTAAGCGTAGATAGGTGGGGTCTTATTCAAATAATCCGGGGGCGGTTCCACATTAAAACAGGCGAATATTGTATGGGAACCATCTTGGGTATCGCTTGTATTTTTGTCAACTCATAATTTGATCAGAGAGTAGGGAACAGGGTTCGCTAAAGCCGAGCCTATTTTGAAATAGTGAAATCCTTGTAATAAGTGGAATTTGTGGTTTATAGAGCGGCAGCAAACTCCCGTCTTTCATCCTTCATCTTTAATCATTCATCGCTTGCTCCTCCCCCATTAACCACCCTTGTCTCTCCTTTGCCTAGACAAGGGTGAGACAAGGGTGGTACAAGGGAGGCTAATGGGCAGGGGCTGGTGGTGAGTGAGCAGTAAAACTGGCTTTCAGCCGGTCGTTCCACCAGTTTTAACCGGTTATAAATCAATGGGTTACTCCTTTTTAACACAGCATAAAACACAAAAATATCAATCTATATCTGGCTTCAATCTCAAATTCATGTAATTGATGAAATCTGAAGTAAATTTAAGGACTTAAAGCCGACTAAAGTCAGCGAAACGACCGGCTAAAGCCAGTGTTACCAAGTGGTTACAGTCTTCGATTGTGCCCTTTTTATTATGAGATGCCAACTTAGTTGGTGGTTGATAGTTGATAGGGTTTTGTTATTTCCAAACCTATCTTGAATTCGTGAAATCCTTATCATTAATGTAAATCGTGGTTTAAAAGCCTTTCGTGTATTTTCGAGTTTTTCGTGGTTATCTAAACAGACCTAAAATGCCGTCTCTCCGAGACTCGTAACTTATACGTATATCTTGAGTTGACCTAAAATACCGTCTCTGCTGAGGCTCTTTAAGGAGCTCGTTGCGCTCGTTTGATAATTTAATAAAGGCCGACTAAAGTCAGCGAAACGCCCGGCTAAAGCCAGGGGGTACAAGGGTTTACGGGCTCGATGCGTGAGCAGATATTATATTAGCGGCTGATTTTACTGAAACCTGAAACCTGAGACCTGACACCTGAACTGGCGTCAATCCTCAGTCTCCTCTTCCAACAAGGAATCATCGATATCCTCAAAGAGATGTTTGCGCATTGGTTTGTGGATGATATCCATGATTTGGGGGATATCTCTGATTTTATGCCAGGTTTGGGTTTCGGCGCTTAGGATATAATCATTCAGTTCCAATTCGGAATTAAAGATGGCTTTGGCAATCTTGGCAACCTTCATGGGACCATAGTTTTTGCCATCTTTTGTGTAAATCCACTTACTCATGTCTCTCTCCTTTATTTGCCTATGCAAAAGTCTGCAAAGATGCTGTTTAAGAGGTCGTCCGGGGTGATGATGCCCAAGATTTGTTCCAAGGCGGTGCTGGCTTCGATGAGGTCAAAGGCGGCAAATTCATAGCCCATGCCGTCTTGCAGGGCAGATAAGGCTTTGCCCAAGCTCTGCCGGCTCTTTTTCAAAGCTGCCAGATGGCGTACATTGGTAACCAGGGGTCTCTCGAACTGAGGTTCCAAGAGCTTAAAGCGCGACAGGATGGCAGTGAAAAGGCTCTGCAAGCCATCATCAGCCACCACGCTGGAACTGCTGACGGTTAGTGGGGCAAGGGCATCCTGGAGGGTGGAGATAGCCGCCGGCGTTGCCAAATCCGCCTTACTGAGCACAACCAGCGTTTTGGAATGCAGGGAGCTATCCAAGGCAGACATATCCAGCTCTCCTGCGTGAGTTTGGGCATCGATGAGGTAGAGGATGAGGTCTGCATCCTGCATCAGCTGTTGGCTGCGGTCTATGCCTTCCTGCTCGATTGTATCCTGGCTTTCCCTCAGCCCTGCCGTGTCAAACAGCACGATGGTGTATCCCTGCAGGGAGATGCTTTCCTCCAGATAATCCCGGGTGGTGCCGGGGTGTGGGCTCACGATGGCGCGGTTTTGGTTTAAAAAGGCATTGAATAGCGAGCTTTTGCCGCTATTGGGGGCGCCAGCCAGGCAGATTCTGATGCCATCACGGATAAAGCGCGCCTGCTGGCTCTGGTCACAGAGCTGAGCCATCTCATCTTGCAGTTGGGTGAGGTCGTGCACCAATGCAGCTTCATCAATGGAAGGCAGGTCTTGATCTGCAAAATCAATTGCCAGCTCGCATTGGATGCGCAAATGGGTGATGCGCTGGATGAATTCGTTCATCTTTGCCGAGAGCACGCCCCTCAATTGGCTGAGGGCTGCGCTTTGGGATTTGGAGCTGGGGCCAGTGATGAGATCGTTGATCGCCTCCGCCTGGATGAGGTCAAGCTTGTTATTATACATGGCGCGCATGGTGAATTCACCGGGGTTTGCCATTCTACTGTGCAGTAGCAGCTGTTCCAGGATGCGTGCCGCCAAGCGGGGATTGCCATGGCAGGATATCTCCACGGTATCATCCCCCGTATAGCTTTTGGGGGCTTTGAACACGCTGCACAGCACTTCGTCCAGGGGACGTGCCGCTTCATCATAAAAGATGCCGTATACAATGCTATGCCCAGGTGCTGAGAGCAGCTTGTCTGCCGGACGGAAGTATCTGGCAACGACGGGGATAGCGCCCTCGCCGCTGATGCGGATCACGTTGATGGCGGCAGTGCCGGCAGGCGTGATGAGAGCGGAAATGGGTTCCCGAAGGCTGAGCTTCATGGCTCTATGAGATCAAGTATTTTCTGGGTAAGAGCTGCTGGGGTGAAGCCAAGGCGCTCATTGAGCAGCTCTATTTTGCCGTGGGGGACAAAGCTGTCGGGATAGCCGAAATTGACGATGCGGCAGGGTTTGTCACAGAGCAGCTGGACGATTGAGGTTCCTGCCCCGCCAATGATGCTGTTGGTTTCAAAGGTAAAGATATGGCTGCACTCATCCGCTGTATCGGATAGCAGCTTGGTATCCAGGGGCTTCACGCTGCGCAGATCGATGAGGCGGCAAGGGTGTCCTTTTTCTGTCAAGAGATCCGCCACCTTTTGGGCAATGTGGAAGGCGTCTCCCACTCCGATCAAGCCTATTTTGCCTTCCTTGGAGATTAGTTTGGCGATGCCAGGCTGGAAGTCTGTCACTTCTTCGCCCTGGCAGGTGGCTGTGCCTCTGGGATAGCGGATGGCAACTGCCCCATCCATGTACTGCGCTGCCCAATCCAGCATGGCTTCCAGCTCTTCAGCTGTGGAGGGCGCCAGGATGGTGAGCCCGGGCACGGCTCCCAAATAGGAGAGATCAAAGACACCGTGATGGGTGGCTCCATCTTCGCCCACCAAACCGGCTCTATCGATGCAAAAGACCACCGGCAGGCGGGGCAGGGCGACGTCGTGAATGACCTGATCCAAGGCGCGCTGCAAAAAGGTGCTGTATATTGCCACAAAAGGCTTTATGCCCTTGGCTGCCATTCCTGCCGCCATGGTGACGGCGTGTTGCTCGGCGATGCCCACGTCAAAGAGCCGCTCGGGATACTTCTCTTCAAATCCGCTCAATCCCGTGCCCACGGTCATGGCGGCGGTGATGGCTACGATATCCTGGTTTCCCTCTGCCAAGGCGCAGAGCTTTTTGCCAAAAACATCGTTCCAGGAGGGGCTGCCCGCACACTTTTGTTTGCCGCTTGCAGATTCAAAGGGTCCCACACCATGAAAGAGGGAGGCATCCTGTTCGGCAGGGGGATAGCCCTTGCCCTTTTGGGTGACCACGTGCAAGAGCACAGGTCCCACCATATTGTCGCGGATGCGTTTGAGGAAGGAGGTGAGCTGTTTGAGGTCGTGTCCGTCTATGGGTCCCAGATATTTGAAGCCCAGATCCTCAAAGATGATATTGGGCACCAGGATATTCATCATGGATTCCTCCACCTTGCGCGCTCCATAGATAAAGTGCCAGCGGATGCGCGTGGGCAGGTTGTGGCTCAGGTCCCAAATCTGTTGTTTGAGGGTGTTGTAAGATTTGGAGGTCATCATCCTCGCCATATACTTTTGCAAGCCTCCCACATTTTTGGAGATGGACATGGCGTTGTCATTGAGGATCACCAAAAAGCGGTTGGGCTGGATGTGTCCGGTGTGGTTCAACGCTTCAAAGCTCATCCCTCCTGTGAGGGCGCCATCACCGATCACGGCGATATGGTGGGCTTCTTCATCCTGCAATTCCGCGGCACATGCCATGCCCAGAGCGGCGGAGATGGAGGTGCTGCTGTGCCCGGTGGTGAAGGCATCATAGGGGCTTTCATCACGGTTTGTAAAGCCGCTGATGCCATCCAGGGTGCGCAAGGTGTCAAAGCGCTTGTTGCGTCCCGTGAGGATCTTCCATGCATAGCTTTGATGCCCCACATCCCATACCACCTTGTCTTTATTGAGGTCAAAGATTTTGAGCAGGGCGATGGCGATCTCCACCGCTCCCAGGCTGGGCGCTATATGGCCTCCCGTCTGGGATACCACCTCCACGATGCGCTCGCGGGTTTCGGCGGCTAATTCCATCAGTTTGGTGAGGGGCAGCTTTTTAACGTCTTTGGGTTGTTTAATACTTTTTAGGATATCACTCATGTAAGCTCCTTGGGGCTCTTGCCGGCTTTGAGGGATGCCAGCTTGATGATGCCGATTTCCAGCAGGAATAAGGCTAATGCCACCAGGAAGAGGGTCTTCCAGATATCATAGCCCAGGCGGGAGCGGAAGAGCTGTTTTTGCCAATCGGCTTTGAGGCTTTTGATATATTTTAGTTTCTGATAATCTTGAGGGTTATTTTCGCTTTCCTGATAGTGATAATCCACAGCGATGGCGGTGGCCTCACCATTGGCGATGCGGCTGTGGTAGATGCCGGGCTTGCCTGCCCGATAGCTGCGATTGGCAAGCTGCAACACGGAGCCATCCGGCAGGGTGAGCTCTTGGGCAGTGATCAGATCGCCTAATTCGATACGATTGCCTCCTGCAAGAGCCAAGCCGCTGTGTTCCAATGCCCTGTATGCCAAAACGGGAAAGATGGGACCTATGAAAAAGCTGTTTTGCATGGCGGCGGGATCGAGGGCAAAGAGGATCATATTATCCTTGGCAAGCACGAGGTCGTCTTTTCCCGCTTTTGCCAATGCCACAGAGCCGGACGCCTGGCAGCTCCAATAGTGGTTCACACGCTTTTGGGAAAGCTCCGTGCCGCCCAATAGCGAGCTGACATAGTGATGGGGGTTGAAATAGCTGAGCTCTTTGGCATCCCTCAGAAAGCCGCCTATCTGGCAATCAAACATGGAAGACCACCAGGAGGCAAGGTCTTTGCCCATGTTTTCATCCAAAAATACCACGGCACCGCGCTTTTGATGGCGGAGGGATTCGATAAATTCCTTGAGGCGGGGCCCGATGGGACCGGGCTTGTAAATAACAAAGTTTTGATACTCTTCCAAATCTGCCATTACCAGGGCATCGGGAGCGATCAGCTTCAGCTTGCCGCCTCCGCGATATACATCCAGGGCACCCTGCAGGTAAAAGGGCAGCGAAGCATCCTGGGTGATGACCGCCAAAGAGGGATTGAGGCGGTGTGGGAAGGCAAAGTAGGAGCGATTATCGTGCATCAGTCGCTCATCCACCACCTCCACATACCCCGTCTGCCAGCCATCCTGTCTCAGCTCGATGAGGATGGTTTCCTTGATCTCCTGCCGGGCGGGGATGCTCACAAACTTTTCTGCCACCTTGGTTTCGCCCAAGACGGCTCTGATCAACACGTCCGTACGCAAGGCATCACCGTGATTGGCAAGGGTGAATTGCAGGCTTTGCTGCCGGGTCTTATCCACCAATTGCGGCAGGGGAGTCACGTCTTTGATGCTCAGGTTTTGCCAGCTTTGCGGTGCTGTTAGAGGGATGAGGTGCACTGGCAGGGGAAAATCAGCCGGGTAATCTGCCTCCCGCCTATCCGTGAGCAGATACAATTCTCGATTGGGGATGCCGGATTCCACCAGCTTGGTATGTGCCTCATCCATTGCCGCCTCCATGCTGAGGGGCAGATGGGTGATGGCAATGGAATTGATGATATCCCCAGGGATCTTGCCGGCATAGCTTTGCCCGTGCTGGGTGTTCCAGCTTTCATCCAGAGTGAGGATGATCACCTTATCCGTGGAATTGGTGAGGGCATTGATCTTTTCCAGGGCTTCTTTGCTGCGATCCAGGGCGGTCTTTGCCTCATGCAGATAATCCATGCCAAAAGAATTGTCCACCACGATGGCAAGGGCGGTGGGCGGATGCTTGCCGCTTTGTTTGAGCCGGGAGGAAAACACCTGCGGGCGCGCCACTGCCAGCGTGAAGAGCAGGATGATGAGCATGCGGATGATGAGCAGCAGGATTTCCTGCAATTTGCTGCGCTTCTTCTCTTCCTGGGCGCTCAGCCGGATGAAACGTAGGGAGGAGAATACCACGCGGGGCGGCTTGCGCTTGGCAATCAGCCAAATCAACAGGGGCAATACCGTGGCTGCGGCAAAGATCAAGAGGCTGGTGTGGAGGAAAGACAGTTGGAACATGGTACCCCTCTTAGGGCAATCCCAATCCCAGGGAAAAGAGGTATTCGCTTTCCCTCAGCTTCATCCCGCGGCTATTCAGCGAAAAATCGAAGCGGAAGATGCTGTAATTGTAACCACTGCCAATGGTGAAATTGATATTTTGCGTGCCATAAAAATCGTGACTATACACCCCCAAACTGAGGGGGATGCCGTGTTGGAGCAGGTTGCCCCGCGCATCCACCTGATTGCCCCAGCTCCACATATTCTTGAAACCCAGATGGTATGTGGTATCCGTGCTGTGGCTGATTCTGCCCAATACTCCGGCATTGAGGCTGGCAGAACCCATTTCATAGGATGCAGAAAGCCCCACGCGCTGCTGGATGGGCACCGAGGAATAGCTTTCCCAATAGAGGCGGGAAAAGAGGTCATAAGCCACCAAGCCAAAGCGGAAGGGGTCCTCATCCCACACCAGCCCCACATCCGTGGAAAAGCCCTTCACCTTGTTATCTATAAATTCCTTGCGGTGCAGCGTGTTACCCACCTGCTGTTCACGAAGGTAAACCAAGCGCCCGCTGAGGTATTTGAGGTTAAAGCCCGCCCCCAATTTTGCCCATTTATCATCACGCGCCGCCAGGGAAAGCTGTACCTTATCCAAGGCATAATCATAATAAATGCTCTGATTTGCCTCCATTCTTTCGCTGATATTGATGCGGCTCATCGGCTGATAGCTGAATCCCGCCTTTTGGGTGATGATGCTGAAATACTTGAATTGCTTGTCTTTGAGGGCATTGGATGGGCTTGCCGCCTCCCAAAAACTCATCTGTTTGGGATTTGCCAGGCGGAAGGAGGTGACCAGATGGCTCTGATCCACATCAGCCAAGAGCGCCGGATTGGAATAGCTGCAATAGGGATCTGTAGCATCGGTGAGGTTCAAGCCGCCCATTCCTATGGCAAGCGGGGAAACGTTGTTTTCGGCAATGGCATAATCGTATTCCTGGATGGGTAGGGGATATCCCTGTGCCACCAAGCTTATCGCCATCAGGGCAAAACAGATAGTCAATACTTTTTTCATTGTTGATGTGCCTCCACAGGCAGCATTTTTTGATATACCCACAGCCCCAGATAGTAGGCTGCTATCCCCACGATGATGCCACCCACAGCGTCTATAAACCAATGGTAATGGCAATAGGCTATGGAAAGCGAAAGGAAAAACGAGATCACCACAAACACATAGCCCATCCTGCGGGTAAAGCGCAGCCCGGCGATGGTGAGCACAATGGTGATGCCCACGTGTGAGCTGGGGAATGCACCGCCCCAATGTTGGGATTGATTGTAAATTAAAGCCATGATATGGGTGAAGGGTCCAGCCCGATATACCTTCGTAAGCTCATGCGCTTCCGGGATATAGCGTCCGCCGATGGTGGGCAGGATGCTATACATCAGATAGAAGATATAAAAGCTGAAGGTGAGCACGAAGATAAGCTCCATAAAGGCCTTGCGGTCTTTGAGATACAGATACAAGGGCAAGCCGGCTATCATGGGATAATAACAAAAGTAAGCACCGTGAAACAGCTCCGAGATTGCCCAATGTGAATGGCGCACCCCCCACTCCATCGATGGCAGATAGCCAAAGATAGCCTGATCTATCTTCATAAAAAAGGGATCCTGCCATTGGGGGATCAACACCCTGTTGAAGGCATAATTTGAGGAATAAAAATAGCCAAAGAGCAGCACCGGATACAGCGCCCTCAAGAGGCGGAACACAGTGTAAAACCAGCCTTCCCGTCCTTCCCACCACCTTTCCAACACTGCCGAAAGCAAGACGCCGGTGAAGATGCTGAGATAAGAGGCAAAATGCAGCCCAAAATCCAGCACCCGAGCATTGCCGATGAGGATATAGATCAGGATCCAGCCACAAAACAGCAGCGTGATGATATCAACGGGGCTCAGCCAGCGCCGTTTGCCGGTTTCAAGTGATATTGCGCTCATACATCCTGTAGGTCTTATATACTTTGGCATCCAACATCTCTGCCACACGGATCATCATTGTGTTATTTTCCAACACCCAGGAAAACTCTGCCGTGTGCAGGCCTTTGGGCAGCCCGCTTTTGTAGGAATAATAATAAAAGAGGGTATCTATGCCACGACCGCGATAGCCTTCCACCACGCCCATGGTGATCACCCTTGCCGTGCTGATCTTGCGTTTGGCAAAGAGCGCTTTGATGATGGTGATGGGGTTTACCCGCCCGTTCATCACCTTCAGCACCTCGTTATAATTTGGCAAAGACAGGCAAAAACCTATGGGCTCGCCCTTCATCTCTGCCAATAGCACCAAATCCAGATCTGCCACCGGCAACAATTCCTTGGTGGTGTGCTCCAGCTCCTCCTGGGTCATGGGAACGTTGCCCCAATTGGATTCCCAGGCTTTGGCATATACATAAAAAATGGTTTTGATATCCTCGGCACGCTCTTTTTTGCCGCGCCTAATGGAACGGATGGTAACGCCGGTGCGCTTTTCAATGGCTGCCGCCAGGCGGTCGATGCGCTCTGGCATCTCGGTTTTGTGGCTCAGATAGGCATACATATCCATCTCCTTGGCAAAGCCACACTCCTCCAAAAGAGTCTGATAATAGGGCTTGTCATGACGGTTCATGATCATCGGCGGGGTATCAAAGCCATCCACCAACATGCCACATTCATCATTGATGGTAAAATTCATGGGTCCGCGCATGGAGCCGCGTCCCTTGGCTTTGTTCCAGTCTGATGCGGCATCCAGGAGGGCACGCGCCACCTCCACATCGTTTTCACACTCAAAAAAGCCAAAGAAACCGATATTATCCTTGTGCTCGGCATTGTGCCTCAGGTTTGTGTGGGCGGTGATTCTGCCCACCACTTCGCCACATTTCAGCGCCAAAAAGAGGCACGCCTCGGAATGCTTGAAAAAGGGATTGTGCCGGGGGCTCAGCATTTTCTTTTGGTCACCAATCAAAGGCGCCACCCAATTGGGATCATTCTGGTAAAGACTGAAGGGAAGCATGATAAAGGCTTTCAGGTCTTTGCCATTTTCCACTTTCTTGATTTGCACCATCTTGTTATCTCCTTATCTATAACCGGGATTTACAGCTCACCCAGCTTTTTGGATACCATAAAATTGAGCACCCCCATAAAGAGCGCCACGCCTAACATCATGCCAATAAAGTAGGGAGGCACTTCTTTGCGGAAGATGGGGATAAATGAATAGAGTACTTGGGTGAGAATCACGGGCAAAATCACGATGAGGTATTGGGCAAAGCGTATTTGCTTGAATTTTGCCACCACAATCCACGCTATCCCCAGTGTAATCAGGATGGGATAAGGGGAAAAGTAAAACATAAAACCGGTGTAGGTAAAGATGCCGCGTCCGCCTCGAAAACGATGCGTAGCCGGCAGACAATGCCCCACCAACATCGCCAAGCCATAAAGCAGCATATAGTTCATGGCGTGGATTTTGCCCACATGGGGTATCAGCTGTGTGCTTTCCAAGAGGATGAGCAACAGCTCTATCACCTTCATAAAAAGATATGCCTTTGCCATATCCAAAGCACCCACCAAGACTCCCAAGGGACGGCTGATATTGGCGTAGATATTTTCTGTGTCTGCCAGGCCGGTGCCCACCTTGTAGATATCCAGGGAGCGAAAGCCTTTTGCCACAATGCGGGCTGTGGAAAAACAACCATACAGGTATGCCAATACTACGATGCCTGCTGCAATTAGATAAATCACCTTTTACCTCCATAATCACGCGCGCCAAAGATCACAGAACCCAGGCGCAGCATATTGGCGCCTTCTTCCAAAGCCACCAGATAGTCGTCACTCATCCCCATGGAAAGCCAGCTCATATCAATGGCAGGATCATCCAAGGCTTTCAAGCTGTCAAAAAGCTGTTTCATCTCTTGGAAATAAGGACGCGTACGCTGGGCATCCGGACTCATCAAACCGATGGTCATCAAACCGCGAATCCTCAAAAAAGGCAGGCGGGAGATTGCCAACACCAATTCCCGGGCGCTCTCCAGATCCGCCCCGCTCTTGGAATCCTCTTCCGTTACATTCACCTGGATCAGGATATCCTGAATCCTATCCATCCTGCCCAAGGTGGAATTGAGCTTTTGCGCCAGGCGCAGGGAGCCCACGCTGTGGATGAGCAGGGGGTTTAAAGCCAGGAGGGCGTTGATTTTATTGGTTTGCAGATGACCTATAAAGTGAAATCCGCCATACTCCTCTGTGACAAAAGGGTGCTTGCGCACGGCTTCCTGCACCTTGTTTTCCCCCCAGTGTGTGATGCCAGCCTTGAGAGCGGCATCTATCATTTCCACCGGATGGGTCTTGGTGACAGCCACCAAAATGGTGTCCTGGGGATCACGCCCCAATGATCTTAGTTTTGTGGCAATGGCATCCTGCACTGCCAATACGTTTTCCCTGATGGGGAGCATCAACACTCCTTTATCGTGTGTTCTATGTGGTAAAACAATGATAAACAGTATGGTTATCCACTTAAAATCTGATTTCTTCAAAAAAACAAGGAGGCTGTAACTGTCAAGTGGAAATGTATGCCTTGCCCAAAATCACTTCTCCCCTGTTAACCACCCTTGTCTCTCCCTTGTCTCGGCATGGGTGAGACAAGGGTGATACAAGGGAGGCTAATGAGCAAGGCGCTGCACGTGCTTAGGGATCAGGGGACAGGGGTCAGGGAACAGGGGCTTCGTGTGCGTGCGGTAACACTGGCCTTCACGTAAGGGTGGTTCCACAGGTTTTAACCGGTTTTAAAATAAGGACTTACAACCTTTTCAACACCGTGGCATAACACTTAAATCATCAGCCTATATCTGTCTTCCAAATCTAATTCCAGCAGTTCGTGTAACCCGTTGTTAATTCAGGGACTTAAAGCCGACTAAAGTCAGCGAAACGACCGGATAAATCCAGTGTTACTACTCGCGCAGCGAGCACCTTAAAGAGTCTCGGCAGAGACGGCAGTTTAGGTCAAATGCGGGTTATAGATAGTTTCTGAGTCTCGGCAGAGACGGCACTTCAGGGCAAAACAATCGGGCGCAGCCCGCCTTACTGTTAGTGGCAGCGAGCCTAAAATTCGTGTTCATTCGTGTAATTCGTGGTCACACTAAAAGCAGCGGAACACCGCTACTCCATTTCCGGCTCCACAGACTCCTCATCTACAATACCTTCCAAATCTTCCTCCAGATATTTATCCAAGCTTACCGTAAAGAGGTCCTGATGCTGGGAATCTTTGTAAAACACACAAAAGCTATCATCAGATACATAAAGGACGTGGACGGTGCGATCGGGGGTAAATACCCAAATCAACTGATCCGTTTCCTGATCATAGTGCGTGGGCTCTCCATGTATTTCAACGAGACGGTTGACGATGATCTCCACATCTTCAGACTCCAGATAGTGCCAATGTTTCACAAACCATCCCACCACGGTTTTATGGGTGGGTTCAATATATAGAATCACGGCTTCTACCATGGGGTCTATGTTTCTGCAATAGTATTTCACCATTGCCCCGTCTATATCGCGGGCAAAAAAGTTGTATTCTGCCAAAAGCGAATCGGCTTTGGGCCAAGGATCGCCATAGGAGATATCAAAAACCCCCTTCTGGGCTTGCAATCCAAAAGCGATCAAGAGCATTGCCAAAAGAAATATTATTCGTTTCATCTGTTCCACCTTATCCATATTACGTCTCCAACTATTAAAACCTTCAAAATGCGTCAATGAAAAGCTGTAACAAGGGGTGATCCATCCCGAAATTCTTTGTGGGGTGTGCAAATTTCTCTTGCCTGATTTTGATGCTTAGCGAAACTGGGTTCGAGTGGACAGTATTTTATCCATCACAGCATAAAGCACTGTGAAAGCAGCAACAATAGAAGCTAAGGAGTTTATGATGAGACGGCTTTACCGTTTATTTGCACTGCTCATAATGATGATGAGCGCACTGGGGCTAAGCGCTCAGTATGCAGAAGGATTGTTTTTTTCTGAATATGTGGAAGGGTCTTCCTTTAACAAAGCCTTGGAGATATTCAACGGAACCGGGCAGACGGTGGACCTGAGCCAATACACCATCAAGCTTGCCGCCAATGGAGGTTCTTGGCATGGCACCAATATCCTGCATATGACGGGCAGCCTGGATCACAATCAAACCTATGTGGTTGCCCATCCTCAAGCAAATACCGCCATCTTGGCGGTGGCGGACGTAACTTCGCAGGTTGCAAACCATAACGGTAATGACGCTTTCGGGCTCTTTTTGGGAGAAACAATCATTGATATGATAGGCATCTATCAAAACGATCCCGGGCAGGGATGGCCGGTGGCTGGAGTGCCCAATGGCACGCTGAATCATACCCTCATCCGCAAGCCACACGTTACCAGCGGCACCTTGGATTGGGATATATCCGCCGGCACAAACGCCGAGGACAGCCAATGGATAGTGGAAGCTCAGGATTATTTTGGCGATCTGGGCATCCACACCTTTGCCCCCAATACCGGCAATATGGTGGCTACCCCATCGTTTGACCCTCCCGCCGGAGTGTATACCCAGCCCATCAACGTTACGATATCCTGTGCCACGGATGGAGCCAGCATCTATTACAGCACCGATGGCAGCACGCCCAATGCATCATCCACTTTATATACAGCTCCCATAGCCATTTCCACCAGCACCAGCCTCAAAGCCATAGCCATGGCGCCAGAGATGGATGCCTCCATCGTGGCAACGGCAAATTATAGCTTCCCGGTAAACGTGCCCAGCCTCAGCGTATTGGCAAGCTCTCCCGCCGATGGCAGCACCATCTATCATCTCAGCGGTGAGGTGGTGCTTACCTTCCAACAGCCCTTCCGCAATCAAAAGTTTGTGCAGGATAGCGGCGCCGGCATCTTGATAGATGACGATAATGGCGTCATTACCAGCACCTATAATATCGGCGATGGCATCACAGGGCTTATGGGCAAGATGAGCGAATATGGCGGAATGCTGCAATTTGTGCCCACGTCGAATCCGGGGGGCGCCACCTCCAGTGGCAATCCCATCGTGCCTATCGTAGTATCATTTGATAATCTTTACAACCACTTCAACACCTATCGCAGCAGAGTGGTGAAAGTGATGGGAGTGGAATTTGAAAATGCAAGCGGAAACTTTGCCAACGGCATCGTGTATCCCGTGTATGATCAGGATACAGAATATGATATCCGCACCACATTTTATGATGTGGATTATATTGGAACGCCCATCCCCGTGGGTGAAAGAGATATCATTGGCATACCCAATTCACGGCCTGAGGGGAACTTCTTTACCCCGCGCTGGCTCTCAGATTTTGAGGGTGCGGTGGCTACACCCGTCTTTAACCCTCCAGCTGGGACCTATATGGAGCCCATCAATGTAAGCATCACCTGCGTCACAGATGGTGCCACAATCCGCTATACCACAGATGGCAGCACGCCCAGCGAGAGCTCCACCCTTTACAACGCACCCATCCAGATTGCCAGCAATACCACGCTGAAAGCAATCGCCTATGCCACTGGCATGCCTCCTTCAGCAGTGATGAGCGCAGAATACAATTTCCCCATTGTGGTGGCAAACCTCAGCGAACTGCGTAACGCCCCATTGGATGGATTGTATAGGGTTCAGGGCGAGGTGATCCTCAGCTTTCAACAGAGCTATCGCAATCAAAAGTTTGTGCAGGATGGTGCAGCAGGTATGTTGATAGACGATTATAATGGGGTGATCACCCAAGGGTATCAGATTGGCGATGGTATCACCGGATTGGTGGGAACCACGATGGAATTTGGCGGCATGTTTGAATTTGTGCCCACGCTGAATCCCGCACCCGCCAGCAGCACCGGCAATACCCTGCAGCCGCTGCCCATCACCCTGGCTCAATTTGTGAATAATTTTGAAGAGTGGGAATCCCGCCTGGTGAGCATTCAGGGCGTGCGCTTTGAACCTGCTGCCGGGGATTTTGCCAATGGTGCAGTATATCAGATATTGGATGAGCTCAATTATGAAGATGGTGAATTCCGCAGCACCTTTTACGATGTGGATTATATGGGATTGCCCAAGCAAAGCTGGATGCTGAATATCAGTGGCATCCCCAATTCCCGCGAAGATGGCATCTATATCTCTGCCCGCACTCTGGCAGATTTTCAGATCAACGATATGATAGCTCCCCTCGTGTTTGAACACACGGTGGAAGACGTGGATAAAGTGAGCTTTACCATGGGTTTTGCGGCGGTAAATAATATCAATATCCCCCACGACCTATCCGGATACAGGCTGTATCGTAATGGGGAAATCATCCATACTGCCGATGCGGCGATGAGCGTGAGCTTTACCGATGAGGATATCCCCGTGGGAGAACACAGCTACCATGCCAAAGCCATCTATGGTGGAGGCATCGAAAGCCCTGCCACCCAGGCCTTCAGCTTTACCGTTACGGATGCTGATGATCTCATCCTGCCCGTGGCACAAACGGCATTGAAAGGCAACTGGCCCAATCCCTTCAATCCCAGCACCACCATCGCTTTTGAGCTAAAAGAAGCGGCAGCTGCCAGCCTTGAGATTTATAACCTGAAAGGACAGAAGGTGAGAAGCTTGGCGAACACACGCTATCAAGCCGGAGCGCACAAGGTGGTATGGGATGGCTGTGATGATGCAGGACGCCTCTTAACCAGCGGAATCTATTGGGTGAAGATGAATAGCGGCAGCTATCATGGCGTGCATAAGATAGTAATGATGAAATAAAGGAGGTAACAGACCTATGAAAAGCTTAACCAGAATTGGACTGTTCATCATCACCAACATCCTGGTGATGATGGTGTTGAGCGCGATCCTCGCCTTTTTCAATATTCCCATGGATCAGCTGTGGGGATTTTTGGTGGTGTGTGCCATATTTGGTTTTGGCGGTTCTTTTATATCCCTCTTCCTCAGCAAATTTATGGTGAAGAGGGCATATCGAGTGAAACTGATAGACCCTGCAAATGCACAGGGCAAAGAGCTGTTTGTGGTGGAAACCATCCGCAATATGGCAGATCATCATCGCATCAAAATGCCGCAGGTGGGCGTTTTTCCCTCTGTATCATTGAATGCCTTTGCCACCGGCGCCAGAAAGAACAGCGCGCTGGTAGCTTTTTCGGACAGCCTGTTATACAACCTTTCAGAAGAAGAGATAGCGGCTGTGGCAGGCCACGAAATGACTCACATCATCGAAGGAGATATGGTGACGATGAGCCTCTTGATGGGCTTGGTAAATACCTTCGTAATGTTTTTGGCGCGTATCTTGGCAGCCGTGTTGGATTCAGCCCTTAAGGATGATGAGGGAAAGGGCGGATTGGGCTTTATTGGATATCGCTTGGTAGTGATGCTTTTGCAAAACGTGCTCTTTCTCTTGGCGTATATCCCTGTAAGCGCATATTCACGCCATCGCGAATATCGGGCGGATGCCGGCAGTGCCAAACTGGTGGGCCCTGCGGCGATGATCTCTGCCCTGAGGGCTCTGGAGCAAAACGTTAGCCCTCCCAGCCCCAAAAGGATGGCAACCGATATGGCAATGATCCACAATAAACGCAAGGTATCACTGTTTGCCACCCATCCCACTATCGAAGACCGGGTGCAGCGCCTGCAAAGGATGATGTGAATCTTAAAATAGAAAAACACGCTCTCGGCGGCTATGGGCTGGGGTGGAAAGATGGCAAGGCTATCTTTGTGCCCTATGCTCATCCGGGAGACGAGGTGGAGATACGCCTGGAGCGGGAACGCAAGGATGTGGCATTTGCCAGCGTGCAAAGCTATCTGATGAGGGGAGAAATCCCTCCCCAAGGATTGTGTGATGCCTTTGGTCCGGTGGAAGCTTGCGGTGGATGTGATTGGCAGGATATCAGCTATGCATCTCAATTGAGATACAAGCATGAGCTTTTGAGCGAGCTCTTTAGAAATGCTGGTTTTGAAGCGGATATCAAGGCATTTGTGCCTTCACCCCATGAATTTAACTACCGTAATAAAGCATTTATGCCCGTTTATGAAAGTGAGCGTGGGCTCAGCTTTGGCATCTATAAGAGGGGATCACACCTGGTGGTGCCCCACAAAAGCTGCCGCATCCATCCGCCAATCTTTGATACCCTGGCACTGCGCACGGTGCAGCTCTGCCATCAAGCAGGCGTACAGCCCTATGATGAAAACCTGCATACGGGGCATCTGCGGCATATTGGGTTCAGAATCAACCGCGAAGAGAACCTTCTGCTCCTGATCTTGGTAACCCGCACCGCCAAACTCCCCTTTTGGAAGCTGTTGGTAAAGAAGCTGCAAGAGGAATTTCCAGCATTGACGGGCGTGGTGCAGAATATCAACAGACAGCGTGGAAATGTGATTTTGGGGGATGAGGAGAAGCTGTTGTGGGGCAAGGGATATCTCACCGATACTTTGGCAGGCAAGCAATTCAGGATTCAATACAACAGTTTTTGGCAGATAAATACAGCTTTGATGGAATTGATCATAGAGAAGCTGCGTAAAGAGATGGATGCGCAGTGTACCCTCATCGACGCCTTCAGCGGTTGTGGCAGCATTGGCATCTCTCTGGCAGATAAAACCCGACAAACCATCTGTATCGAATCCAACCCCGCCTCTGTGTTGGATGGAGAATTTAATGCGCTGCAAAACGGCGTGGCAAACATCGGCTTTGTGGAGGCACCCTGTGAAGACGCTCTGCCAGCATTGATGGAAGATCAATCCCTGAACTTGAAGCCACTGAACATCATCCTGGATCCTCCCCGCTCTGGTTTGCAACAGCCGGTTTTGGATGCCCTCATCGCCTCGCAGGCGGAAAAGATATTCTATCTCAGCTGCTCCCCCATCACCCTGGTGCGCGATCTTAAAACACTGTGTTTGGATGGACCTTATCGCCTGGTGAAGCTGCAGCCATTTGATATGTTCCCTCAGACATGGCATATCGAGTGCCTGGCAAGGCTGGAAAGAAAAGCATGAGATATCTGGCAATCCTCTGCCTTATTTTGCTGCTCTTTTCCTGTGGGATTAGCGATCCAGACACCGCTGCAGAGCGGGATATCAGAGACCTGATCTATGAGCTGGGCAGAGATTTTAATTGGAACAATATCGATGGCATCATGGGTAAAATGCATCCGGAATACAGGCATAAAGGTATGTACCAGATGCAGCTAAGACAATTGTGGCTGGATCGCCTGGCACAGTATTCCCTCATGGAAACATCCATCAGCAGGCTGGAAATAAACGGGGATTATGCCGTTGTATTTTTACAAGCCACTTTTAGCTCTCCTTCTGCCAGCTTTACTTTCATGGAACCGGAAGATAATGGGGATTATTCTTATTTTTATTATGATCATGGCAAGTGGTGGATTTATGGAGATCAAGGCTGGATAAGTAAGTGAAAGGTAACATACTATGCCCTGTGGCACATATCATAATCAAAAGACAGCAACCATAGTGGAGCTGTTGTGTATCAATGAGTTGGCAGTGTCATCCCATCAATATCATGGCATTGATTTGAGATTTCACTTGACCAAAAGTAGCTATCAGGTTTTTTAACATAAATTCGAAATTTGAGGATTATAGTGAAAAGAACTATTTTCATTGTGCTGCTATTGGTGCTGGGAACAAGTATCCTTGCCCAAACAGAATCCCCCTCCACATCGGTGGGCGGGATATCGGCATACAGCTATGACGGAGCTCGTGCCGGAGTGGAAAAGCTGAAGATGAACGTCTATATATTGGGACAAATCTATAGGCCGGGCCTTTATGTGGTGCCAGACGATACCAACTTTATTACTCTTTTGGCATTGGCGGGAGGTCCCAAAGAGGACGCAAAACTAACCAAAATTCGCATCATCCGCCCCAAAGGCGAAGGCAACGAACCGGAAATTCTGTGGGTAAACCTGAAGAAATATATGGATACGGCTGATGAAAGCCTATTGCCGGTAATGATGCCTGGAGACACGGTAATACTATCCGGAACAATCTTCTATGCCTTTAGCAAGGTGGTGGATTTCCTCTCGAAGGTGGCCATAGCCCTCAGTGTATATAATATAATAGTAAGACTTTAAGGACGGAGCTAAGATATGGAACAACAAAACCAATCCCCCACCCCTCAAGACGAAATCAGACTCTCTGATTATCTCCGTATCCTCCTCCAATACCGTTATTTGATTGTGTTGGTATTCGTGATTGTGGTATCCATCACCATCGTATATACAGGAAGGCAGCCCAGAATTTATTCGGCATCCAATCGCATCTTATTGGAAAGCAAAAGCAGCACCAGCGATATGATGTTTTTTGCGCCGGCTGGAACAGGCAAAACCGGTATCAACAACCAGATTGAGCTGATCAAGAGCACGCCAACGATGACTGCAGCTTGGGAGATCATGAAAAAGTATCCCGAATGGGAGTCTTTTCCCATCGCGACCGGTGGCAACCCTGCAGGTAGATTGCGCAGGGTGAAGGTAGAATCCAAGCGTGATACCGATATCCTTTCCCTTAGTTTCGAATCCACCAGCCAAACGGAGGCAATGGCAGCCGTCAACAGCATAGCCGAAGCCATCCAACAGCAAAACACACAACATGCCCGTGTGGAATTTACGGCAATACGTGAGTTTTTGGAAACTCAATTGGATGCCATCTCCCGCCGTTTGCAAGGCTCTGAAAATGATCTGCGTGAATTTAAGAATTTGAACAAGCTCACGGAGCTGTCTACAGAGACCAGCCTCCTAATTAGAGCCGCCACCGATATTGAATCCGAGTACGAGGCAGCGCTCACTGATCTTGCCATCAAATCTCGCTCTTTGGAATTGTACAGAGAGCAGCTAGCAGAGCAAGATTCCATTGTGGTGAATATCAGCTCCATCCTGAATACCCCCCTTATCAATGAATTGCGCAAACAGGTGATAGAAACTCAATCCCTGATTACCAAGTTGATAACCAAAAACGATTATCCATTGGACCATCCCCAGATTCTGGCTTTGGAAGAAGAGATGGAGCGTACAAAAGCCAACCTGGATATGGAGATCAAAAAGCTGGTGGCAGTTACTTCAACAGATGATCCGCTTGCCATGCGCAATCAAACCCTGGTAAAAATAATCCAAACCACAGTGGATTTGGAACTGGCGCGCACCAAAGTGGACGGCTTGTCTCAAACCAAAGAGATGTATGACGAGCGTATTATTTCTTTGCCCAATACAGAATTGGAACTGGCGCGCCTCATGCGCAACGTGCAATTGGATACCAAAATCCATGGTATCATGATGGAAAAATATGAGGATGCCAAAATAGCCGAACAGGGCAAGCAGGGCAACGTTCGCATCATCGATTATGCGGAGCGTCCCTCCACTCCCATCAAACCCAAGGTATCGATGAATATCCTGGTGGGCATTATTTTGGGACTGGGCTTGGGTGTGGGAGCCGCCTTTATCGTGCACTCCCTGGATACCAAGCTGCGCACATTGGAAGATATGGAATCGCATGTGCGCCTCCCAATTGTGGGCACCATCCCCACCATCAGAGAATCTGAATCCAGATTGGAAGAATTTAATGCCATGATAGAAAAGGCAGAGGGAGAAAACAAAGAACAGCTTAGCCGCTCCATGCACTATGTGATGATGCAGTTGGTGGCTCATTATGCCCCCAAATCTCCCATTGCCGAAGCATATCGCACCCTGCGTACAAACGTTTTGAGCCGCAAGCCTTCCGGCAGCACCACCATGCTGATCACCTCCTCCGGACCCAAAGAAGGAAAATCCACCACTACTGCAAACCTTGCCATCACCCTGGCACAGATGAATGCCAAAGTGGTAATCGTGGATATGGATATGAGACGTCCCATGATCCACAACAAGTTTGCCATCGAAAAAGAGAACGGACTTTCAGACTTTTTGATTGATTCTGAAGTGCAGATTGAACAGGTGACAAAGCCCAGCGGCATCCCCAATTTGGATATTGTAACCAGTGGATTTGTGCCCCCGAACCCCTCCGAGCTGATCTCCTCCTCACGCACAGATGTCCTCATCGATGAGCTGAAGGATATATATGACTTTATCCTCTTTGATACGCCCCCTGTGATTGCCGTTACAGACGCGCTCATCCTCACCAAAAAGGTAGACCTCACCTTCCTCATGGTAAGGATAGGATTTACAGAAAAGGGAATCGTGAAACGCACCAAAGAACTGATGCAAAACATCAGCAGCACCATAGATGGAATCATCGTAAACAACATCTACGTACAAAAGTACTACAGCAAGCAAAACTATTACTATTATTACTACTACTACTATTACTACTACGGTGAAGACACGCCCAAGAAAATGAAAAAGAAAAATGCTGGCGGCTTCCTACGCAAAAATAAACCTGTCGCTTGAGGTATTAGGTAAGCTTCCGCAAGGCTATCATCGCATAGAGACCCTCTTTGCGAGCATAGATTTATATGATGGCATCAGATTTGCTTTGACAAAAACGCCATCCATAAAATTATGGTGCAACCTGAAGGAATTATCTGGCACCAACAATCTTATCTTTAGGGTGGCAGATTATTTATTGCAGGAATACCGCCCTGCCCAAGGCATCCGGATAGAGCTGGAAAAGCGCATCCCCATAGCTGCGGGATTGGGAGGTGGCAGTAGCAACGCTGCCATTACACTCGTTGCATTGAACCGTCTCTGGGAGTTGAATCTCAGCTCTGAACGCTTGGAAGCGATAGCCGCTGCTTTTGGCAGTGACATCAATTTCTTCCTTCACGGCGGATGCTGTTTGGGAGAAGATCGCGGTCAAGAGATTACAGCATTGGATGATATATCTATTTCAAACATCCTGCTGGTAAATCCGGGGCTCCAGATTCCCAGTGCCGAAGCCTATCGGCTGGTGGATGTCGAATCCATTTCCCAGCCTCACAGCTATAGGCAAACTATAAGAGAGAATAAGTTCTTTAACCGGCTGGAACCCGGCATCAGAGCCAGGTATCCCCTGATCGACGCGATTTTGAGACAGATGACCAAAGCCGGCGCCCACTCTGCCCTGTTGAGTGGCAGCGGAAGCACCTGTTTTGGCATCTATGACAACATCAATGCGCTCAATAAAGCTCGTGCTGAATTTGAGGCACAGGGTTTTTGGACGCATCCAACCAAAACAATAGGCAAAGAAGAGTATCAAAAGTGTACGCAAAACTTAAGCTAATAGCAGGAAATGCAAACCGCCCACTCGCCGAGGAGGTAGCCCGTTATGCGGGTATCCCTCTGGCAGACATCGAATTATTCAAGTTTGCAAACGATGAATCTTTCGTGAAAATAAACGAAAACGTTCGTGGTGCGGATGTGTTTGTAATCCAACCCACCTGTCGCCCCGTAAATGACAACATGATGGATCTCTTGATCATCATTGATGCCCTCAAGCGCGCTTCTGCACAGCGCATCAATTGTGTGATCCCCTATTATGCCTATGCCCGTTCCGATAAAAAGGATCAACCTCGCGTGCCCATCACTGCCAAATTGGTGGCAGATTTGATCACAATAGCCGGTGCCCACCGTGTGATAACTGTGGATTTGCATGCAGATCAGATACAGGGCTTTTTCGATATCCCTGTAGACCACCTCTTTTCTGTGCCCACCTTCGCCAGATTCTTTCACACCATGCAGATGGATAATATAGTGGTGGTAAGCCCGGATTCCGGCGGTGCCATTCGCGCTCGTGCTTTGGCAAAACGGCTGGATTGCGGATTGGCGATTGGAGACAAACGACGCAGCGGCAATGACGACCAAGCTGAACTGCTTAATATCATCGGAGATGTGAAGGGTAAAACCGCCATCCTCTTTGATGATATCATCGATACCGGTGGTAGCCTCATCAAGGTGGCACACGCCCTTGCAGAGCATGGTGCCCACAAGATACTGGCTGCCTGCACCCATGGTGTTCTATCCGGCAAATCGGTGGAAAACCTTGATAAATCACCCATCGAAAAGCTCTATGTGACCAATACCATCCCTTTAAATGAAGAAAAAGCAAAGTGTAAAAAGATAGTGCAGCTCTCCATTGCCGAGATGTTGGCCATGGCAATCAAAAAGATCCACATTGAAGAATCTTTAAGCGTTTTATTTAAATAGTAATCCCAAACTGGAGGAATAAATGATACTAAATCTCGCAGCACAACCTCGCAAAACGGTGAGAAAATCTGACCTCACCAAGCTGCGTGCAGATGGCATGATCCCTGCCGTACTCTATGGCACCGAGTTGGAATCCACTTCCATTTCTGTCAGCCAATCAGAGTTTATCCGTTGCTACAAAAAAAGCTTCGAAGAATTGACCTTTTATGAGATAGAACTTGAGGGCAAAAAATACCACACCATCCTCAAAGACAAGCTGATCCACCCCGTGAGCCGTCAGTTTTTGCATATCGATTTTCTGGTCATCCCAGCCACCGCTGAAATGGAATTCGACGTCCCCATCCGCTTTGAAGGGGAGCCTGCCGGTGTCTTGGAAGGCGGCTTTGCCGATATCATCCAAAGAAGCGTCAAGCTGGTGTGTCAGGCAAGCAATGTGCCCCAATTGGAGCTGGATATCAGTGGCTTGCATGTGGGTGATTCATTGCGTGTGGGAGACCTGCCCAAAGGCAATTGGACATATAGAGACGATGATGACGTAGCCCTCATCGTGATGCACGCCAAGAGAGTGGAAGAGGAAGTGGAAGTGGACGAAGACGCCGCAGACGAAGCTGCTGATGGCGATGCCGCTCCCGAAACCGACGAATCACAGGAGTGAAGCTAATTCTGGGACTTGGAAACCCCACCGAGCGCTATCAAGATACGCGCCACAACCTGGGGTTTATGTGCCTGGACCTTTGGTGCCGCACCCACAAAAAGAGATTCAAAAGTGATGACTTGTATGACTATATCATTCTCAAGGACGCAGTTTTGCTAAAGCCTGCCACTTGGATGAACAGATCAGCCGATGCAATTCGCCCTGCCCTCAAGAGATGGAATATCTCCGAGAGCCTGGTGGTGTATGACGATCTGGAATTGCCTGCTGGCAGTATGCGCGTGCGCTCTGGAGGAGGCGATGGAGGTCATAATGGCATCAAATCCCTTTTTGAGGTATTGCCTTCCGATACGCTCAAGCGCATCCGCCTGGGAATTGACAAAGATGCCCGGATGGATGCAGCAGAGTATGTCTTACAAAAAATCCCGGCAGATCAGGAAGAGCTGATCCAGCCCATGCTGGAAAAAGCCGTTCAGCTGCTGGATATCTATATTAACCGAGATTTTACTGCTGTCTTAAACGAATACAGCAAATGGAAAAAATCCTATTCCAGACCCAATGAACTGGAATCATAAGTCCAGAGGAGGAACTTAATGATCAAAAACTACGAACTGATGGTGATCATTTCACCCAAACTCTCCAGCGACGAAGCTGACGCGGCAAACGAAGCCATCCTCAACCTGGTTCGTGAAAACCAAGGTGAGATCGTCAAAACCGATCCCTGGGGCAAAAAACTATTGGCTTACCCTATCGAAAAACTGCAGGAAGGCTATTATTATGTAAATTACTTCAGCATGGAATCCACAGCCGTAAAAACCATCGGACGCCAGCTGAATATCAACGAAAAAGTGCTCAGACACCTCTTTGTGGCAAAGGGCGAATAAGGAGAATAACATGGCAGATCTTAAATTACCCAGGCTGAATAAAATATTCATCGCCGGTAGGATTACCCACGATCTGGAACTTAAATACACCCCCAAGGGCACATCAGTTCTCAGATTTAGCCTTGCTTCCGATAGAAGATACAAGGATGAAACCGGTGAATGGCAAACCCAAACCACTTTCGTGGATATCGTAGTGTGGAGCAATGCAGCAGAATACCTGTACAAACAAGCCAAAAAAGGCACCGCCGTCCTCGTGGAAGGTCGCCTGGAAATCCGCAGCTATGTAGATCAAAACAATCAAAATAGAAGAATCGCCGAAATCGTGGCTGACAACGTGCAAACCTTGGAATGGGGGCCGCGCGATGAAGGCACAGCCGGTGAAGACATCCCTCTTCCCCAAGAGCCGGAAGCACCCGCTACAAAAGATGACGTCCCCTTCTAGAATAAAGGAGTATAAGTGAATATCATAGACAGAAAAAAGAGATTCTCGCGCCGCAAATACTGCCGTTTCTGCGCCAATAAAGAGCTGGAAATAGATTATAAAAACGTGGATACCCTGCGTCAGTTCATTTCCGAAGTGGGCAAGATCGATCCTGCCCGCGTTACCGGCACATGTGCCAAACACCAACGCAGACTCACCGCCGAAATCAAGCGCGCCCGCCAAATGGCACTTATTCCCTATACCATAGAATAGTGTTTTTCTATCCTCTGCTCCTGGGTTTTGTGGCCATCAGCTTTCCCTTCCTCAGCTTGATGGGGATGATGGCCATCGGTGGACGCAGTTTTTTGAAGACTGCGGGCTCACTATCCGGGATGCTCTTGCCCTTCTTTGTGCTTCCGCTTATCTTCTTGCTGTGGCAGCCGCAAACGATGATGATCTCGGCATTGGATGCCATCATCGGCGTGGGAGGAGTGTGTTTGGCGTTTTTGTGGTTTTTGAAATCAAACCGTAGCCTCAACAACGCCTTCACGGTATCCGCCCTCATCATTATCATCTACGGCCTTTTGCGCATCTTTTTGTGGGGTCCCCAGCTCACGGAGCTTCACGCTCAGGCGTTTGAAAGCATCTCAGGGCAATTACCCGCGCATTTGGATGCCCAGATGATAAGCAGCACCTTGAGCATTGTGAAGGATTTTTGGCCAGTTTATTGGATAATATCCCAGATTATGGCGTTGTTTGTTGGTTTCATCATCTTCCAACGCATGCTGGGGATCAAGTTCCAATGGGCAACCCTGCGTTTCCCCGCCATATACAACGTCTTGTTTTTGGCTGTTTTGCCCCTGTATTTTGTACCCAGCGTCAGCATCTACTTTTATAATGGACTGCTTGCCCTGTGTGCCATCCCCTTTTTACAGGGCTTGGCAATGTTAATACAGCGCATGGCACTTATCTTTACAAACAACGTGATCAGGGCTGTGATCCTAATCATATTACTCTTAAACTTCTTGTCATATCCCTTCATCATCCTTTTTGGATTTGCCGGGATATGGTGGAATCAAAGAAATATTAAACCTGGAGGTAATCCTGCATGAGAGTTATCTTGCTTCAACACATAGAAAAACTGGGAAAACAGGGTGATGTGGTAAACGTCCGCCGCGGTTATGCCAGAAACTACCTAATCCCCAGAGAAATGGCACTTTATGCCACACCTCAAAACATGAAAAACATCAATCAGATCAAAGTTCAAGCTGCTGAAGCCGAACAAAAACAGCTGGAAGAGCTAAAAAAGCTTGCCCAAACCATAGAGTCTGTAAACTTGGTCTTCATTCGCAAAGTGGATGAAAACGACAGCTTGTTTGGCTCAGTTTCTGATGCTGATATCACAGCTGCCTTGGCAGAGCAAGGTGTGCAAATTCACAAATCTGCCGTGCAGCTGGAAAAACATATCAAGGAACTGGGACAAATGCAGGTTCAGATCAAATTGCATAAGGAAATCGAATGCTCCGTCAATATCGACGTCCGCAAAGATGCTGAATCCATAGAAGCTGCCCCTACGCCCGAGCCAGAACCCACACCGGAACCTGATCCTGTTCCTGAACCCGAGCCCACACCCGAGCCGGAACTTGAACCCGAACCTGAACCTGCTCCAGAGCCAGAACCGGTTCCAGCTGAAGAGCCTGAGCCTGAACCCGAAACACAAAATGAAGAACCGGCCCCCGAGCCAAACACCGAAACCGAAGATATTAATTGATTGACCAGGAGGTCTCATGAGTGATACATTGTTCAATATCAAGCAGATCATTGCTCTGATTGTCTTCATCATCGCATTTTCGCTGATGGGGATGATGACCGGCCAGCCCTTGATGGTATTGTTTTATGCTGGCGTAATAGCGCTTGCCAGTGGCATCACCTTCCTGATAATCCGCAAAAGGCAACGCCATAGTGAAATCTCACTACAGAAAAACCCCTTGCCCAAGAGAATCTTTGGCGCTATTCTCAGCCTGCTGGCTTTGGCAACGCCCCTCTTAATGATATTTTTCACCAATCTGATCACCATCCCCATCCAAATTGGCGCCCTCCCCATTGTCATTGTTTTGGGCGTCACCTTGGCTTTTATCGCGCTTTTTGCCCTTGCCATCTTCTTGATCAATCATCTGGATGGCTTTGCCATGCGCCTTGTGGGATATCTGATTGTGATCTTGGTTTCCTTCATACCAGGGTTGTTAATCTCATTATACGACAAAACATCCAGCACCATAGGCTCCATCTACTACGTGGCTTTGGCAGTGCTTGTTTTGGGCTACAACGGGATAAATCTGCTCATAGCCAAAGATTGATTATCTTCAAGCCTTGTAAATTTCAAACCATCTGTTCTGATTGCCTTGTGGGGTGGTCAGGGCGGATGGTTTGACCATTTTCAGGTATTCTGCCAAACCCATGGCACTCACGCAAATCTCATACTATGGCAAAAGACTCGCCCTCAGATTGGGAGGCGAAAGATACCGCGGCTACATCTGCTTGTATCAAAATTGGAAAGACGTGGTGGGGGAGCTTTTAGCCCAAAAATCCTATCCCCTGCGCTTTCAGGATGGCATCCTTTATGTGGCAGTAGAGAATAATAGCTGGCAACAAGAACTGCTCTTACACAAAGAAGAGATCATCTTCAAATGTGTGCGCGCCTGCCAGCAGGAAATACGTGATTTGCTGTTTTATATCAGGAGCTAAACATCATGCCCGATATCCTCATTGCCCCTTCCGTTTTATCTGCAGATTTCTTGCGCTTGGGTGAAGAGCTGGCTGCCCTGGAAGCCGCCGGCGCCGATCTCATCCATCTGGATTTGATGGATGGACACTATGTGCCCAATCTCACCTTTGGCTATCCCCTCATCCAAGCCATCCGCACACACACCAGCCTGCCCCTGGACGCCCATCTGATGGTGACCAACCCCGCTGATTATGTGGAAAGGCTGGCAGATCTGGGCGTCAATTGGATCAGCTTTCATCAGGATACCCAGCCCCACAGCCACCGCCTGCTGTCCAAAATACGAGATTTGGGAATGAAGGCAGGCGTGGCGCTCAATCCTTCTGTGGGTCCCGAAACCCTGGATTGGATTTTGCCCCAGCTGGATTATGTGCTCTTGATGAGCGTCAATCCCGGGTTTTCCGGCCAAAGCTTCATCCCCTCCGTAATCGCCAAAACTGCCGCCCTGAGAGCCACTACCAGCCAGCTTGATCATCATATCCACATCGAAGTGGATGGCGGAGTAAACGCCCAAAATGCAGGCTTGCTCATCGATGCCGGAGCCGATATGCTGGTCTCCGCATCCTATATTTTCAATAGTGAAAACTATTCTACTGCCATCAACAATCTCAGACGATCCCCCTCGTCATAATCCCAACATACAGGAATCAATCTATGTTCAGCAACCTCAGCGATAAACTGGATAAAATATTTCGCAACCTCAAAGGACGCGGCTACCTCACAGAACAAAATATCAAGGACAGCATGCGTGAGATACGCATGGCGCTCTTGGAGGCAGATGTCAATTTTCGCATCGTCAAAAACTTTGTAAGTGAGGTGGAAAAGCGTGCCTTAGGTGAAGAGGTGTTAAAATCCCTCTCTCCCGGCCAGCAGGTGGTGAAAATAGTATATGAACAGCTTTCCGCCCTCATGGATACGGAAGGTTTTGTTTTTAATGTGTATGACAACAGACTCACCAAAGTGATGATGGTGGGCCTGCAAGGCTCTGGAAAAACCACCGCCACCGCCAAATTGGCATTGATGCACCGCAAAAAGAATATCAAGCCCATGATGGTGGCATGCGACGTCTATCGCCCCGCCGCCATCGAACAGCTCAAGGTCTTGGGTCGCCAAATCGATATCCCCGTGATCTCCACGGATAGCAAAGACGTGATCCAAATTGCCGATGCAGCCCTTGCCCAAGCCCAAAAAGATTTTACCAACCTCCTCATTTTCGACACCGCCGGCAGGCTGCATATAGATACCGAAATGATGGACGAAGTACAGCGCCTCAAGGCACATATCAAGCCGGATTATATCTTCTTTGTGGCTGATGCCATGACCGGTCAGGATGCCGTGACGGTGGCGAAGGAATTTTATGACAAGCTTGCCTTCGACGCCGTAATCCTCACTAAATTGGATGGAGACGCCCGCGGCGGTGCAGCCCTCTCCATCAAAGCTGTCACCGATCGCCCCGTTGCCTTTGTGGGCACAGGGGAAAAGGTGAACGATTTGGAAGAGTTTCATGCCGAGCGGATGGCTTCCCGCATCTTAGGCATGGGAGACGTGCTCAGCCTCATCGAAAAAGCCGAGGAAACCCTGGAAACAGAAGCCCAGGAAAAGCTGGCGCGCAAGATGCTCAAAAACCAATTCACGCTCAACGACTTCCTCAAACAACTGCAGAGCATCAAAAAGATGGGCTCCCTGGAATCCATCATCCGCATGATCCCAGGCATGGGGCGTAAGCTGCCTGCCGATATGAAGATAGACGAAAACGCCCTCGTCCACGTGGAGGCCATCATCCAATCCATGACCAATCAAGAGCGTGAAAAACCGGAAATCCTCAATGGCAGCCGCCGCCTGCGCATTGCCAAGGGTTGCGGACGCAGCGTTACAGAGGTCAATCGCCTCCTGCGCCAATTTGAGGACATGAAGAAGATGATGAAGCGCTTTTCCACCCCCAAGGGCATGAAAGACCTCGAAAGAATGATGAATCAATAATCAACGTGATATAATAGGAGAACTACCACTTATGCAACGTACTATGCTGCTCATCATCCTCAGCCTCCTGTGCTTTGGACTCTTTGCCGAAACAGTAACCCTGGGATCCGAAAGCAACGCCCTCAACGTGCTGCATTCCTCAGATAATGAAACTGTTTTGCAATACAAAATAGGAACCTTCGAAAAAGAATCCGTACAGATTGACGGCGAAAAATGGTTCCATGTGAGCCTGCCCAAGGAAGGGCACAGTCAAGACAAGGGATTCCCCCAGCTGCCTGTTTTCAACCGCAGTATCGTGATCCCGGGTTCCAGCGCCATGCACCTGGAAGTCTATGATATCCAATACGAGGATATCACCCTGCCCATCGCACCCTCCAAAGGTGTGATCACTCGCGATATAAACCCTGCCACCGTTCCTTACACTTTTGATAATATTTACAAAAGCGAAGATTTTTATCCCACAGATATCGCCTCCCTCTCCGAACCCTATATCATGAGGGACTTTCGTGGTATCACCATCCAAACCAATCCCTTTGCCTATCAACCCTCCTCCCAGACGCTCAGGATTTATACCTCTTTCAAAATCCGCGTCTATGCTGGTGGCATCAATCTCACCAATGCCCTCACCACCACCCGTGATAGCATCTCCCGCAGCTTTATGCCCATTTACGAAAACCACTTTGTAAACTGGAACCAATACCGCTATACCCCCGTGGATGATAGCTTTGGCAAACTATTGGTGATCTGCCACAGCAGCTTTATGAGCACCATCCTCCCTTATGTGAATTGGAAAAAACAAAAGGGTATCGATACAGAACTGGTGGAGTGGTCCACCATCGGCAGCACCGCCGCTCAACTTCAAACCTATATCCAAAATAGATATAACGCAGATAACAGCCTCACCTTTGTCCAGATAGTGGGCGATGCACCCCAAATTCCCACCCTCAGCCATGGAGGCGGAGGGGCAGACCCCGTCTTCTCCCTGGTGGCTGGCAATGACAACTATCCCGATATCTTTATCGGACGCTTTTCCGCCCAATCCACCTCCGATGTCACTGCCCAAATCAACAAAGTGATCGCCAGTGAAAGGGACTTTACCACCTCCGACACCTGGCTGAGAAGTGCCATGGGCATCGCCTCCAACGAAGGCGGATCCGGCGGTGATATGGGCGAATCCGATATCCAACACATGAATATCATCCGCAACAAATTGCTCAACTACGGCTATACCACTGTTGACCAGGTGTACGATCCCGGCGCCTCCGCCTCCACCGTCACCACCAACGTCAATGCTGGCAGAGCGGTGATCAACTATGTGGGTCACGGTGCAGACACCTATTGGGTCACCACCAATTTCAACAATACCAATGCCTCCAACCTCTCCAACGGCACCAAAGCCCCCGTGATCATGGACGTGGCCTGTGTAAATGGCAACTTTGTATCTCAAACCTGTTTTGCCGAAGCTTGGCAGCGCAACCCCAATGGTGGCTCCGTGGCAATGTATGCCTCCACCATCAACCAATCCTGGGCATCCCCCATGCGCGCTCAGGACGAATTTACAGACCTCCTGGTTGCCAATTCCAAAACCACCGTGGGCGGCCTCTACTACAACTCCTCCTGCGAAATGATGGACCACTATGGCTCAGACGGCATAAACATGTTCAAAACCTGGCATATCTTTGGTGATGCCTCCATGCTGATGCGCACCAAAACACCCGTCGCAATGAACGTCACCCACCCTGCCACCCTCATGTCGGGCAGCACCTCCCTCACCGTCAATACCGGTGTGGGCAATGCCCTGGTAGCCATTACCTATAATAACACTATTTACGGCAGAGCCGTCACCAATTCCTCTGGAGCCGCCACGATTACCTTGAGTAATCCACCCAGTGGAGTGCTCTCCTACACCATCACCGCCACCGCTTTTGATAGGGTCACATACGTAGGCACCATCAACCAAACTCCCCCCTCTGGTCCCTATATGAGCGTCACAAACGTGACATATAAAGATGGCAACAACAACCAGCCTGAATACGATGAAAGCGGACGCTTTGACGTCACTTTCAAAAACGAAGGCAACGTGACTGCCACCAACGTGACCGCCACCCTCACCTGCAGCACTGCCGGGATCAATATCACGGACATTAGTGAAACCATCTCTTCCCTGGCAGCCGGCGCCAGCCTCACCCGCAACAATGCCTTTGTGTTTGATATTGCCAATAATATCGCAGATGGCACCGTGGCAATGTTCAAGATTACCATGACCTCTGGCAGCGAAACCTGGGAACACCAGTTTGTATTGGAGCTCAAGGCTCCCACCCTGGAATTTGGAGAGATCACCATCTCCGATCCTACTGGTAACAACAACGGTATGATAGACCCCGGTGAAACCTTCACCATCAATATCAGTCTCAACAATACCGGTGCTGCGGCATCTCCCACAGGAAGCGCCACCATCTTCAGCGGACTCTTGGGGCTGGATATCAACCCCACCACCGTCTCTTTCCCTGCCATCACTGCCAATGGCTCCACCCTCCTCAGCTTCTCTGCCACCTGTGATGCAGAAGTTAATGCCGGAACCCTCGCCACTTTGAATCTCACCGCCACTGCAGGGGCTTACAGCGCAACTGGTTCTGAAATAGTGGAAATTGGCGCGCCCTCGGTGGTAACCATTGGCACAGGCACCTCCTCCCAATCCTACCCGCTGGATAGATATTACAACTACAGCACCCACGAAGCCCTCTACCTGGCATCAGAGCTGATCACCCCCGGCAGTATCAAAACCATTGCCTACCAAAAGGCAAGTGGCACAGACGTCAACCCCATCGAATCCGTGAAAATCTATATGAAAAACACCACCGACGCCACTATGTCTTCCGGTTCTTATAGCTTGACTGGCTACACTCTGGTTTATGATGGAGACTTCCCCAATACCGCCACCAGCGGCTGGATGGAAGTGGAACTGGATACCAGATTTGCCTATAACGGCACCATCCTCTCCATCCTGGTCATAAAAGGCAATCAAGACTGGACCTCCTACTATCCCAATTGGACTTATACCACCTCCACTGCCAATCGTGCCAGACAAAATCGCAATGACAGCAGCCAGCCCACCTCCCTCACAGCCACAACCAATCTTCCCAACCTACGCATCAAGATCTTCCCCACAGAAGGCTTTTTGGCTCCGCCTGAAAATCTCATCGCCACCCCCAGCCATCGCAGTGTAAAACTGGATTGGGAAGCCCCCGTCACTGGCAACCCCACTGGCTATAAAATATACAAAAACAACAACCTACTCACCACCGTCACGGGGTTCACCTATACGGATACCGCCGTCACCAACGGCACCACCTATTCCTACTATGTGAAGGCAACCTACAGCTCTGGTGATTCTGATGCCACAGATACCGTCACCGCCACACCCAATCTCAGCGCTCCCACCAACCTCATCGCCACCCCGGGTAATAGCACTGTGCTTCTGGAGTGGACAGCCTCCGCAGGTCGTGAAGATTTGGAAATCCTTGGCAGAAGCCAAGAGGGAGACCGTGCCCTGAGCGGATATAGGATTTATAAGGATGGCACAGCCCTCACCACCGTCACGGGAACCTCTTACACGGATACAGCCGTCACCAACGGCAGCACTTACAGCTATTACGTAACAGCAGTATATACCTTTCCCGCAGGTGAATCGTCAGCCTCCAACACCGTCACCGCCACCCCGGAAGCCATCGTCAATGTGATAATCGGCACGGGCACTTCCAGCACCAGTGGCTATAGCGCCTGCCCCATCAACGTCTATTATCAAAGCCTGCACGGGCAATCCGTATATACCCAGGCAGAGCTGAACGCTGCGGGTGTGGTTGGCCCCATCGATATCACCCAAATCGGCTTCAACGTTACAGGCACCCCCAACAAGGCCATGCCCAATTTCATCGTGAGAATGGGACACACCGCGGCAGAAAATGGCGCCGCTTGGATCCCCGCCGCAAATGTGACTCAAGTGTATCATACAGCATCCTATCAACCCACCACCACCGGTTGGGATATGCTTACTCTCGATACCCCTTTCCGCTGGAATGGCACAAATAATATCGTGATCGACACTGCCTTTGGACGCATCGGCTCATACAGCGCCACCGGTACCGTCCAATACACATCTATCAATAGCGGCTATCGCTATATCCAAAGTGACTATTCGGATCAAACTAACCTCTTCACCGGCGGCAGTATCTCCAATAACCGCCCCAACGTCCAATTCACCCTTCTGCCCCTCGCTTCAGGACCTGCCATTGCCACAAACCCTGAATCCATAACTGCCGATGCCTATGCTGGGGAATCAAAGCAAGTGCAGATGAGCCTTTACAACAACGGCACCCAAGCCCTGAACTGGAGCACCCCCTCAACCTTCGACAGCTGGGGCAGCATTAGCCCTACCAGCGGCAACATCGCTGTGGGACAAAGCAGCCAGATTACCGTCACCCTCGATGCCACAACCCTGAACCCCGGCACTTTCAATAACTCCTTCACCATCACCTCCAACGCTGTTGACAATGCTCAGCTGGTCATCCCCGTCACCCTCACCGTAATGGCTCCTCCCGAGCCTGTCCGTTTTGTGGCAGAGTGGGAGCCCGCCAAAGGCGCCGTGATTGCCTATGCGAACGGCTTTGGCTTGCCCATGAACCTGATTGCCGATCTCTCTACCCGTGGCAAGCTGTACGTCTTGGTCACCTCCTCAACCCAGAACACCGCGCGTAATCAGATCCAAAACGGCGGCGCAACCATGAGCAACGTGGAATTTATCGTCCGCAACGGCGTGAATACCTATTGGACTCGCGATTACGCCCCCTGGACTGTCTTCAATGAAAGTGGCGAAATGGCGTTTGTGGATTTTGAATACAACCGCCCCCGTCCATACGATAACGCCGTCCCCGCCGCCATGGCAAGCTATCTGGGTATGGACTATAGCTATATGCCCCTCACCACCACCGGTGGCAACACCATGACCGATGGCATGGGCAAGATGATGTCCACTGAATTGGTATATTCTGAAAACTCCAGCCTTAGCCCCTCACAGGTAGATGCCCTCGTAAGAGAATATCTGGGCGTGGAAGAATACATCACCTATCCGGATCCGCTGATAAACTCCACCATCGATCATATTGATTGCCATGCCAGACTCCTGGATGTGGATAAAGTGATGGTGGCACGCGTTCCCCAGGGTCACCAAAACTATAACCTGTTGGAATCCACCGCCAATTTCTGGGCAAGCAAGATCTCCAGCTATGACACCCCTTACCGGGTTTACCGCGTGGACCAAAGCTCCAATAACGAGCCTTACGCCAACGCATTCATCTACAATGACAAAATCTACGTCCCGCAGTGGAATTCCTCTGCCTCCAGCTACGATACCGCCGCCATCGCCGCTTACCAAGCCGCCATGCCCGGCTATACCATACAGGGCTATTACAACAGCAGCTGGCTCTCTGATGATGCCCTGCACTGCCGCGTGAATACCGTCTTTGATCCCCAGCTTATCCATATCAGCCACATCCCGCTTACCACAGCTGTGGAGCAAAGCCCTGCCACTATCAACGTGACAATCACCCATCACGACAACCTCAATTCCACACTCACCAGAGTGGCTTACAGACATGGAACCAGCGGTCTGTGGCAATATGCACCCCTCAGCTTCGTTAGCGGAAAAGAGTGGACTGCCTCTATCACCACCCCCGCCCTGGGCACAACCCTCTACTACTATATCCAAGCTCAGGACGTCACCGGCAGAAAGACCACCCTCCCCCTTAGTGCAGCCAACGAGCCCTTCCAATTGACAATCGATCAGGCGCTGCCCAATCAGCCCCCCGTGCTGAACCTGCCAGAAAGTATCAACTTCCCCATGACCGAGATTTATCAGGTGGATTTCAGCCAGTATGCCAGCGATCCTGATGGAGATGCCCTCACCCTCACGCACAGCGGCAACACCAATATCCTGGTGAGCATCCAAGGCCTGAACGTCACCTTTAGCGCTGTGGCAGGATGGTATGGAACAGAAAATATCACCTTCACCCTGTCCGATGGCGTAGCTAACGTGAATGGTGTGCTTCCCGTGACCGCCACCTATGTAGTCACTTATCTGGATAATCCCCACATAGTAGTCGACAAACTGCCGGATTCCATCCGCATCAGCTGGGAAGAAGTGGAAGACGCCACCAAATACCTGATCTATAGATCGCTTGATCCTTATGGAGATTTCAGCCTCATCGCGGAAACTTCTGCCCTCTATTGGGTGGATCAAGACCTGCATCTCCGAGCCTTCTATTATGTGAAAGCCGTCCACGAAACCGTACCGGCACTTAGAACCAAATAACAAACCACTTAGAATAAACACGCAAGCCCGCATCGATTTGGTGCGGGCTTTGCTTTTAGTAGAGAACAGTGGGGCTTGCTGCGCGAGCGTTGAGAGGCACCGAGGCGCCAGTTGAGTGCTCGCGATGCGCGCTGTTGAGATTCGCTTCGCTCATTTGAGCGTGCTTCGCACTGTTATCCAGCGGCGGAACGACGCTACCTAAACCTGTAACCTGAAACCTGGCATCTTTTTACCACTAATATAAAATAGACTTAGCATTGGCGAATCTCTAAAACTCTGCGAGCTATAGCGAGCTCTCTAAGAGAGTCTCGGCAGAGACGATATTTCAGGTCAATTCACGCCATATGAATACGTTGCGAGTCTCGGAGAGACGGCAGTTTAGGTCAGATACAAGAGGGGTAGCCCGCCTTCTTTCGAGCGTTAGCGAGCCCCTCCTGTTCACTGTCCCCTGACCCCTGTGAGCGTAGCTAACACAGTAATTCGTGGTTCAAAACCCTTTCGTGTGTTTTCGTACTTTTCGTTGTAAATTTATAATTTTAAAGCCGACTGAAGTCGGAGGAACCACCGGATAAATCCAGTGTTACCAAGAGGTTACGTTATTCATTATTCATTGTTCCTCATTCATCGCGAGCTATAGCGAGCTCCCTAAGAGAGTCTCGGCAGAGACGGCATTTCACTTCAAACAATCCCCTATCCACTGTTCACAGTTCACTGGCCCATTAGCCACCCTTGTACCACCCTTGTCTCTCCCTTGTCCAGACAAGGGAGAGACAAGGGTGGCTAATAAGGAAGAAATCAGAAGTGTATGTGGCATTTGAAATTGGTACAACTTGGCACTTGAAATTGGTACACGATTACCAAGACTGGGTTCCAATGAATAGAATTGGAGCTCAACATGATAGGAGCAAAGATGTATCATACGATTCAAACGCTTAAAACCTTAGGGAAAAGTCAGCGTGAGATAGCCGCTGAATTGCGGATATCAAAGAGCACAGTAAACAAATACTGTAAATTATCAGAGACAGAGGGGGAAACAGGCTGCTGCCGGCGCGCCGGCAGCAGCCTGTTCGCGGTCGCAGAGGACTATGTTCGTCAGCGCCTATTGCAATATCCCAACCTTAGAGCAAGTCGTTTATATTATGATGTGCTCAAAGCTTATCCTGAGATTAAGGGTAAGCCACGGGCTTTCCGTAACTTTGTACGGAAATTGAAGGATACGCTTCCGGCACCCCAATCAAGAGTGTTCAGCATTGTCGAAACAGAGGCTGGAAAACAAGTTCAGGTGGACATTGGTGAAATGAGAGTAGATTGCAGTTTCGGAGGCCAGTTCAAAGTCTATTTCTGCTGTTTTGTCCTGTCTTTTTCCAGGTATCTTTTTGTTCATTGCCAGACCAAGCCATATAATACAGAGGATTTTATTGAAGCTCATCGGCAGTCTTTCCGGTATATGGAAGGTCTGGCTGCCGAGTATGTATATGATCAAACCAAGCTGGTGGCGATTAGTGAGAGATACCGTGAAGTTTTGTTTAATGAGACTTTTCACCAATTTGCAATGAAATCCGGGTTCTATCCTCATGTTTGTGAGGGCTATGATCCACAGAGTAAAGGAAAGGTAGAACGTAGTGTTGCTGAAGTAAAACATGGGTTCCTTTACGGCAATAAATTTGCAGATTTGGCTGAGGTAAGAAATCAAATTGGAGAGTGGTTAAGCAGGTTTAATCAGCGGGTCCACTCCACCATCAAACAACAGCCCCAAATGGTCTGGAGTGAGGAAAAGAAGCTTTTCAAACCCATCCCCGAACATTTGGTTTGCCCACAAACCAGAAAGGCAGATAAGACAGGGGTCATTTGTTTTGAAGGAAACAAGTATTCGGTTCCCATGAACTTTCAAAATCGTCAGGTAATAGTAGAAAAAACTGACGGCTTTCTTAATATCAGCGACCCCCTTAACGGAAAGATCATTGCTGCACACTCGATCCCAAAAGGTAAAGGCAACCTGATACTAAACAATAATCATTATCGTGACTTCATTCAAGAACTAAAAGATTTGAAAGCAGATGCTACGGCCTTACTGGCGGAATATGATCCTGAAGCCAAGATCATCAACAGGTTAATCCAGGATAACCCCAAAATACCCAGAGATCAACTACGAGCTATCTGTAAACTTGCCAGACACTATGATAAACATATCTGGCATGAGGCAGTCCCTGTTATATGTGGCTTACATACCACCAGAGCCACCAAAATAGAAGCTATCCTGCGGGATATCGAATACAGACAACGAGTAAAAGCCGCCAGGCAACATCATCCTCCACAACCGGTTGCTGGCTCTGTTTTGCAAAGGTCTCTTAACGCCTATATGGAGGTTCTGAAAAATGATAGAAAATACTAAGAAATACATGAAAAGAGCCAAATGCTTTCATATCCTGAACCACCTTGAAGCGGCCATCAGCAATGCTGAAAAAAAGAAGATGACGCACTTGGAACTACTGCATTACATATTTGACTTGGAAAACACCGGAAGAGATCAAACCAATATTAAACGCAGACTGCTGATTATATATGTGATATCAGTATACAACACTTGATTAACTTTAGTAACCTCCATATCCTTAACCAGATTATTCATCTCGCCCTGATATGAGCCGGCAATGCTGGTTTTAACCTTCTTTTTTTG
>JAAYJN010000085.1 GCA_012522935.1 Candidatus Cloacimonadota bacterium | reverse complement strand
TATAACGACATACGAGGTCTTTGAGGGTGCGGGAAATCACGTGGTGAATGCCGGGTTTTCCATTGGCGGTGGGAGGCCCTTCATAAAATATAAAGCGGGGGGCGCCTTCGCGAAAATCCTCGCTTTTTTGGGCAAGAGAATGAGTGTTCCAATACTGTCTTACCCGCGCTTCCAGATCGCGGGGCTGTTCTTTGAGATCTATTGTTTTATACATACCGTTTCCATTAAATCAAAGGCAAGATGTGCTGATTGATGTGTTTTTGCATTATACTTTTTTGGCGCGACCGGTGCGTTTTTGACCCGGTACAAAAGACTGGCGTGGTTGATTATGTTCTCTTTTGTGTTCAGGCTTGGTGGGTGCCACATGGCTTTCTTCGGTCTCTTCCAGCTCTTTTTCTTCAAAGAGATCGCCGTAGTGTTCTTTGAGGTCTTCATGCTCCATCACATATTGCTTCCATTCATCCATGGATTTATCCATGTCCACACAGCGGGTGCAGAGGACCAACATGTTTTGTTCGGATACACCAATCCATCCGCGGTCATAGCAGTGATCGCAGCTTTTCTTTGTCCTATTACGTGCCGCAATAGTTTGTGCGGCTTCCAGATGCTTTTCTTCGAGTTTAAACATTTTGTGCTCCTTAGAGAGTGTGCTTTAACCCATTTGAGGGGAAACTCGGTGTGAGTTTCAATCAGTGTGTCATAATTTTTAAATAGCCATTCTTTACAAGCTTTATTTTGGGTCAAGGCAAATAAACGCCTTGGGGAGATAGTGTGAAAGCTCTAAAAGAGGGTGTTTGGCAGCGGAAAATCAAGGCTGTGATTTCCTTGGTAATCCGTGTGATTAGTTCTATAAAACATGGATGCAACAAATCCATCATAAATCTGAGATCCGCGTGCAATCTGCAGCGTTTATCCACAAGAGGGTGCCATCTGCCAGCCGGATGTGGTATGAATCCCGCTTTTGATTGACAATCGTGAAGATGGTGGCTTCGGGCAGGGTCTGTACATTGCCCTGCATGCTTTCACCCGCAAAGGCGTTTGCAGTGGGGATGGTGATGGTGGCACGGGTGTCATGGTTGCGGGCGTGGGTCTTGAGGGCAAGGATGCCGACAAAAGTGATGAGGAAAATGGCGTTGATGCTGATTAGCAATACTGGCAAGCCTTTTTCAGATTTGGCAGGAAAGTGGATGAGCCAATGGGTGCAGAGGAGGGTGAAAAATAGGAAGAAGGCGATAAGGATGGCGAGGCGGGTATCGTTTAACCATGCGAAGATATCTTTTTGCACACGCGCCAAAAAGAGCTGTTCGTCCTGGGAGTTTTCGGAGTTGATTTGCTGTGTGAGCAGGTTGAAATTGTGTCTTGCCTGGGGATGGGCACTATTTAAGCTGAGCGCCTTCAGATAGTACAGGGCGGCAAGCCCGGGGCTGCCTTGCTGGTTGTGCAATACGCCAATATTGTAGTACAAATCCGGATTGGAGATGCCTTTCGCCAGTTCTGTTTCCAATTGCAGCAGCATTTCCTGCTCTTTGCTTTGAGGAATCTGGCTGCCGGTAATATCGGGGTCTGGGGCTTGGGCATAAATTAGCGTCCAGCCAAGGCAGAGCAGCAAGAAGAGGATGCGCTTGATCATTTGATTTCCTCATCCAATAGCTGGGAAACGATGTGGTTAAAATCGGCAAGCAGTGCTTCCGCAGAGCTATCCCGATATTCCACGGGGGCAAAGCGGGCGGTGCGAATGGCGGAGAGGAATGATCTAATCTTTTGCAACAAATCGGGAGACATTTCTTCATCTTCCAGGCGGATGAGCAGATCATCCAACGCCAAGTGGGCGGGGATGCCGTGCTTTTGCTGCAGATAATCCATAATGCAGGCATCTGCAAAAGGATAGAATTCGGCGGGGGATTTTGCAATTACCGCCTTTGCTTGGGCAAGGCAGGCTTTGAGCTGTTGATTCAGCTTGCGCTGTAGCCAGATATGTGGGTTCAAAAGCTGGCGTTTGCGGCGCCGGGCGATAACCAGCGAAACGGGAAGACTGGCAAAAAGAAGCGCCAACACAAGCCAATACCAAGGCTTAGAGTATGTGGGCACGTAGCTCTCATATTCCTGACGGGGGATAAGATCCTGCATAGTCCATTTGTGATACAGCTTTTGCAAATCTGAGGTGCTGGCTGCGGCGGAACCAGCTTTTACACTGAGGGTTTGAGCCTTGCTTTCATATACTCTGTAGGTTCCATTCTTGGAATTTA
>JAAYJN010000012.1 GCA_012522935.1 Candidatus Cloacimonadota bacterium | reverse complement strand
CTCAACTTCATTGGGCAAATGATTACAGCTCCACAATCTGGGCATCCATGTTGAGAAGTGATTTGGACCAAGGGCGTCCCATATATTACAGGGGACAAAATGATGGAGGACACGCCTTCGTCTTGGACGGATACCAGGGAACCGATTATTTTCATTTCAATTGGGGCTGGAGCGGATACTATGACGGATATTTTTATCTCAGCAATCTCAATCCAGGTTCACATTCCTTCACACAGTATCAGGGGGCTATTCTCAATCTTTATCCAAACCCGGTTATAAACAATGACTTGGCGGCTATATCATTATCGGGCAATACAGTACCCACCGTAGGCACATCGACAAACTATCAGATTTCCGTATCCAATGTGGGACAAAGTAGCCAAAGCAACTACCAGGTGAGGCTGTACAGGGCAAACGGAATCTTGGTGGGATCTGTGTCTGGAACATATATCCAATCTGGTCAAACCCTCAATTTTACCATTCCCTGGACTCCTTCAACGCAAGGACCTGAGACATTATATGGCAAAGTGGTTTTAAGCGGTGATCAAAACACTGCCAACGACAACACCCCCACATTGAATGTAAACGTGATGGAGGCTGGGCTCCTGGTGGTTCAGGTGGGTGATGGTACAGCCATAAACGGCAATACCGGCAGTCCCACCCCTTACGGCACCTGGTATAAAGCTTTCCGCCAACAGTATCTGTATAGGGCTGACGAGATTTACGCCGCCGGCGGGGCATCCGGTCTTATCAAATCCATTGCCTTTAACGTGATGAGCGTGGATGATTGTACACCTATGACCAACTATCAGATTCGCCTCAAACACACGGCACAAACGGCTCTTGGCTCAACGTTTGAAGCCGGTGGATATGAAGTGGTCTTCCAGGCAGATACATTTATGCCCGTGGAAGGCTGGAACCTGCATGTATTTGATGTGCCTTTCTTCTGGAACGGTACAGACAACCTTATCGTGGAAGCCGTAACCGATCTTTGCGCTGGCTCTTATGCCCGCAACGCCCTGGTCTATTACAGCAGCCTCGGTTTCAATAGCTCCCTGCGCTTCCAAAGCGACAGTGCCCATGGCAGCACTGGCACAAGCGGTACAGTATCTGCCAACAGATCAAATGCCAGATTCTTTATGATTGTGGACGATATGGGCAGCATGAGCGGAACCGTAACCGCAGATGGCACCCCTCTTGGCGGAGCCACTATTTGGGTGGAGGGCACTACATACAGTGCCACCTCTCTTGCAAACGGCTTTTACAGCATACCTTATGCACCGGTGGGATATCAAACAGTATCTGCCACCAAACAAGGTTATGGCACGGCAAGCCATAATGTCAACATCATGGCGGGTCAAAATACCGTACAAAACTTTGCTCTTAGCGCATCCAACCTTCCCCCTCAACAAGTGGAGGCAACGGTGGCAGGCAATGACGTATATGTCACTTGGCAGGCACCTGGAAGCGTACCTCCTCCACCCGATACTTTCATGGATGGCTTTGAGACCTATACAGATTTCGCCCTCTCCTTCGATCCCTGGGTGACCGTGGACGTGGATCAGAGCGGCACCTATGGCATGACTGGTGTCAGCTGGCCCAATGCCTATGCAGCCCAAGCTTATATCATCTTCAATCCCAGCGCCACCACTCCGGCTGTTACAGACCTGAACGCTCATGGCGGCAGCAAGATGGCAGCCTGCTTTGCGGCTACCTCCTCTGCCAATAACGACTGGTTGATCAGCCCCATATTGCAGCCTCAAACAGGGCAATCCTTCAACTTCTGGGCACGCAGCTATACCGCTCAGTATGGATTGGAGCGCTTCAAGGTGGGCGTCTCCAGTGGCAGCACCGCCCCTGCAAACTTCACCATTATCACCACCGGCAACTATGTGTCGGCTCCCGTGGATTGGACCCTTTACAGCTACGATCTCAGCGCCTACGCCGGTCAGCAAATCCGAGTGGGCATCCAATGTGTGTCCGATGACGCCTTCTTCTTCCTCGTGGATGATGTGAGCTTTGGTGGACGTCCTTCCCATATCTATCAGGGACCCTATGCCGGCGCCTTTATGGGCGGTCTCACCCGCACCACCGGTATCCCCATTCCCGGTATTGCAAGCACCACCGGCACCCGTGACCTGCTTGGTTATAAAGTGTATCGTGATGGCGTGTTGATCAACACCATCAATAACCCCGGCATCCTGGATTATGGCGATCTCAATCTGTCAGCGGGAACTTATAGTTACGCTGTGAGCGCCGTTTATACCAATGGCGAATCCAATCCTGCAGGCCCCGCCACGGTGACCATTGGTTCCACCCTATATCCCCCTGCCAACCTCACTGCCAACGTTGAAGCCCGTGACGTTACCTTGAACTGGGAAAGCCCGGAAGCCCCGCAACAGGGCGAATGGATCACCTGGTGTAACGATGTACTGGGCAATAGCATCGGCACTGGCAGCGCCGCCACCTTTGCCGTGGCTCACCGCTATACTCAGGCAGATCTTGCCAGCGTGGCAGGCGGCACCATTTCTCAGTTGCGTTTTGTCCCCAACGAGCAAAACTGTGTATATACTGCCAAGGTCTGGACTGGCGGCTCTGCCTCCAACGCAGGAACCCTGGTTTCCTCCCAGGTGGTCTCCAATCCCATCATGAACGAATGGAACACCGTGGTGCTGAATACCCCCGTGCCCATCCCCGGCACCGGTGATGTATATATTGGTTATGAGGCAAACACACAGGGCGGTTATCCTGCCGGCTGTGATGCAGGTCCTCCCATCGAAGGCAAAGGCAATATGATGTATTTCCAAGGTGTTTGGGATACCCTTTCCAATATTGCCAGCTCCCTTACCTACAACTGGCTTATTCAGACCTTTGTGGCTACTGGTGCCGGTATGAAAAACATTGCCCTTACCCCCATCGTGGAAGCTCCCCAGATCACCCACACCTATGCCAAGGCTGATTTTGGCGTGCTGCACAAAGATATCGCTCCCTCCAACCGTGCCGTGTCTGGCTTCAAAGTGTATCGTGACAATGTGCTGATAGCTACCTTGAATGATCCTCTTGCCACTACTTACACAGAGCTGGAATTGCCCAATGGCACCTACACCTATGGAGTATCTGCCATCCACACCGCAGGTGAATCTGCCCAGGCCACCATCCAGGTGACCGTGGATCTGCAGATGGCAGAGGTTGTATTTGAAGACAACTTCGAAAGCCATGCTGATTTTGCCACCATGTTTGCTCCCTGGACTCTGATGGATATTGACGCCTCTGAGACCTATGGCTTTAGCGATGTGCAATTCCCAAGCTCCGGCAACGCAATGGCATACATCATCTTCAACCCCAGCGCCACAGTGCCTCCCATGACCGGTCTTGATCCTCACGGTGGCAGCAAGATGGCAGCCAGCTTTGCCGCTGTCCACGGCCCCAATAACGACTGGCTGATCACCCCCAGAATCCATTTGGGCACAAACAGCGCCATCAGGTTCTATGCCCGCAGCCACACTGCCGTTTATGGGCTGGAGAGATTCCGCGTGGGAGTGTCGTTCCTTCCCAATATCATACAGCAGGGCTTCCAATGGATCAACGGAGCCTATAGTGAGGCCCCTACCAACTGGACTGAATATATCTTTGACCTCAGCGCTTATGACAACCAGAGCGTATATATTGCCATTCGCTGCATCAGTAATGATGCCTTCGTATTCTACGTGGATGACTTTAGCGTGCACAGCGATGGTAGCTCCACCAATTACCAAAATATACCCCTGCAATCCGGCTGGAATCTGATATCATTGAATGTGTCACCACCCGATCACTCAATTGCAACCCTCATCAGCCCCATTGCCACCCATGTGCAGCAAATCAAGAGCACCGAGGGGGTATATGAACCCGGAAATCCATATTCAAACCTAACATCCCTCAGCGACGGCAAAGCATATAGCATCCAGATGAGCTCTTCTGCCAATTGGCAGGTGCAGGGTACGCAAATCCCGCCCAACACCCCCATCCCCCTCAGCAATGGATGGAATATGGTGGCTTATTTACCTCAAACTCAGATGAATACAAGCATCGCCATATCTTCCATCTCTGCTTGGCTGCAACAGGTTAAGGGCTCGGATGGGGTATATATTCCCAATAATCCTTATAACACGCTTAATACTTTGTATCCCGGCAAGGGTTACTGGGTCAAAATAAGCGGTAATCACAGCCTGATCTATCCCAACCGAGGCAGCCAGGAGAATGGTCTTGCTGGGACAATGCGGAGGGAAGAGCTGCCGGAAGTGACTCTCAAACCCAATAGCGCAGTTGTTTTGGCACGCTGCGATATTGCTGAGGTGGGAGACATTCTGCTGGCGAGGGTGGGTCAAGAACTGCGGGGTGCGGAAGTCCTCATCGCTCCGGAATCCTTCCCTGCCGCCCTCATTCAAATCTATTGTGAAGAGGCTGGGGAACAAGCCCACTTTAGCATCCTCAAACCTGATGGGCAGGAGCTGCCCTTGGCCACCTCTGTGGAACTGGAGCCTGGGCAAAGCTATGGCACCCAGTCTGGCTTCATCATCTTGGAACCTCAGAGTGTGGCGGCGGATGATATCCTCGCCTTGGAGACCGCTCTCAAAGGCTCCTATCCCAATCCTTTCAACCCCAGTACCACCATCAAATATGATGTGGCGGCCGACAACACGCCGGTCACACTTGCGATATATAATATTAAAGGACAGAAGGTTTGCAGCCTGATGGATGCACGCATCGACAAAGGCTCCCACACTGTCGTATGGAATGGTACAGATGATAAAGGTAGAGAGGTATCTTCTGGAATATACTTCGTCACCATGAAATCACCTGGCATCACTAAAACACACAAGCTCTTGCTCAGCAAGTAACACCGAAAGGGAGGAACCAATGAAAAAACTTATACTTGTTCTGCTGACCATTGCTCTCTTATTAAACGTGGCGTATGCCAAACAGATGCAAACAAGCACAAACCGGAAGCCCCTTGCATCTCCCTTGGGATACAGGATGCCACCAAGACGCAATATACCGGATTATAACTTTAGCAAACTGCCCACATCCATCATGACCAGCTATTATGACTATATGATAGGCTCTTACAACGGCTTGCCCCTCAGGGTGATCCCCCCATCTGCAGGTGGTGGATATTTTATGACCTATCACGGCCGTCGTGCCCCAACCGGCGTAAGACGCGTGTTTTACTCCTATTTGGATGCCAATGGCTATTTGGTGGCAAACAACGAAATCACCAACATGCAGAATAACGAGGGCTATCCTGCAATGGCTGTTGATCCCATCTCGGGCAAGCCCTTGTATGCCTGGCATGCCAATACAGATGCCGATGCAGAACTGGAGGTTCAGTTTGTATCTGACGCCTTCCTGAGCGGCTTCTCTGGATTGTGGAACGATGCCCAAGTGATTATCAACAACCCCACCCAGGTCACCCATCCCAATGGCACCGTCACCTACCACAGCGAATTCATCTGGCCTTCCATGCAGATCGGACCCTCTCCCATCGCGGGGAAACGCAGAGTATATGTGCTTGCCCGCAATGGAGAAACCATGAGCTATGGACCCTGTGAAAACCCCTATATCGCCTTTGCCGATTTTAATGCAAATGACATCGAAAACGCCATCCCCTTGGTTTGGAGCCACACCAGCATCCCGGAAATGGATCAGTGGAATATCGACGCCCAGTGGCGCAGACCCTTCCATTCTCTCACGGTGGATAACGCTGGAAATCTATACTATGCCGGATATCACTTTGCCACGGAAGCAGATGGAGACACCGCAATCGATGAGGAAGACCTCGATATCTTTATCTGTCCAAACTATGGGCAGGGACAGTGGGCGCGCCTCAGCTTCTGGGATAAACTGCCCACTTGGAACCCTCCCACGGGTCCCAGCAACCCAACGGGCTACTTTGAAAATAGCGATACAGGTCTGCCTTATACAAACGATCAACTTACCTTCAATATCGCCAATAGCTCCCACCTCAATGCCGCCATCGATCAACATGGCAGAGTCCACGTGCTGTGTGTCTATGCCCTTTCCACATACAACGGATACTACTACCCCAACCTCCAATATGTGAAAGAATTTGTATATGACCCAGCCACCCAACAAGTTACTGTAAACGAAGTGCACCCCAAAAAGCCTGCGGATGATCACTTTAACCCATACTTCACTCCCTGGGATATCGAGACTCCCTACGGGGTGGTGGATGAATTTGCCATCTCCGGAGACGTCACCGCTCCCATGATGGTCACAGATTTTCCCTTCCCCCACTGGGATCAAACCGCACATTCCGATGCCATGCTGTTCCATTACAATAACTTGAAGATAAGTAACGCCAATGATCAAGGCATGATGGTGGCTGTATGGCAAAACTCATACCGCGCCCGTATGTACAACGAATATAACGATAGTGATTATGCCGCTTTTACCAATACCCCCGAAATCTGGATTTCCGTATCTCCCAATAATGGAGATTATTGGAGCGAGCCCATTGTGCTGAATAATGTGGAAACACCCCAGTTTGCCAACATCAAACCGATGTGGGTCTATCCCGCAGACAAGGTGGTTTACACCGGCATGCAAGGGCAAAACAAAGTGGGAAAAGTAGGGCTCATGTTCTACAACGATTACACTTGGGGCTCACACGTCATCGATCCTCCCTACCACCCTAATTCGGACGGCGGTCAAGTGATGTTTACAGAGCTGGAGATTGTGTTTCCAGAATCTGATGCCCCATTGGAAGACCCTTTTGACGACCCCTTGGTTCTGAGCGGAAGCATGACCGTGATGGCGGAAGTAACCATTAATGGAGCCCCTGCCTCAAGGAATGATATCTTGGCAGCTTTCGTTACTGTAAATGGACAGGAACAACTGCGCGGCAAGGAAAACATTATGGTGGTTGATGGCGTGGCAGGATGCCTCATCCAGATATTCACAGAAACCAACGGCGAAAACATCAGCTTCAAAGTATGGGATTATGATAGACAACTGGTGCTGTCTGCATATCCGGGTGTTACAAGCCAGTTAAACGGTGTTGTGGGTTCCTGGCCGGATGATATGTATCACATCAATGCCGGCAGTGGAACACAGACCGTTGAAAACCCCGTATTCAATCCTCCAGCGGGAGATTATACAAGCCCACAAAACATTATCCTTAGCTGCCCCACTTCAGGCGCCCAGATCCGCTATACCACTACTGGATCAGAGCCCACCGAAAATTCCGCCCTCTATGTGGAACCCATCCACCTGCCAGAAAACACCATTGTCACCATCAAAGCAAAAGCATTCAAGGAGAATCTGACACCCAGCCTTACTGTTAGCGCACATTATGTCATCACAGGTACGGTTGCCACCCCCACCATTACTCCTCCTGGAGGATATTATACAACCCCACAATACGTGGTATTAGACTGCCCCACTTCATATGCCCAGATACGCTATACCATGGATGGAACTGAGCCCTCTCAAACTTCTTTCCTTTATACTGCTCCCATCAATCTATCTACAAATTCCAACTACACCATCACAGCAAAAGCATACAAGGTAGGTTGGGTGCCCAGCTCCTCTGTTTATGCAGAGTATAACATTACCGGAACTGTTACCCCACCCATCTTCGATCCCCCAGCTGGAATGTATATGGGAGAAGTGGAAGTATCCATCAATTGCCCCTCGCCAAACGCCAATATCCATTACACTCTGGATGGTAGCACCCCGGATGTATCTTCTGCCCAATATGCAGAACCCATCACCATTACAGAGGATACCACGATAAAGGCAATAGCAATAAAAACCGATTGGGTGCCCAGTGATATAATCGAAGCCTCGTATCAAATCATACCGGTTTCCAACCCCGATGATACCCAAACCCCTCTCTTTACCGGAATACACAACGTTTATCCCAATCCCTTCTCAGACACCGCCACCATCCGCATCGGTCTGAAAGGGCCCAACCAGGATTATCAGCTGAGTATCTATAACCTGAAGGGACAGCGTGTACACCAGTATGTGGGCAAAGCAAAAGGCTTTCAAGACTACCATTGGGATGGCAGGGACGCCTTTGGCAAGAAGCTTCCCGCCGGTATCTATTTCCTGCGTATGAAAACGCCCACCGAAACAAGCATCAAGAAGATTGTGAGGCAGTAAGACAGATCATTAACCAATATCCATAACACTATTCTTTCATCCCAAGCGGGTTTCCGGCGGATGACAGAAATTAAGGATTGACAATCTACATGGGTTCCATGAAGAGTAAAATAGTGTGAAAAGCATGAAGCTGATAATGCAAAAATGAGGTTCTCATGAAGAAACTGACGATTGTCCTTCTGATTTCCGTCATCTGCTGGGCGCTTCTGGCAGAAAGAGTGGAAGAAAATACAGCCATCCAGATAGCGGAAGG
>JAAYJN010000170.1 GCA_012522935.1 Candidatus Cloacimonadota bacterium | reverse complement strand
CTTCTTTGAGCAGGTGCTCAAGCGTGACTGGACGGCGATGAATATTCCGCGCCCGCGGGCGGAGCATAAGCTGCCGGTCGTGTTGTCGCGCGCGGAGGTCTGGCGCGTTCTGGGGGAGGTGCGCGAGCTGCGCCATCGGGCCTGTCTGGCGCTGATCTACACCTGCGGGCTGCGGCTGGGCGAGGGCTGCCGCCTGGAAGTGGGCGACATCCAGCGTGCGCGCGGGCTGATCCATATCCGCGCGGCCAAGGGCAACAAGGACCGCTACGTACCCATTCCCGCCGAAACGCTGGATCTTCTGACCGAGTGCTGGAAAAGCCATCGCAACCCCACGTTCCTGTTCCCCTGCGTGGGCCGGGGCGGCATCCACGGAACGGATGCGGACAAACCCGTGCCGATCTCGACGGTGCAGCAGGCGTTCCGCAAGGCGATGAAGACGGCGGGGGTATCCAAGGACGCGCACGTGCACACGTTGCGGCACAGCTACGCGACACACCTACTGGAAGGCAACGTGAATCTGCGCCAAATCCAGGACTGGCTGGGGCACCACTCGCCCAAGACAACGGCGGTCTATACGCATCTGACCGCCGAAGGCTCGGCGGTGTCCGTCGCCAAGCTCAACGGACTCATGGCGAAGCCGTAGCGTGGGTGCGCTGGCGGATATTTTCCGCCGCCACGGTCCGGCCTATCGCGCGCAGTATGCCGATCGCATGCCCGCCGGCCAGGTGAAGGCCATGCGCGCGATCGAGACGTGCCGGACGGCGGCGCGGGGTGGTCAGCGGTGGCAATGCCCTGGCTGCGGCGAGGAGCGCTGGGCGTTCCATTCCTGCGGCAATCGGCATTGCCCAGCCTGCGGCGGCGACGACGCGCGGGAGTGGCTGCGCCGGCAGGAGGCCCTCCTTCTGCCGGTGCGCTACCACCTGTGCACCTTCACCGTACCCGAGGAGCTGCGCCGGCCCATCCGCTCGCATCCGCGCGAGGGCCTCGCCATCCTGTTTGCCGCCTCGTCGGCGACGCTGCTGGACGTGTGCGCCAATCCCAAATGGCTGGGCGCACGCCCCGGTCTCACGGGTGTGCTGCACACGAACGGGCGCTCGATGGTCTATCACCCCCACGTCCACTACGTGGCCACTGGCGGCGGCCTCGCCCCCGACGGCACGTGGCGCGAGGCGCACGGAAAGTTCCTCGTGCCGGTGCGGGCGCTTTCGGCGGTCTTCCGCGCGCGCTTCCGTGACGAACTGCGCCGGCGGTTGCCAGAGGTGTTCGCCGCCGTCCCGGCCCGCACATGGAAACGCGACTGGGTGGTGGATTCCGAGCCCGTCGGCGACGGCAAGAATGCCCTACGCTACCTCTCGCGCTACGTCTATCGTGTCGCCGTTGCCGATTCCGCCATCACCGCGCACGACGGCGATACCGTCGCGTTCCGCTACCGTGAAACGCAGACGAAGAAGGTGCGGCGGATGACCCTGCCGGCGCCGGAGTTTATCCGCCGCTTCCTCCAGCATGTGCTGCCCTCGGGGTTTGTCAAAGTCCGCCACTACGGCCTGCATCACCCCTCGCGTAAGCGCACGCTCACGCTCGTCCGCGCCATGCTCTGCCTGCGGAGGAACCAACCCATCCCTGTGGCCCCGGAACCCGAAGAGCCGTTACCGCCGCCCTTGTGCCCACGGTGCTCCACGCCCATGGAACGGCGCGAACGCACCTGGCGGCCTATTTCCGCTGCGCACCACCCACTCCTGGTACACGCCCGAGGTCCGCCCGTCGCATCATGACTACCCTTGCCCCAAACTATTCCGGCACTCGACACCATCGGCGTCGATCCGCCCCCCTTTGCCCCGCATCCGCAAAAAGGCTAAGCGTTGCGCGGTCGCAGCACCGGTCGCACCGACTTCACGCCCCGCTACGCTCCTCCAACCCGCTCCCGCGCCATCGCCCCGCGCTCGCCGACGGTGCCAGGCGTACCCCGTAGCCCGCTCCGGGCTACCGCCCCACGAGCAAAATACATGTCCCCCCGGGGGGCTTGTTCAACCTGGGATTGCAGCGTGGCTTCGCACGCTACTAATCCCTCAATTGTTCGACGCTTTTTTGTTCCAAAATTGCTGAAAATGGCCTAAAAACGTGTGTTTTAGGG
>JAAYJN010000084.1 GCA_012522935.1 Candidatus Cloacimonadota bacterium | reverse complement strand
TTTCATCAATCAGTCCCTTTCTGCCAGGCGGCGGCTGAGGACAGCCAAAGAGGCAAACATATCCACGTATTCTACGATGATATCGGGAGGGACGATAATCTTTTGCGGGGTGAAATTCCAGATGGCTTTGATGCCACTATGCACCATGATATCGGCGATGAGCTGGGCGGATTCCGGAGGCACGGTGATGATGCCAATGCTGATATGATTGCGGGTGGCCATGGTGGTGAATTCCAATGCGGAATGCACGGTGACGCCATGGATGATCTTGCCGATTTTGGCAGGATCGTTATCAAAGGCAGCCACGATGGCAAGGCCTCTTTGGGCAAATTCCTGATAGCCCAAGAGAGCGGAACCCAAGTGACCAACGCCCACCAGATAGCAGGCGCTGGTATCACTCCAATTTAGCACTCTTTCGATGGCTGCATAAAGCTCTTTGATATCATATCCTCTTTGCGGAGCCTTGCTTTTGTTGATGCCGGTAAAAGAGAGGTCTTTTCTCACCAACGTGGGATGGACGTCTGCAAAGACGGATATCTTGGTGGCGGTAACGGTCTTGAGTCCGGCGCGCCTAAGCTGTTTCAACACTTCCAGATATTGAGGAAGGCGTTGCAGCGTACTTGTGGGGATAGTGGTTTTTCCCATCTTGCTTACTCGAAGGGTAAAAAGTGTAACAATCCGTGCCAGTGTACCGTGGAAAGTATCGTTCCCGCGATCACCAGGATCACCATCACCAGCTTGAAGTAATCCAAGCCCTTCAGCATGCTTACCAGCTCGATATTGCGGGATAGATATGCGGAGGCGGCGTAGAATTCTTCACCTATCAGGGTGTAATCGCAGGTGGTGATAAAGAATGGCACTTGTGTGGTGGCGTCCGTTCCAGCAATCTGGATGGCGCCGGCTTGGTTTCCAGTTTCCGTCATCAACAGCGCTTCTGCATTAAAGAAGCCCATGTAGAGGATGGTAGCCACGCGTTCGCGGATGGTGATGCCATTCACGCCGGCGGAAAAGGCAAACTGGGAATCTGAGATATAGAAGATATCATCACGGTCAAAAGCATCGGGGCGTCCGGCTTCGCTGTATGCCGTTTGGACGATTTCCTGTGCCACCGGCATCACGAAGTAATCGCAATGGGGGGAGATCAGGCGCACGTCAAATTCGGCTGTCTTGCGTGCCGTCTGTGCCAATATCATCATCGATGAAATGGTGCAGGGCTCGCCAAGGGTGCCCCATCCGGGAACAAACATCACGGGGCGTCCCATCTCCGTGGCTCTGCCCACGGCATTATCCAGCTCTTCCAAGCCGGCAATGGGGCGGATATAGAGGTCTTTGCGTTTGGATTGGACGAGGGCAACCACAATGAATATACCAAAGAGCAGCGAACCGATGAGGGTGCCCAGCTTGGTCATATCAAACCATTGGGCGATGGGGGTAAACCAGATTCTGCCTGTTGCATCTGCATATGGCTCTTGTGTCTGTTGGAAAAAGCCATGACCATCAGAGATGAGGAGCTGATAGCTATAGGTGCGGCTATTGCGGTTTGCCTCGGCAAGCAGGGTCTTGCGCCATGATCTCTCGCCGCGAGTCTTGGAAGCTGCTTTGTATGCCTTATGATTGATGATAAAATCGTAGGTGGCTTTGGTATGTTCCAGCTCCATCTGGGTCATCAGATACTCTTCGCCTTCGGTATTCCCTGCGGCTGTCATAGCTTTCAATACAGTATTGAGGCTATCCAAATGTGCCTTGGATTCCTTGATGCCGGTATCAAACACATCACGATAGATGCTGCCCATAAAGTAGGCACCGCTTTCTTCATCC
>JAAYJN010000011.1 GCA_012522935.1 Candidatus Cloacimonadota bacterium | reverse complement strand
TGTCCCCTGTAATATATGGGACGCCCTTGGTCCAAATCACTTCTCAACATGGATGCCCAGATTGTGGAGCTGTAATCATTTGCCCAATGAAGTTGAGCCGCATTGTTGTAACGAAAATAATTGACCAAGGCATCCCTGGCATCGTCGCTATATGCACCACTGCCATCATAACTATACATCATATCCACACCCACTCCACAATGATAGAGCAAGGTGGATATATGTGTGTTTTCCTGAGAAATGGAATTGGGCATCAAACTCCAATTGTAAGTAGTGGCACCGAAATTTACGGATTGAGTGCCATAACCATCTGCATAATATGAATGAGACCCATTGCCGGTTACGGGATAATTCCACTTCTTCATGATTTGTGCCATGGCTGTTGCCACACAGCCTGCATACACATGACCTCCGGGACCGCTTGCATCTGGCGGACACAGGGAATTATAAGGCCAACCCTGATCCCAGGTGGTGGCACACAATGGCGCCACATCTCTGGTGATCACAAAGTCAGAGAAGTCTTTCCGCAGTAATTTGTTCCAGCCTGGGTCCACAGACCACTGTGGATTGGATCGGATTTCTTGCATACTGCGGCTATACTGCCCAAGATACCATTCCACATGTACTGGTATCTCTTTTGTGGGGAAAAGCCCATTCGTGGAGTATCCCAAGACGGGAGCAGAAAGATCATCTCCTGCCACCAACACAAAACCCCCGGGGGAAAAACTGACCACGTAAATATCTGGGCTACTGGCATCTTGACCCATGTAGGGATGAACCGAGAAGGCTGTCATTGTCCTATTGGTCATGTTTCCCATCAAGTCTTCAGCTATCCGGATAGCCGTACCTTCTTCTACTTTTTCTGCTGAAATTATCCAACACAAAGTAACGAGCAGTACAATTAAGAGTTGCTTTTTCATGAAAACCTCACTTTTGTAATAAAAGCTACATGCTTTTGTTGTGGTTATTAGCACTAAATTTCAGCAGGTAGATGCCTGAAGATAGCTCTCTGCCCATATCATCTGTGCCGTTCCATATGACGGTGTGAAAGCCCTTATCAATGTATGCATCAACCAGGCTGTGTATCTTCTGTCCGTTGAAAATAGGTATCGTAAGTGTGATCTGCGTATTATATACAGTCTCTTCAAATTTGATGATGGAGCTGTGGTTGAGAGGACTGGGATATAAACCCTTGAGTGCAGTTTCTAAGACTGGGTTATCGTCGGCACTCACAGTTTGGGGTTCCAAGATGATGAAATCAGACTGGGTGCCATAGTTTTGCAGCGACTCCAGCTCATACTTGTAAGTAAAAGGGATATCGTTGAAACCTTGGTTTGTATTCGTGTTATCTCCCAAGAGCGTGCCCCCACTAATCTCTGTGTATGTACCCAGAGCGCTGGTGAATATGTATTCGTCAACGCCTGCCCACATAGTTATGCTGGCAGCGACAAAGACTATGATGAACAATAAGTTATGCATAGTTCCACGCATACCTTCTCCTTTTTTAAAGTGTTATAATTCTCTTCGAAAACTCTAAGTCTTGTATTTTAAATAAGAGTTAAAACTGCATCGCTACAATAAAATTCACATAGGCAATATGTGTCAAGATAATTATACGACCCTTGTATAACATTACAATATAATAGCCTTATTTCTTATCAATTTAGCTGCCTAATGGATCGTTTGAGCTTATAGAATCAATGAATTATTCAGGTCTGTTTTGGGCTTTGGCTACTTCAATAATTAAGGTTCCTTCTCTATAAATTCTTGGCAGGAACCTATTATGATCTGATAGCACCCGTCACAGCCCGCACCTTCACAAACAGCTTATCCACATATTCTACTAAATAATCAAGGCTGATGGGTGGGGCAATGTAGGAGTCATAATATTCAGAAAAAACAATCCTTGTGCATACTGGGCGCCAAGCCCCAGTGCGCCCATCATCATTATGAGCAGTGCAAATAAACGGTAAAACTGTTTCATCATACACTCCTTAGTCTTTTTATAATATTGCGACAATCTCATTGCTTAACGCTGTATCATAAATGATGTTTAGCTCTCGAACCCACTTTAGCACAACCTCATAATCAGGCAAGAGAAATCTTTAGAAACTTCCTCTTTCTTAATATTAAAGCGATATACTTGGTATTGAGGACTTCCACATGCTGCTGTGACTTTTCACAGATAATTTACGATCTTTATTGTAGAAGTTATTACCTTGAATTACAAATACAAGAGTAAATGAGCAGAAAGATGGTTGTTTTCATACCTTAGCGATGGGCATCAAATAATGTTCTGATACAAATATTGTACTACTTTTATATCGTCATATGCACCTTAATAATAAGCGTTAGCTGGTGAATGGTATTATAGACATTAAGGTCGCGTTTCCCTATGTATTATGAAGGGTGGATTATAAATCGATATCGAATAAGCTGGATGTTCGTAATATGAAACCAAACTCTAATCTTAATTTGTGAAAAGCCGGCAACTCTGATTCTCTTACTCTGGGATGCCCGTCACAGCTCGTACTTTCACAAACAGCCTATCTACATATCCCACTATATAATCAAGGCTGATGGGTGGGGCGATGTAGGAATCATAGTAGTTATCCATGCTACACTCAAAATATGGTTCATCACTAAAGAAAACCTCATAATAGGAAATCTGTATGGGATTACCATCTATATCTTCTGTCACCTCATCCCAATCCAGTGTGAGATGATCTCCTGTAATGGCTATGCTTAGATTCTGTGGTGCCTTTGGGTTAAGAGGTATGTTATTCAACAGCTCTGCCAAAGAATACTTCACGCCTTGCAGAATCTCCTTGGAGCTATGGTTTTGCAGGAAAAAGACAATCTCACAATTGTCTGCGTTCCAGGCGGAATTTAAGGTGAATTGGAAGTTGATGGTGGTCTGTTCGCCGGTCTCAAGGCTGATGTTGGTTCCGTTCTGATTGGGTATCATGAGGCGATTGACGTTATCCACGGTGGTCTGGTTGAACCAATTGAAAGCGATATTGGATTCCGTGAGTACGGCGTGCAGCCTCACGTTTGTATTGTCATCGTCTTCAGGCTTGGCGATGGTGACGAAAGCGTTGTATTCATTGCCCGAAGAGGTTCCATAGGCGTTGATGGTGTAATGGCTGGGTACGCTCAGGCGAGTGTTTACCTTGGGAAGATATCTATTGTAAATAGGGTTCGTAGTACTGCCACCTCCCAGGACGTTTTCCACCCCATCAAAAAAAGCGTTGGGTACTCCGGTTATGCCGTAATAGCTGTTGCGGGCATTGGAATAGATGTTGGTGAAGCTATCATTATTGCCTTTGTGGTTTTTGATGATGGCTACGGCATGTCCATTGGCAATGAGGTCATGGCAGCCCATGGCAGCTCCCGGGCAGTATTGACACCAGGTACCAGTGCCCACTTCCACCACCACGAGCTGGCGGGGTACAGCGTTCAGTATCATAAATATGCAAAGTAGCAGGATTGATAAGACTGCTTTTCTCATCTTTATATCTTCCTTTTTGTTATGGCATAATCCGCCCATGAGGGTGAAAGTGATATCTTCCCCAAACATGGGTTTGAGCTTATTACAACAATCAAACTGACACAGTCAATATCTGTCAAGATAATTCTGCACTCTGGGGCAAGATAGATGGGGAATGATGATAAAAGAAGGCTAATCTTTTCAGTACTACCCCTGGAAGCAACACAGCTTCTTTAAGGCTATACTTTAATAATTTAAGATACACCTTGACAAAACCTCAGATATATTTATCTTGTCCTTAGAAACATTAAGGAGAATACATGAAACTCAACTCTTGTCCCATGTGCAAAGGAGAATTGCAGGTGCGGGAATATCACTGCCCGTCTTGCGAAGTGAGCTTTAAGGGTGAATTTGAGAGCTCTTGGTTGAGTGCGCTCAGCGTGGAGCAATTGGCATTCGTGAGGTTATTCCTATTGGTTCAGGGCAATATCCGTGAGATGGAAAAGCGTTTGAACATCTCTTATCCCACGGTAAAGAGCCGTTTGGCAGAAATCTTGAGAGAGATTACGGATAGCGAGACTGCTCCCACAGATTATGCAGATATCCTGTACGATCTGGAGCAAGGCTTTGTATCCGTGGATGAAGCAATTAACATGATAGAAACAAGGAGGAAACAATGAAGACAGCAAAACTAACTCATCGCCTTGAGAAAGAGGGTATTAAGATTCTCAAAATCAATAACGAAATGGCTCCCCTCACCATTGAGGGGCATAATGAAAACTATTTTGAAGTGGATGCCAAGCTACTAATGGACCCGGATGAATTGCCACCTGCAGAGGGATTATTTACCTTTGTAGTGAAAGACGATGTGGCAGTGCTGGATCTGGAGATGCTGCCCGAAATGCGGCAAAGTATCTGGAGCAGTCGCGTTCCCAAAATTCATCTCAAGATGCCCATGCAAATCATATTGGAGGTGGAAACAGAGGATATGCCCACCTATATCAGCGGATTGAGTGCAGGCGTAGATGTGGAGACGGAAAACGGTCCCCTGATAATCAGCAATTGTGAAGGCAGGCTGGAGATTGAATCCGAAAACGCCCCCATCAAGCTGCGCAACATTGCAGGCAAGATCAAGATTGAGATGGAAAATGCCTCCCTCTCTGCAGAAGCCTTGCAAGGCGACAGCCTGGATATCGAAAGCGAGAATGGACCGGTGAAGATTCGCAGCGCTTCCTTTGGCAAGGTGCGCATTGAAAGCGAAAATGGCGCCATCTATTATGAGACCCTTCCCCTGGAGGATGGAGACTTTGAGATCGAGAGTGAGAATGGGAACATCCATCTGGTATTACCAGTTGATTTTGATTTTGAAATGGATGCCGAGATAGAGAATGGTAAACTGAGCAATTCGATAGACTCGCAGTGGAGTCAGGACGAGGAGAAGATCCATCTGTGGCGAGGTGAAAAGAATGTAAAGATAAGGCTGAAAACAGAAAACGGCATGATCAGGCTGAGCCCGGATGGTCATATCAATCTGGATTATCTGAGGCAAAAGCTGGAAGGTCTGAAAGAATCCATCAATTCTGCCCAGAGTTTGCAGGATAAGGAAACCGTGCAAAAGCACCTGCATAACGTGGTGGATTATGTGAACAAGCTGCTGGGACACATCAATGAAGAGAAGGTGAAGAATACGGTGAAAACTGCCACAGACAAGCTGACCAATCTGGTTGCAATGCAGGATTTTGCCCAAGCCAAAGACAAGCTGATCCTGAGCGTGGAAGATTTTGGCAGGGAAGTAAGCCAATCCATGGGCAGCTTTTGGGAAAAGGTGCGCGGCAAAATGGGGCATGAATTCAACAGATCCCGCATCAAAGAGCACCTGAGCCAGCTGAGCGGCATTGGCGAAAAGATCAATAAAGGTATCCAAGACGGTATGCGAAAGATCAAGGGTTTTGAGGATATGGGCGAAGACGAGCATGAACGGATGCTGGATTTTAGCCGCATCAAAATCCTGGAAATGCTGGAAAGCGGCAAGATTACCACAGAAGAGGCAGAACGCCTGTTGAAGGCTATCGGCAAAGAATAAACTTGACACCATAGCAGGCTCCAAAAAGTGTGAGCGAACCAAGTCGGGATGTAGCGCAGCCCGGTCAGCGCGCTCGGTTCGGGACCGAGAGGTCGGAGGTTCAAATCCTCTCATCCCGACCATGGTTTTTTTGCTTCGTGCCACGAAGTCAGGCTGCCGAAGTCTGAATATTTATATTACGGCGGTGTTCGGCTACCGTCTGTTGTTTATATCGATAGCGTCCAGCAGAAACAGAATTGAAAGAACAAAAACAAAACCTAATCTATTATCTCAAGCTCCTTTACCCTTATGTGAAAAAGGACCGGTGGCTGCTCATATTCGGGCTTTTTATCATGCTGATCACCTCAGCTTTGCAGCTGGTGGACCCTCTGATATTGGCAATGATCGTGGATAAGAGCGTGCCTGCCGGCGATATGGGGCTCACCCTGCGCTATGGCCTGCTCTTTATAGGAGTGGTGCTGGTTTCCGGGTTTTTGTCTTATCTGCAAATCGTTCTCTTGTCCCGTTTGGGCATCAAGGTGATCACAAACTTCAAATCACGCGTGTTTGAACACCTGCTAAAGCTGCCTGTGGATTGGTTTAACAAGCAATCTGTGGGGGAACTGATCGCCAGAGTGGAGAGCGATAGCGAGCGGGTGAAGGTGTTGTTTTCTGATCTATCCATCCGCATCATCGGCAATCTGCTCTTTTTTGTGGGGGTATTTTTGGTGCTGAGCCTGCGGGAATGGCAGGTGACGGTGTGGATTCTGCCCGCGATGGTGGTGATGATCTTTGCCTACTTCTTTCTGATCCGCTATTTGGCAAAGTTTTATCGCAAAATCCGGGAGAAATATGCCGATATCAGCGCCCACATCACGGATTATGTGCAGGGCATGCCGATGATCCAGGCTTTGAACCAAGAGAAACGGGTGGTGGACGACCTGCGTCGATCTTCACATGACAAATATGCTTTGGAGGCTCGCACCAGCTTTGTGGAATACGGTTCTCAGAGCCTCTTTTCATTTTTTCTGAATGTGGCATTTATCGTGGTGGTGATCAGCCTCACCGCACCCAAGATCATCATCGGGGCTGCCACCCTGGGCACGCTGATTGTCTTTGTGGAATATATCTCGCGAATGATGTGGCCCCTGATGCAGCTCTCTGAAAACGTGATGCAGATCCAGCGTTCCTTTGTGTCGCTGCGACGCATCCTCGATCTCACGGAATTGAGCACGGAAGACGAGCTTTTCACCGGCACCCAACAGGCTTCTTTTGAGCGCGAGATCCGTTTTGAAAACGTGTGGTTTGCCTACAAGGACGAGGATTGGGTATTGAAGGACGTGAGCTTTAGCATCCCCATCGGCAAAAAGGTGGCGTTGGTGGGCGCATCAGGCAGCGGTAAGACCACCACTGTGAGCCTCCTCTGCGGCTTTTATCCCGTCAACAGGGGAAAGATACTGATTGATGGCGTTCCTCTCTCTGACATGGATTTTAGGGCATGGAGGAGCAAGATTGGGCTCATCCTGCAGGATATCTTCCTCTTCCCCGGCTCCATCCTGGAAAACGTGAGAGTTTACAACGATCTGGTCTCGGAAGAAAAGGTAAAACAAGCCATCAATATCGTGCAATTGGACGACTTTATCAATGCGCAGGAGGAGGGCATCCACAGCCAATTGGCAGAGCGGGGGCAAAATATCTCCGTGGGGGAAAAGCAACTGATCAGCTTTGCCCGGGCATTGGCTTTTGATGCAGAATTGATCATCATGGACGAGGCCACCGCCTCCATCGATCCGCAAACAGAGGCGCGCATCCAACGCAGCATGAACCGCATCTTTGCCAGCCGCACCGCCCTCATCGTGGCGCACAGGCTCACCTCGGTGTTGGATGCAGACGAGATCCTATTCTTTAGCGAAGGAGAAATCATCCATCGCGGCACTCATGCCCAATTGATGGAGACTTCCACCGAATACCGCAAACTGGTGGAACTGCAGATGCTGAGCACAGGGGATAAACATGCGTAAGAGCTTTTGGCACCGCATCTTGAAGAAAATCAATCCCCATCTGGCGTGGATTGCCCGCCAGTGGTACACCCAGCGCTGGTTTGTCCTCATCATGCTCTTCTTTACGTTGGGCAGTTCCGCAGTATCCATCGCTTATCCGATGATCGCCAGGCGCTTGATCGACCTCTTGCGGGATATCCTCAACAACCCCCTCAGCTATCCCGAACCGATGCGGGAAGTGAACAACGTGATCCATGTCTTTCTGGCAATTGGCGCTGCACAGCTGATAACGGGCTTTTATCCGGCGTTCAGGGGTTGGGTAAATATCCGTTTTGAGCATGCGCTGCGGATGAAATACTTCAGCGCTATCACGGATAAGGACTATCGGTTCTTTCAAAAATACCGCACCGGGGACGTGGTGACGCGGCTCACCGATGATCTATCGGACTTTCCCAAGATCTCCTGGTTTTTATGTTCCGGCATTATCCGTGCGGTCAATTCTGCATCCATGATTATATTCAGCTTGATTGTGATGTTTAGTGTGAATATCAAACTGACGCTGTTTTCCATTGCTCCCATGCCTTTGATGCTGTTGGTCTATTATGTAACCTCAGACAAGCTGTATCGCAATTTTGAGCGCAATCAACAGGCGATCAGCGCAATCAACAGTCAATTAGAAATGAGCTTTTCCGGCATCCGCATCGTGAAGGCTTTCGTGAGCGAAGAAAAGTATAACCGCTTCTTTGAATCCGCACTTGCCAATCGCTTCAAAACGGAAATGAGCGTGGTGAAGCTGAATGCCGTGCTCAGCCTCATCTTTCAATATATAGATTATTTTGCCCAAATCGGAGTGATCCTCTTCGGTGGCTATATGGCTGTGAAAGGGGAAATTAGCGTGGGCACCTTCTTCCTTTTTTACAACTACCTCAGTATGATCATCTATCCGCTGTTGGATTTGCCCCAGCTCTTTATTTCCGGCAAACAGGCTTTCGTGAATATCGACCGCTTGGAGGAGATGCGCTCCTATCCCAGCATGAGCGAGCACCATAAGGGAACGGTGAAGGTGGAATCCTTTAACGAACTACGCTTTACAGACGTGAGCTGTGGCTATCCTGAAGCGGGCAAAACCGTGATCGAAGATTGCAGTTTCCGCCTGGAAATGGGTGAAAAGCTGCTCATCTTGGGCTCTACCGGAACGGGGAAAACCACCCTGGTCAATCTCATCTTAGGACTTTTGGAAAAGAGCGGGGGCAGGATAGCCATCAACGGGACAGACATAGAGAATCTGGATTTGACTTCCTTGCGGGAAATCGTGGCATACGTGCCCCAGGAACCGGTTCTCTTTAGCGGAACTATCGATGAGAATATCCGCTTTGCCGTGCAGGACGCTTCCCAAATCGAATATCAAATGGCGATCAAAAGCGCCCAGCTGGGCCCTGAGCTGGCGTCATTCCCCTTGGGAGATCAAACGCGGGTGGGACAGCGAGGATTGGGTATCTCCGGCGGACAGAAACAGCGGGTAACCATCGCCCGTGCGCTTATCAAGCGTCCCCAGCTCTTGATCTTGGATGATATCACCGCCTCCCTGGACGCTGAAAATGAAGAGAAGCTATGGCAGGATATCAATGGCAATTATCAGGGGATTGCGGCAATTGTGATCTCACACCGGCTCTCCACTTTGCACTATGTGGATAAGGTGTTATTTATTGATTCTCAAGGGGTTTGCCATCACGGCACCCATGACGAGCTGGTGTTTTTGAACAAGGAATATCACGACTTTTTGCATGAACACCTGAAGTAGGGCGCAATTGGTTGAATGCTCACGCAAGTTCGCTGTTGAGATTCGCTTCGCTCAAGTTTAGCGTGCTACGCACTGTTATAAAGTGGCTGATGCCTATTTTGAATTCGTGAAATCCTTCTAATTAGTGTAATTAGCGGTTAAAAAAACGCACACTGCCCTCATTATTCATAATTCATAATTCATCATTCATCATTCATCGCTTGCGCAGCAAGCTCCCTGAAGAGTCTCACCAGAGACGCTATTTCAGGTCAACTCAGGCTATACGTATAAGTTACGAGTCTCGAAGAGACGGCATTTCACATACACTGCTTATATGGCCTAATTCAAGAAATACCAGCGCAGGCCAGCATGTAATGAAACGGGAACTGGCTGCACTCCAAAGATATAGTTATCTCCAATGTTGAGGATGCTTACCTCTATGTCAAAAAGCTTGGAGATTTGCACCCCTATGCGGGCATTGGCAACCAAGGAAAAATCCAGCGCATCGGCAGGAACAGCAAGGTTGATATAGCTGGAGTGGAAGGTATAGCCCAGGGCGGCAAAGATGGCGTTATTGTATGCCAAATCGCGCCTTAGCTCCAGTTCTCCAAACCCTCTGAAAGCTGGATCGTCGCGCATCTGATCACATTCCTGCATCCACAACATATTATGCCTCAGGATGGTGGAAAGTATCCGCCAATCCTTTTCAAAGATGGCTCCCATGCCGATCACGATGGGGCTGGCATCTGCTTGCAAGAGTTGCCCATTATCCAGGAACGATATCTTATAAAGCTCGTTTCCCAGCCCGATGCCCAGCCGCAGGCTGGAAAGATCCAAGCCCAGTTCCAAAGAAGCTTTACGCCTCTGCCGGATGTCCCGGTAATCCAGCACACCGCCGGAGGTATAAATATCACTCACGCTCACGCAGGGCTGGTAGGTGGAGAGATCTGTTTTGAGACCCATGCCTACACTAAAGATTCCAAATTGATAAGCCAAATCAGCATCCAGGATGGCATCTTCCAAATCTGCCAGCTGCATGCCTGCATTAGCGTTGAAGCCCTGGTGCTGGTAGCCCAGCTTCAGCTCTGCCAAGCTCTTGTATTCACTTTGATAAGAGATGCGGGGCAGGGTAAAATCGTTTTCCCGCCAGGCTTGTGTCCAATGTGCAGCCAGATCCCAATTGCCTATCTGTATGTCCTTTCCCGCGCGCAACTGGTATAGCAGATTGCGTATATTCCCGGCAAAATCAGCGGAGCGCAGCGTCTCACGCCTGCGGGCAAAATCAAGATCCAGCCAGTTTGTGGTTACTTGAGTCCAAAGATATGCTCCCGTTCTTTCCACTTCCGATAGCGGAGAACGCCAATACACGGGATCGAGGCTGATGCTGCTGTGATCCTGGGCGATATCTGCGTATTCCAAGTTTACCTTCAGCCAGTGCAAAGGGATGCTGAGGCTGTGGCGGGTATTGGTCTGGGCGGAGCTTTTTGCCAGCCACTGGGCATTCGTGAGATCCAAATCCAAGCCATAATACAAGCCCGGCACGCCAAAGATGTCATTCCGTTTTAGCCTCACTAAAGCATAGCGATTGTCCAGCTCCCCCATACCAGCCGCCAGGGAGGTGAGGAGAACCGGATATGGATAATCCGAATCCTGCATGGATTGTAGCCATAGACTCTGCTGAGATGGCTCCAGAAGGCTCTGCGGCACATCCATATTATGCAGGCGCAGAACGCGGGCGCCCGTCATCAAGCCGGAAATATTATTTGCCGTTTTATACGCCAGGTCCTCAGCCGCCCACGGGTCCAGATAGCCACGGATGGGCTGGTGGGCAGAAGTCCGCCCTTTATCTGCCACTATCCAATCTTCAATGTCCGCCTTCAGCTTGTGCTCATCCTGCTTTGCCATCACCTCTTCGCTTTGATAGACGGCAATCTCCACCTCATACATGCCGGGGGTATTGCCCTGGGGCAGCAGGGAAAAGAGATCATGGGAATATAAATAAATATCCACCTGCGCACGGAGCGTTGCAGGCTGGACGCTGATGAGGGTATAGGTGGAATCCTGCAACACGGCAATGCGCAATAACACTGTGGGAGGCACATCTCCAAAGTCTTGATCTGCAGGGAGTTCCAAGATAGGTGCGTTTTCCAAAAACAGCGGTTGGGACGCCAGCGCAAGAGAACAGGCAAGAAAGGCGATTATCAAAGCCAGCCGTGGTCGCAATACCATTGGTAAGTCTCCTTGATTTGCTCTTCAAAATCTTCCTGGGGCGCCCAGCCCAAGAGGAGGCGCGCTTTCGAGATATCACAATTCCAGTGGGAAGTGCTCAGCTCCAGATACTTTTGCCAAGTGATCACAGAGGATTTATGTGTAAACTTAGCCCACAGCTCTCCACCTGCAAACACTGTGGTTGCCATCGCTTTGGGTATTCTGAGGCGGATGCCCCTCTTCCCCACAGCCTTGGATATGGCTTCCGTAATGCTGGCTTGGGTATATTCCCCTCCGTCGGAGGCAAAGAAAAGCTGATTCCGTGCCTCTGGCTGCTGGATGCAGAGCTTTACAAAATCTGTGAGCTGTGCCGCACTGATCATATTCAGGATTTGCTTATCATTTGCCATGCTGAGAGATAGCCCCTTCTTTGCCATCTGGAACAGGCTGAGGAAATCCCTGTCTCCAGCGCCATAAACCGGAACGGGACGGATGATGCTCCAATCCTTCTCACAGCGCTGCTTTATCACCCTTTCCGCCCACAGCTTGCTCTTGCCGTACCAATTCACGGGGGCGGATGCCATCTCTTCATCGATGGGTTTCCCATCCGGGGAAGGGCGCGATGCCGCCTGGGAACTGATATAGATAAAATGCTTGATATCAGAGAGGTTGACCGCCTCCAACACCCGTGCGGTGATGCCCACATTCGCCTGCATCATCTCCTGGAAGGTGCTGGTGCGCGTCTTGCCGGCATTGTGGATCAATACATCACAGCCGGACAAGCAAGAGAGGATGGATGAGACGTCTGTGTAATCAACTGTTTGGATGGATTGATCGGCTGACAGCAGGGAAGGATCAGCATTTGGGCGCAACAAGGCAAGGGTTTGCCAATTTGGGGATTGTAATCCGCTCACAAACTTACTGCCCAAAAAGCCATTCGCTCCGGTGACGGCTATTTTCATCTTCCTTCCAAATGTATAAAGTGGTGGGCGCTAAGGGACTTGAACCCCTGACATCTTGCGTGTAAAGCAAGCGCTCTGCCAACTGAGCTAAGCGCCCACGAGAGATAAATATTGTGGTCGGGGTGAGAGGATTCGAACCTCCGACTCCTGGTTCCCAAAACCAGTGCGCTAACCGGGCTGCGCCACACCCCGCAGTTGCGTCAGGAAAAATGAGCCTCGAATCTTGTCAAGACAATATCGCTTTGCCGCCAATTCCGTATTGCGCCACAAATTGCTTTACAAGAAGGCAAAGGGTAAAAAGCTGGCTCCAATTTATGAAAAGCAGCACTCCTCTCCCCTCTTCCAAAGGCACACGATCCGCCAAAGGCAAACAGCAAATCGTGCGCAAGGGGATGCGTTTATCCATAATTGATGGAGTGTTTGCCCAGATATATCAAGCTTTGTGCCAGATTGGCAGCAGCTTTGTGACCAAGTTTTTGGTGATCTTGGGAGCCACCCCGTTCCAATTTTCCCTGCTCAGCGCCTTGGGGCAGGTATCCGCCCTCTTTCAACCCTTGGGCTTGGCACTCACCCACAGGCTCAAAGCCAGAAAGTGGGCTTGTGTGTGGATCACCGCTGCGGGCAGGTTTCTCACCTTTTTCACTGCTGCCGCCCTGCTGTTTTCCAGCCAAAATACGGCAATCTGGTTTGTCTTGGCGCTGCTCTTTTCCAGTGCCTCGCTCTTGGCAATTGGCGGTAATATCTGGATAGCCTGGATCAGCGATCTCATCCCGCAAAATATCAGAGGCAGGTTCTTTTCCCGGCGCAATCAAATAGTCATCCTTGCTGGCTTGATAGTGGGCTATATCTTTAGCCTGTATATAGATATGTTCGAAGCCACCTCAGGACTGGCAAGGTCTATCCTCGTGGATGGCGTGGGATTGGGCAAGTGGTTTATCCCCGCCAATCAGCCGTACTTTATCAGCGGAATGTTTATCTTTGGCAGCCTCATTTCCTTCATCGGCCTCTATGTGCTTTCCAGACAACCGGAACGCATCGTGAAGGCAGAGCCCATCATCAGCCTCCGCAAGGAATACAGCCAGCCATTTAAGGATGTAAACTTTCGCAAGCTGCTGATATTTGGAATGTGGTGGATGTTGGCGATTGGCGTGGGCAGCGCATTTTGGGGACCCTTCATGATCCAAAAGCTAAAGATGGGGATGTTTACCATGCAGCTTTATGGCACCCTGCACAACGCCTCTTCGCTGGTGGCATTCACCTTTTGGGGCAGGTTTGTAGACCGTCTGGGCAATAAAACCGCCATGAAAATCTGCGTGTTTTTGGGCGGATTGAACCCCATGCTTTGGCTCTTCACCGGGCCGGGTAATTACAGCATTCTATGGATGGAAGCGGTGATTTCCGGCATTATGTGGACTGGCAATACCATCGTGGCTACCAATTTTGTACTGGCGATTGCTCCCAAGGGCAAACAGCAGGTTTACAGTGGTCTTTATGGGGCCCTTGCCGGAGTGAGCATGATGACCTCCACCCTGCTTTCCGGTGCCTTTTTCCCCGGGCATCTGGACCTGGGCTGGAAGGTCTTGGAGCCAGAGCAGGTGGTCTTCGGCATCGGCGGCATCCTGCGTTGGCTCACCATTATCCCACTGCTGTTTGTGGTGGAAAAGAAGGCAGTTCCCCTGCGCCACGTGTTAGCCTATGCGCTCAGATCGGTCATGGAAGGTGTTTCCGACCTCTGGCAATCGATTATTAAAAGGGTATAATCCTATTTCAGCTTGCTGAACCAACCGGATATGGAAGCCTGAAGGCTGGCTGCATCCAAGCCCTCCAGTGCGTACAGCTCGTCTGAGGGTCCGGAATGAGGATATCCCTTCACGCCTATCTTGAGCAGCTGAGCGAACAATCCCTTTTCCAACAATCTATCTGCCAATGTGGTTCCCAAGCCGCCTTGCACGTGATGATCTTCGATGGTTACCACATACTTGCTGGCAGCCACTTTTGCCAACAGCTCATCATCCAGTTGCAAAGGTGAGGAGACGTAATAAAGCTGAGGATTGATACCCTGCTCCCGCAGAGCGTCAACGGCTGTGATCGTATTGGCAACAGGCGTTCCGGTAACCAACACGCAGCCTTGGTCACCCTTCCTCAACACATCCGCCTTGCCATAGTTAAAATCATAATTTGCGTCATAGAAAACCGCTCCTTCCTCAGTTTTGATGATGGGGATACGGGAGCGACCCATCGCGATGATATAATTGCCGGGCTTATCAATCAGCCAGCGGATGATGCGATCTGTTTGATTGGGATCTGCGGGCAGGATGAGACGGAAATTGTGCAGATTGCGGGAAAGCGAGATATAGTCTATACTCTGATGGGTTTTACCATCGGCACCCACATCCAGTCCCACGTGGGTGAGCACCACCTTCAGATTTGTCCAGTTAATATCGTTAAGCCGCTGCATGTTATATACTTCTGCGATGCCAAACATCCCAAATCCAGCCCAGAAGGTCTGGATCCCACAGCTGGAGATGGCGCCTGCCACCACGGCGGTATTGTGCTCCATGATGCCTGCTTGAATAAAGCGATCGGGGAGGCGACGGGCAAAATCATCCGTCTTCACGCTGGATGCCAAGTCACAATCCAAAACCACGATGGGCGTGGGATTATCTTTGTTGATCTCTCCCAAATCGCTGATGGCATTGCCCCAGGCACTGCGGTTATCTGTAACATATTCATAAACCTTGGTTTGTCCCCTATCGAATGAAGCTTTCAGGGCAAAGATGGAGGTATTCTCCGCTCCCCGCACCTTGGCGTCTTGGCGCATCTTCTGATATTCGGCAAAACGGTTTGGCTCCTCAAGCAGTGCCAAAGCCTCTGCCAATTGCTCTTCCCTCAGGGTGGCACCGTGATATTTTGCTTGGTCTTCCATAAAGTCCACGCCCTTGCCCATCACCGTGCGGGCAAGGATCATCACGGGATTATCCTTCTGCCGGGCTTGCTCCAGGGTTTGCAGGATTTGATCAAAATCATGACCATTCACTTCCATCACCGTCCAGCCGTCAGATTCCCAGTTTTTACGGATGTTCTGCGGCATCACGTCGTGGATTTGCCCGCTGATCTGCAGGCGGTTATAGTCCACTATCGCGATCAATCTGTTGAGGCGATATTTCACTGCCAAACGGCGAGCTTCGCCAATCTGCCCCTTCTGCTGTTCGCCATCACCCATCAGCGCATAAACGTAGTGATTCTGCCCCTTGATCTGAGCCGCCAACGCCATACCTACTGCGGCGGAAAGGCCCTGACCCAAGTTGCCGGTGGTCCATTCCACGCCGGGCACCTCGCGCTCGATATGTCCCTCATAACGGCTGCCGGTGAGGCGGAATTGGGAAATCGCTTCATCCAAGGGGAAAAACCCATTCAAGCCCAAGATGGAATATACCGCCGGGGAAATATGGCCATTGCTCACGATTACCCTGTCACGCTCCTCCCACTGTGGATTTTGGGGATCAAAGCGCATGCTGTGGTAAATGCAGGCCAGAATATCGATGGCGCTCATGGAACCGCCGGGATGGCCACTGCCAGAAAGGGTGGTCATGGATAGGATTGCGGCACGCGCAGCCCGCGTCTGTGCCTGCAATTGGCTGATGGTATCTTTCTTCTGTTTGCTCATGATTTCCTCTTAATTCATACGTTATGTGATGATTCTGATGCCTCATGTATCTACAATATAAGGCGATATGGCATCAATCAAAGCTTGAACCCCAGTTTTGCCTGGCAGGAGAATTTGTCAAGATGCATTTATAATTCCCTGATCTAACCTCTGGCCTCTAACCTCTGGCCTCTAATCTCTGGCCTCTGGCCTCTGGTCTCTGGCCTCTGCTCGCAAAACGAGCTCCTGTCCATTGTCCACTGTTCCCCTAAGCACGCATCGCGTGCGCTCCTGAGTCTCACCAGAGACGGCATTATAGGCCAACTCTCGCTATAAGTATAAGTTACGACTCTCAGAGAAACGGCATTTCAGACCTGTTTAGCGCAATAGAAAGGTGCTGACGCACCTATTGGGGAACTCGCTTCGCTCGAGGCTCGCTGTCGCTCGAAGGAAGGCGGGTGACGCCCGCTTGATTTTGACCTGAACTGACGTCTCTCCGAGACTCATTCGGTTAGGTAGTATTGATTTGAAATGACCCTGACAAATCTGGATCAAGATGTGATATTCCAAAGAGTATGATGCAATACCCATCCGAGTCTCGGAGAGACGATATTTTAGGTCAATTTCAACGATAATAATAAGTTACGAGTCTCGGAGAGACGGCATTTTTAGTTTTTGATATCAGGCTTCGGTAGAACCATAGATTTCCTTCAAGCCTATCTCATAAATTCGTGTATATAACTGATATGCACTAACTTAAGGCCGACTAAAGTCGGTGAAACTCCCGGCTAAAGCCCAGGGGATACAGATCAAGCGATAATAAATAGGATGGTATACAGGTAAGGGTGGAGGTTCAATCAAAGAATCCTATTTGCAAGCAACAAAGGTAACAATGCCCACCTCATCTTTCCCATAAGCTATCTGGTAACTAATATCTTTGAATCCAGCCAAGCTTAGTCTCATTCTAAATTCTTCTATTCCATACCAATTAAGGATCAAGATCGATGTCTCAGTCTTGATAACTTCCCCTTCATATATCAATTCAAAAGGAGAAATGCGGAAAAACCTCGTAAAGAAAGGAGCTTCTTTGCAAGGTACTGGAATGTATGGCTGGTATGCTGAAAAACAATGGGTATCTATCGTCTTGTCTGCAATAGAGAGTCAAAGCGAAATAAGGTTTATTCGGATAAAGTGGATTTGTTACTTATTGAGGACAGATCTCTACTATATTCATATCGGGAAGCAATAATAAAGCGATTTGAATTACTCAAGAATGCAATTGAAAACGAACCAACAATTCACATTATCAGCGCATTCCCAAACATTATCACAGATACTTCCGGGGCTTTAGGAATCATCAGAAAGAAAAATCATTGGCTATGTAACCCACTTTTCCTGCCAGATGGCTGGATGGCTGAGTAGGCTCACAATTCCAACCATAATAACCTTACTTGCTGCTGATAGCATACCCCATACCCTCATATCCCTTCAATCGCTTTCTATACATGTTCGCAAGCATCGGTTCGCTCATATCGACATAATCGTAGATCACAACTTCTGTTTTGTTATCATGAGCCCTATGCAGCCTGCCAGCATATTGTTGCAATACTCCTTTCCAAGATATGGGCATAGTAAGGAACAAGGTGTCCAGTCTGCTGTCATCAAAGCCCTCCCCAATGTATTTTCCTGTTGCTATAATCACTCTCTCATCCTCATCAGGTATGGAGTGTAGCTTATCCATTACTGCTTTTAGCTGCTTCCTGCCCATGCCACCCCGTAATGCGATTACGTGCTTGGAGAAGCCTGCGAGTTTCTGAGCAAAGAACTCCACGTGAGCAGTTCTCTCAGTCAGGACAAGTGGGCTTTTACCGGCTACGATTGCCTCAATGATGTCATCGAGGATCATATCATTTCGCTTAGTGTCCTCCACTAAAGCCTTATAGATGTCAGTGATCTTGATCTCTGCTTCCTCGCTAGTTTTTATCATTGAGAAGGTGGTTTGGCGAGTTATAACCTTGTGAGTGAAAGACCTTAGCAGAACTTGAGATTTGGCATCTACTTTATAACGGATAGGGGCGCATTGCATAAAGACTATTGGGTGATGACCATCCTGGCGAATTGGAGTGGCAGTGAGCCCGTAGACGTACTTTGCCTTAACAGATTTGAGAACCTTTTCAAAGCTAAAGGCAGAAATATGGTGACACTCATCTACAATAACCATGCCATAATCCTTAACGAGATCTTTAACTGCGTGTTTGTGAGTAAGACTCTGAATAATGGCAACATCGATCTTGTTGGTTCTTTTATCTATACCTCCTCCGATTTGTCCTATTTCCGGTTCTTGCAGAAAACACTTCAGCCGCTCTACCCATTGGTTCATTAACTGCCTGCGATGTACGACGACCAGAGTATTGGTCCGCCTTTGTGCAATCATCCAGATTGCCACTACTGTCTTGCCAAATGCCGTAGTAGCTGAGAGAATGCCATTATCGTGCTTGAGCATCGCTGATCCGGCAAGGAGTTGTTCACTACTTAAATTACCAATGAAAGCAGCATCGATGGGGGCTCCTGGGAATCTCAAATCCTTCTGGATCAGCTCAATGCCCAGATTTGACACGAGCTTTATGATATCGTCCAAACACCCTCTCGGGATTACAAGGTATTCGTCTGTTTCTGATGATAGATTGATAATCCTGGGTATATTGTAGATTGGCATTCTCATGGCTTGAGCGCGGTAAAATTCTGGATTCTGGAAGGCTGCAACCCTGATGATATTGGACATTAGCTTCTGTGGAAGTCCGGCTTTCTCAATGTATATCATATTACTTAGGACTATTTGAATCTGAGAGGGTAAATCTTTGTAATACTCAGGTTGGGCTTGCTTTGCTTCCCAGGGCATGGTTTCATCTACTTCAGGTGCAATGATCTGGGATAATCCCATAGAACCATGACCATTAGGGAGTTCTGCAAGGATTTGATTGATCTTCTGCATACTAAGTCTTTCTACTTGTGCCAGGAAGCGCCATTGATCATCAATCCTACTCAACTGGTGATCAACAAACTCACTGTGCCCACTCTCGCGCACTTTCTTTTGCAGGGGCAAGGCAATCAGATTTCCAAACCCACCTTTGGGCATAGTATCTTGGTTAGGAAACATGCGGTCAAATGAATCAAAGCCGATTTGGTGATAACTCTCCATAGTATTTGTAAGCAGTACTGTTCCTAATCTGCGTGCCTGGGCTGCTGATATCTTTTCATCAAAGAAGAACCAAACATGGGCACCGTTCCCTGACCTGGATATCTCAACATAGCTAGGAACATGATACTGATTGCAGACATCGATCAATGCCCTCACATCATCCCGCCATCCCATCTTATCAAAATCTATAGCCAGAAACTTGCATGTATCATCTTCCAGCAGGGGGTAAATACCAACTATAATCTCACCACTCAGGTGCCTGTAGATCTGTTTATCATCAAGTGGGATAAACTTTCTGTTCTTACAGTTTGCGCAGGGGATTTTCTTATACTTGCCACACACATCGTGTTTCCAATCATTATAGCAAGCTGGTGAGTAGCCTGACTTATTGTTTTTGCCAACCCATCTGATTGCAAACACGTCTTCTCTTCCCTGAAATAAGCTGCGAAAGAGCTGTACCTTGTTTTCTGGACTGGATTGATTGTTGATTGTAGCATCAAAAGAGCTTGCACTTACTGATTGTGAATTCTCTTTGCTATGCTTCTGAAAGTTTTCAGTTGGATTTGAGGACTCAGTATTCAAGTCTGATGGATGAGTAACATTTGATGCCAAATCTCTCAGCCTGGAGTTCTCTGCCTCCAGAACACTAATCCGCTTTAGCGCATCTTGGAGTTGCTTCTTTAGTTCTTCATTATCGGTGTTCATCTCATCCTCAGCTGACCAAGCGTGAAAAGTATGTCAAGCTGTCAATCCCAAAATAAAGAGGAACCTATGAGTACCCCATTTGAGAACCATTGCTGTGATCATTCACTTGCAGATATCCTGTCATAATTTGAAGTTTTCGGTGATCTAATTTGCAGATACCCAGTCAAAAACTACCTAAAAGAGTCTTGGAAAGGATGAGTAAGGATGCGCTACGATGCGACAGTTTGCAGATTTCGCTGCACAATTTGCAGTATTCTTTGCCAAGTTGCACTAAAATTGAATAAACTCTCCAGGTTTTATCTGACCTTCTCCATAGCTTCTGAAAGATATAGTTTCCCACCGATCCGGAGCTCTTTTCACCAGTTGGCAATGAAGGAGAGTAGCTGGATAATAGCTACCTTGACTTAGTTTTGTCTTTCAGTACCTTTAAGTCGGATGTTAAGACGCCATTAAAAAAGGCAACGAGAAATACAGCCAAAACAAACGGTCAGTTTTACATGATGTAAGTTTCAAATGGATGGACTTAGAATGGAGAATGCTGGAAATAAATAAAAGGCGGTTTGTCATATTTTTGCCAAATGCAAGTTAGACAAACCGCCTGAAATGTTGGTGGAGCATAACGGGATCGAACCGTTGCCCTCATGACTGCCAGTCATGCGCTCTCCCAGCTGAGCTAATGCCCCAACTATTCTTTTTCAAAAGATTAAGAACCAGCCTTTGGAGGGGTGCTTTTTTTGTCAAGCAGATTCTTGCGCCCACTTCTTCCCCCTCTGGAAAGTGTTATTATAGAGACAGATACAGGATTGCCGTCTTTCTTTGAAAAGCAGTCAATCTATGCCGTCCACCACTCACCCATCACTCACCACAAGACCGTTGAGCAACTCAACCCAGCATGAATTGTTCAACGTTCTTAAGAGTTGAAAGAGATATTGTGACTACAAGATATCGTAAATATGGAAATATTGTTTTAATTATAAAAGCCGACTGAAGTCGGCGAAACGCCCGTCTAAGGCCAGGGGATACAGCCACTTACCACTTTTTTTTAAAGAAATCAAGGTGATAGTTGAGAGACATTATGACTGCGAGATGTCGAAGATATGGAAATATTGCCTTAATTAAAAACAGGCTAAAGTTGGCTTTTATTAAACTATCCTGCGAGCAAAGCGAGCTACCGTCGAGCGCAGCGCTCCATCCTAACCCCTGAATACCTTAAACCCATCTATAACAACCGGTTAAAAACCGGTGGAACGACCGGCTGAAAGCCAGTGTTACTGCTCGTTCAGCGAACAGGACGGGACACTCACTACCTCGCTCTTGCCCATTAACCACCCTTGTCTCACCCTTGTCTCACCCTTGTCGAGGCAAAGGAGAGACATGGGTGGTTAATAAGAAAGCAGGGGGCAAAGCAAGCCTTGACAAAAGATGCCCCCCATAATCTGCTGCATTGGAGGAAAAGATGAATAATCATGGATTGAGCAATTCGGAAACAATCGCCCTCGTGGATTGCAACAACTTTTATGTATCCTGCGAGCGCGTCTTTGACCCTTCTTTGGAGGGCAAACCCGTGGCTGTGCTTTCCAATAATGACGGTTGCATCGTCTCCCGTTCCAATGAGATCAAGGCATTGGGCATTCCCATGGGTGCGCCGGGCTTCAAGTATGAGGGCTTGATCCAAAAACATGGCGGCACCCTGCTTTCCTCAAATTACGCCCTCTATGGAGATATGTCTGCCCGCGTGATGGCAAGCTTGGCGTCCTTTGCCCCGGAAGTGGAGATTTATTCCATAGATGAGGCGTTTTTGCTGTTGAACGGCATCAGAGCCAAAAACTGGGAAGAGTATGGCAGGCAGATCATCCGCACGGTGAAGCAATGGACTGGCATCCCCGTTTCCATAGGCATTTCCAGCTCCAAGACTTTGGCCAAGATCGCCAACCACTGGGCAAAGCGCGTGCCCGCCTTCAGAGGCGTGCTGGATCTGACGGATGAAGAGCGCATCCAAAAGGCACTACTTAAAACTCCCGTGGGCACCGTGTGGGGCATTGGCAGGCAATATAACAAGTTTTTGATCCAAAACGGGATAGACAACGCCTGGTCTTTACGCAACGCCGATGATAGATTTATAGATCACTATATGACCTCGGTGGGACACAAGACGGTTTTGGAGCTGCGCGGCTATGCTGCCATTGATCTGGATAATGCCCCCAGCCCCAAGAAAAGCATCGTGGTTTCACGTTCCTTTGGCAAGCAGGTGGAAAGCCTCGAGGAGCTGTCAGAAGCCGTTTCCGCCTATGTAACGCGCGCTGCGGAGAAGCTGAGGATGCAAGATGGGGTGGCAGGCAATCTGATGGTGTTCTTGAGCACCAATCGCTTCAAATCCGGTCCCCAATACAGCAATTCCCTTCAGATCGAGCTTTCCCCGCCCACCGCCTATACTCCGGAATTGATCAAAAGCGCCCTGAGCCTCCTCAACGAAGTGTATCTACCGGGCTTTCAATATAAAAAAGCTGGCGTGATGATCAGCGACATCGTGCATGCAGATGACGTGCCCCTGAACTTTTTGCAGACCAACTATCTGGATGATAAACGCAAGATTTTGATGGACATCATGGATAAAATCAACCGCCAGAGCGGACGCGACACCCTCTTTTATGCATCCAGCGGCATCCAACGCGATTGGCAGATGCGCCGCGCCCGCCTCTCCCCCGC
>JAAYJN010000083.1 GCA_012522935.1 Candidatus Cloacimonadota bacterium | reverse complement strand
GTGCGCTATACTTGATCGAAGCTCTGAAAGATGCAAAACATGAGAAAGCCTACAAAATTTCCTCTTGACATTTATCTCTCAACAAACCACACTGCATCGAATTCATTTCAGGACGTCATAACACAATATTAAAATAGATTAACAATGAGCCCCAAACCCTTGCCCTGCCTCGGTCAAAGCCAGTTTGGATTTGGCCTTGAGAAACAACCATGCCACTGGAAATTGGTATCTTGGCTACATTCATTTGACAGATTAAAAAACCTCAAGGGAGGTGTGAGATGAAAACGAGATTGATTTGTATTATGGCAATGCTGCTGTTTGCAGGTCTTTTATTTTCCGGAGCAGACCCATTTACTGCTAAAAATGGCAGTACCAAACATGAAATCGTTGATTCGTTATGGGCGGTTGACCGGCTCAGCGGGTCGATTTATTATCAAAAGGACTACATTACGGTAGATGCAAATTGGCAGGAAGGGGAAACATATATTGGAGATTATTACAGTTGGTGCTGGATGGTGCGCTTTGCCAGCATCGGCTATCTTTCCTTTGAATTGCCGAGCATACCTGAAGGTTACAAGATTAAATCTGCAAATCTCATGATGTACATAGGGGCTACTGCGGGTAATTCTACTGCGGGTATTTATCCAATATTTAATTATGGGGATGCCGTAGTATATCCAGAGGGGATATTGGAGCATATTGATTATGGTAGTGTTTTTAATTCCAATGACGTGATTCCAAATTCTGTATATGCATCCTTTACTCTCTTTACTCATGAGACCCTTGTAGTACCAAGTTGGGTGACTTATGATGTTACCGAATGTCTTTTAATGGATTATGCTGCAAATAGGTCGCTTACCCAATATCGCATTTATTTGGATGGCTTTTCCGATTGGGATAACAGAGATGACTTCATCGTGTATCCATCATATAGCAATCCTCAGTTACCACGATCTCCGAAAATTGTTTATACTCTTTCAGACGGAGTATCCAACTCTGATCATTCAATACCACAAGCCCAGTTTTCCGTCTCCAGCCATCCCAATCCCTTTTCAGATAAAAGCACAATCACAGCCAAAATACCTGAACCGGGACAATGCAAGCTCAGTATCTATAACATCAAGGGGCAAAGGATCAGAACTCACAATATTTCTGCCAAGACTGCGGGCGATCACAGCTTTTTATGGGATGCTAAAGATGATGACGGAAACCAGGTTTGTGGCGGTGTCTATTTTGTTGTACTTGAAAAAGGCAAATACAAGTCAAGCAGAAAAATCTTGTATTTAAGATAAGATGAAACAAATAATATACGTAAGTGTCATGCCCATTTTATTGAGCACAGCAGCAATTGCGGGTGTTTATGTCCCCGGATACATCATATTTAAGACTACTAATCCAATCACGGTTATTTAGACCGAGCCAATGCTTGTGAACATGTACAGAAAGCGAATAAAGGGGTATGAGGGTATGGGCTATATCATTGATGGTGAATAAATGTGATTGTTCTCAATCGCACTCCATAGTTATTTGAGCCACTTAATTATAACTTCCATATTATGAATATGGTAGATATCTGTCTGCTCTCCTAATGCCCAAGCCCTGTCCAAATTCGCCCTAATTTTGCAGTTTTGGGTGAGGATTTATAATTGCTTACGCAGAGGCTCGTTTTGCGGGGATGAATTGAGGGAAATCATCAGTCCCAGAGACACCCAAAAGAGGATGCTGATGGAATATTGTTGGATAAAGATATCTGTGATGCAGGCAAAGAGCAGTGCCATCATTGATACCCAAAAGCCAAAGCTGAGAATATCCTGGCTGCCCTTGATAAAGCGCCTGTAATAGCGGTGCATCGGGATGAAGATCAGATACAAAAATGCCCCCGTGCCGATGATTCCCATATCTATCATCAGGTTCAAGAAAAGATTGTGGGTGTGTTGGGCATATAGCATGGGCAGGGGGATTACCTTTGCATACCAGGTGGACCACACGCTGAAGCCCATACCGGTGAGCGGGAATCTGATGATTTGGGTAATAGCCAAATACCACGCCAAAGCCCGTATCACCAAAGAGACGTCATAAGTAAAGCCCAGCTGTATGCGGCTGCTCATCGAAGAGGGGATCAAGAGTGGCATCAAGAGCATCAAAGCCAATCCCAGATAACGCATCACTTTCAGGCGCAGCATCAACAGGAAAATCCCAAAAGCCACCGCCAAGATCGCCATGCGGGTATAAGTGTAGAGCATGCCCAAGAGGATGAGCAGCGCACAAATGGCATTCACCAGTTTTTTAAGCCTGCTCTTGTGATACAACGCCAAGGTGATGGCAAAAAAGAAAGCCACCGTATAAAAGCCGTTGATAGTCATTGCCGTCACCCAAAATGAGCCCAGACGTTCAAAGGGATTGAGCAGGGCAATCACAACGCCTTAGAGCCCCACAAATGCAGCGATATAGCTGATCACCTGCATCCATAGGCGCAAGCTATGGCGCGTGAGGTGAATATTACGAAACACAGTAAGCAAAAAGATGGGAACCAGCACCGTGCTGATAAAATAGGTATAGCCCATCGGAACTTGGATTTTGGTGGCGCTCAGGATGCCAAAAGCCAATAGCAGCGTGAATGCCAGGGGATGGGGGATAATCAGTTGCACCCGCTCTTTTTGCAGGTATTCGATTAAAAATACAAAGACAAAGAGCAACAGCACAAAATAGAAGCTATATTCCAGGGGTTTGATAAAAAACAGCCCGATCAAAGGCAGGATGGCATGTAGTGACAAGCCAAACACCATGTCATACAGCGCCGCAGCGGCAAATAGCGCCAACATCAACAATAGAAAGCCCAGGGAAAGCTCTTGCATCATGCTGCTGGCAAACACGCTGATTACAGCCATCAAAGGAGCGGCGAGGGCGATCAGCCAGGTTTGTCTGGGGCTTGTCTTATCTACCATAGGCATTGGGGGAAATGCATTCTCTGGGTCTAACCGGCAGGAAGACGACGGCCTCAGCTCTGTATCTTTTGGAAGAGGCGATGCTTGTTACGTGTGTAGATCTCAAATGCCAGAGCCAAAATAGTGGCAAAGATAAAGCCCAGGATGGTGGCAACTATACAGATAAAGGCGCGCTTGGGTTTATCCCGATTGCCTGCCATGCGCGGTTGGTCCAAGATCTCGATGGTGGGCATACCTTTGAGCTCGGAAAGACGGGCAGCCTCATATTGGGGATAGAGGAATTCATATACCTTTTTATAGATTTCCATATTCATCTTGATCTGGGCATACTGGGATGAAATTTGGGGGATTTTGCCTATATCCAGCAGGAATTCGGGCTTGGGTCTGGAACCGCCCTTTTCCAGCTCTCTAATCTGTTTTTGGAGGGTTTGGTTTTTGAGAGCAAGCTCTTCCACTGCTGGATGATGATTGCCATAGGTGGAGCGTGCCAATTCCAGCTCGATATCGCTTTTCATCTTTTCTGCTATCACATCTCCATAGCTGTCGATCATCGCTCTGGCCTGGGCCTCCAGGTCTATGGCTTTGCTGCTTTCCTGAAACCCTCTATTTACAATGATCAAGGAATCCAGGATGGCGCGGGTCTCATTTACACGAGCTTCCAAAAACTCACGATTCAGTCGCCCCTGGGTAACCTTCTGATTGCGGTTATATTCATCAAGGCGCGTCAAATAGTGGTTCACGATATCCATGCTCAGTTTTTTATCCTTGGTTTTCACGTTGATCACCACCAGCCCCAGCTTGTCATCCACCTTCATCGAAACCACAGATGACTTGTATTTTTTGAGCGCATTATCCATGTTGCGCAGGGAATCCGGATCGTTCAGCTTGAAGTATGGGATCAGGTCAAACTTGCGGATTATCTCCTCGCTAAAGGTGCGGCTTTGCATCACCGTCACAAAGTTTTCCGCCTTGGCAGAGCCGTCATTGCCCAAAAGACTGGCGGAAATGCCAGAGAATCCGGGGATATTGAAGGGGAGTTCGCTGATCTCGTTGCCCACGGCAAAAAAGCTGGCACTGGAAGACCAGATTTGCGGAGTCACCAGGCTGTAAATCACTGCTGCGATTGCCACCACACCTGTGATGATCAGGATGAGCACACGTTTGGCTATCATGATGCGCAAGAGCTCAAAGAGGTCAAAGTTCGTTTTTTCCATGTTCTCTCTATTGGTCATAAGTTTATGTCTGTTCATTGTTTGCAGTGTTACCAATCAGGATATGGGCTTAATAAAACAATCCTTTTGCATACCGGTAAACAGCTGCCTGTTCAATTCTTAAACGCTTTGATCATGAGCAAATCAATGGCAAAATCTGTCAACTCTTATTTGCGGGGGAGGCAGGTGTGCCCGCATTATTCCT
>JAAYJN010000082.1 GCA_012522935.1 Candidatus Cloacimonadota bacterium | reverse complement strand
TTGAAGAGGATGGAAAACTTTTCCTGTCCGTATGTATCAGCCAAATACTGATAGAAGCTGCCGCCATAAACATAGTAATTTGCCAAAGGGGCGCTTTGACTATAATAGCCAGCCTGAGCCAGCGAGGGCATCTTGCCTTCTTTGGATAGCGCTGAAATGATGGCTGGATAGGTGCCGCCATTCATCCTGCCACTAAACTTGGATAAGGCTGATTCCCCATAAACGGTGATGGCTTCACTCATCCAATTGGGCTGATAGAGATTGGGATAGAGGAGATTGCCAAAGAGGAAACGCAATAGAGCCGGCTCATCATCAATCTTGGTAATCTGAGCCAAGTGAATATATTCATGCATTCCCACAGTAAGCCACCAATCCTCTCCATTGGCAAGGATATCGCCACTGGGGGGATAGGCAAAGACGGCTATTTTGTGGCTGGGAACGTTTGTATAGCCATTCACCATATTGCCCATATCCTCGATCACGATGGGAATCTGGGGCACTTTGTTGCCCGTGAGGTCTTCCACATAGGGGCGGCAATATTCCATTGCCTGCAAGAGGTTCAGGGCTTCCGTCTCCCAGCCCGCGCGATAATAGATCTTAAAACTGGGTGTGCTGATGCTCTCGTACAATGCAAGCGCCATGCCGTGTGTGGGAATTAAGAAGAGGATGATAAGAAAGATTATAAAATAACGATGCATTATAGCTCCAATTTAATATTGTTTTTATGTGTTGATGATAGTGCCTACCAGCCCATCTTGATAGGCAGTGACGGGGTTTATTGTTATCAGCTCTCCCACTCTGGTTGCATCGGCGGTATAGCCTCTGATATAGTGATCGCTGGTGAAGGTGGCATATCCATCCAGATGTGCTTCCACGATGCCCCTCAGCGGGACCGTCCTGTCGATGATTTGCCTCGTGAAAGCGGCAGTCTTTTGTGCAGATAGTTTTAAAAGTTGGGCAGAACGCTCTTTCTTGATAGCAGCCGGTATTTGTTCCGGCATTAGCGCTGCGGGAGTGCCCGGTCTTTTGGAATAGGCAAATACATGCAGATATGCCAAAGGAAGCTCTCTGATAAGGGAGAGGCTTTGTTCAAAATCCGCTTGGGTCTCGGATGGATAGCCGGTGATGATATCGGCTCCAATCGCGGCATTGGGCATCGCACCAAGAATCTTCTGCACCAGGCGTTGGATATCTTCCGCATGGTAACGTCGCTTCATTGATTTGAGAATCCTATCGGAACCTGATTGCAGGGAAAGATGAAAATGAGGGCAAGCTATGCCGCCTTTTGCCATTTCCTCTATCAAGGTGTCATTAAATAGATGTGGTTCCATGGAGGAAAGGCGCAGCAGCTGCAGCCCTTCTACTTCTCTGAGATGGGGGATCAAACCGGCAAGGTCTGTCTCTTTATCACGATACAGCCCCAGATTTACGCCTCCCAACACTATCTCCGCATAACCATTTGCCACAAAGAGGCGGGCTTGTTCCAACACTTCATCCACTGTGGCAGAGCGTGAAGGACCGCGCGCATGAGAGACGGCACAATAGCTGCAAAACAAGCCACAACCATCCTGAATCTTTTGGAAGGCGCGGCTGCGCTCAAGCATTGAGGTAATGGGGGCATAGCGGTATTCGAAGGCGGAAGCGGCATCGGAGAAGATATTATCTTCACCAGCCAAGATGGCGCGGATGCGGTCTTTATTCTGGTTATCCACCACCTCATCGATGGCTCCCAGTGCGGATACCTCTTGGGGATGTCTTTGGCTGTAACAGCCGGTTACCACGATGCGGATCTGGGGATTGGCTGTTTTGTGCTTTAGTGCCTTGCGGATGAGGTTGCGGCTTTTATAGTCTGTGCGCCCAGTAACCGTGCAGGTATTGATGATGTAGATATCTGCGGCTTGATCAAAATCAACCACCTCATAATCATCGGCAAAGGACGAGATGATGAGGGCGGATTCGTAGGAATTTGTCTTGCAACCCAGGGTGGCGATTGCCACTTTCTTCATGTTTCCCTCTCTGCCAATACCTGGAGGATGGTGGGGGCATAAAGCCGGTGTTCCACAGCCAAGACGCGGGCAGCTATCTCCTGAGGGCTGGCACAATCTGAAATATCAATCTTTTCCTGGGCGATGATGGCGCCGTGATCGTAGATTCCATCCACCTTATGGATGGTGACGCCACTGTGTGTTTCTGCCTGAGCAAACACAGCTTCATGCACTTTCATACCATACACTCCCTTGCCACAATAGTGAGGGATGAGAGCGGGATGGATATTGAGAACGGGGATTTGTATGTTGCTCAAGAAATCAGCAGATAAGAGCTTGAGGAAGCCTGCCAGAGCAAGCAATTCCACCTTATAATCTGCCAAAGTGGCAGCCAGGCGCTCTTCAAAGGCAGGCATATCTTGGGAGGAGCTAAAGAGGTATCTCAGCCCCAGGCTGGCACATAGTTCTTCCACGGCAGAGCCCTGCCTATCCCCTATCACCAATCTGATATGGGCGGGAAAGCCCTGCTCTTGGAAATACTGGTGGATGGCGCGGAGATTGGATCCGCGCCCTTTGCCACCGGTAAGTACGGCTATTCCTCTGGTTTCAGATGCAACTCTTTCCATTGCAAATCTGCCACCTCGCTGGGTGCTCCGCTCATCAGGTCTGCAGCCTTGAGGGTTTTGGGGAAGGCAATCACGTCGCGGATGGAGGCGGCATTGCTGAGAATCATCACCAGTCTGTCCAAACCAGGTGCAATGCCTCCATGCGGGGGTGTGCCATATTTGAGGGCTTCCAAAAAGAAGCCAAAACGTTCTTTCAGCTCTTCCTCTGCAAAGCCAAGGATATCAAAGATTTTCTTTTGGATGTCGTAGCGGTGACACCTGATGCTGCCTGAGGAAAGCTCCATTCCGTTACACACCATATCATAGAGCTGACCCTGAATATCTCCAATGCGGGCGGGATCATCCAGCCAGGGGATGTGCTCTTCTTTGGGTAGGGAAAACATATGATGGGCAGGTTCCCAACGCTGGGCTTCCCCGTCATACAGGAAGAGGGGGAAATCTGTGATCCATGCCATGGCAAAGGTATCCTTGGGAATGAGATTGAGCTCTTCCGCAGTTTGGTTGCGCACGGCAGCCAACACCTTGCAAGCCATATCAAAGCCATCAGCGGCAAAGGCAATCAAATCACCATCCTGCGCATTTAGCCTCTGGATGACGGCATCTCGCTCTTTATCTGTGATGAACTTGCCTATGCCAGCCTCAAAGGCTCCGGATTGATATTTCACGAATGCCAGCCCCTTGCCGCCCTGATGACGGGCAAGCTCCACCAAGGCATCCATTTGTTTGCGGCTATAGCTGGCTGCTGTGGGGATGGAAATGGCTTTTATCACGCCATCACTCTGGAGCGCAGAGCGGAATACGGCAAATTCTGTATCGCCAAAGATATCGGTGAGGTCTTTGAGTTCCATCCCAAAGCGTAAATCCGGTTTGTCACAACCAAAGCGCTCCATCGCCTCCCTGTAACTGAGACGTGGAAAGGGGGTGACAAGGTTGTAATCCAGTACCTCTTTGAAGATATGCGCCATCAGCCCTTCCATCAGCTCGAATATCTCTTCCATGCTGATAAAGCTCATTTCCAGATCAAGCTGGGTGAATTCAGGCTGGCGGTCTGCGCGCAAATCCTCATCTCTGAAACAGCGTGCTATCTGATAATAGCGATCAAAACCGGATATCATCAGGAGCTGTTTGAA